>NZ_JASPHM010000018.1:0-44082 GCF_030229215.1 Corynebacterium sp. MSK150
AACCACCAGTAGAAAAGAAATAGCTGCCTAAGCACTAGGTAGCCCCACTACGTGTCCACGATTTGCGGGCAACCCCACTTGAAATAACGGAGTCTTGAATACAGCCGACACTATCTGCGGGATACTCAAAATCATTGGGCTTGCTTAGATAAGTTAATCCGTACTTTGAGAAAGCCGAATTATGACTGGTTTCATCATCTTTTACAAACGAAAATCAGGCGAATCCTATATCACGCAATACCCTGACTCTGCTCAAGCTGTGAACTATAGATTCCTCCGTGAAGCTGAGAGCAGCGATCCCGATACAGAGGTCGCCCACAACTCTGCTCCGTCTTTGGCGTCGGTGAAAAATCCAATTCCCGGTACTTGATTGGAGTCGTCCACATCGCCGACGATTCGGACGGGCTAAATGACCTGTCACCGGCACGGCGAATACCGCCACATGTCGCGCACGGATCCTCTTTATACCCCTACTCGGAAACCCAAAAATCGAATAAATGAACCAGACACCACTGCACATGTCCGCCACAGCTGTCAAAATCGAGTCATGTCTGTTGAAGCTAGGGCCCTCTCACTGCGACGGTTAATGCACGATTCTGCGGCGGTTCGACTGCTTGCGGCTGATAACGCGCCGGTAATTTTGGCGCTGATTGCAGAGTACTTCCCCCGCGGTACCCGAGCACGGCCAGCGGCCGAGGTATACGAGTTGATGGTCACTGATTTTGAGGTTATTGCCAACGATTTTGCCATGCCCCGTACGCCCCAGAGTTATTGCACTGACTGGGTAAAAGCAGGATGGTTGGTGAGAAAGTCAGGTAAAAGTTCACACGGCGAAACGTTGGAACCAAGCGAAGACGCGCTTTCTGCTCTAGAGGCCATCGAGCGGTGGGAGTCACCAGTATCTGCCGTCACAGCATCACGGGTGGAATCCATTAGCTCGGCCCTACAACGGTTAGCAAGGGACACGAATAAGGATATCGCCAGTCGCGTTGGCAGTCTCGAGGCAGAACGGAACCGCATTGACCAGGAAATTGAAAAGGCACGTTTAGGACAGTTCGAATCCTTAACCTCAGCAGAGACAGAAGAACGTGTACAAGACGTGCTTAATATGGCAACGGCCGTACCGAGCGATTTCGCCCGAGTGCGCCACGAACTTGAGGCCCTCAATCATCAACTACGCCGGCAGTTATTAGACCCAGAGGGATACCGCGGCGATGTGCTCGAAGAGATCTTCACCGGCGTGGACCATATTGCTGAATCTGAGGCTGGACGCAGTTTCCGCGGATTCTATTCCCTCCTTATGGATAGGGAACGCAGTGCATGGTTGGACCAGTGGATAAAAGAAGTTTTAGAAAGCGATACCGGCCAGGAGCTGGCGCCAGAAATGCGGCAGCACCTGCGAAATCTTTTCCGTGATATGGAAGACACGAGTTTCGATGTCAACCAGACGATGACTGGCTTGGCTCGTAGCTTGCGCAACTACGTTTCCTCAGAGCAATTCGCAGAAGACAGGCGCATGATTGAGCTCCTAAGAGAGGCGCGCGGTATGGCCATTGATGCCGCACAAAACTCTGAGCTCAAGGCCTTTCACCGAATGGAGACGCCGCTGCAGCGCATCGGTATGTCCATCCACTCCGTTTCACGCATTCGCTTAGCCAACCCAGGTCGAGAGGTAGTGGAGGAATCACCTGAGGCGTTCCAGCCAGGCGAGGAAAACGCAGAAGCATTACTCGAGCTAGTGCGCGAATCAGAGATTGACTTTGAAGAGTTGCACGAGATGATTCGAAAGGCCGTCGGTAAGGCGGGCCCGTGCACCATTGGCCAAGTATTGCAGGCCTACCCTGCCACGCAAGGCTTAGCTAGTGTAGTGGGTTTGGTGCACATTGCGGATCAGCACCCCCTGCCTGACTTGAGAAATTCCACGGAGAAGGTCTTTTGGACCGAAGAAAACGGCACAACACGCGCCGCCTTCATTCCCACTATGTATTTCGACCGCACCACCATTGAGGAGCTATTGTGACCGCTGCACTTAATCACCGCGTCGATTCCGAGCATGAACCGCCGCTTTGGAATAGCGATAAAGGAACGCTGACGTATAACTCACGCCGCGCGTTGGTACAGCTGCTAAAAGGACCACTTATTCGAGCACAGAAGGAACCTGTCTTGTGGGCTGCGATCATTTCAGACGAAGAAAACCTGCGGGCTAGACTGCACGAGTTATTTCTCGAGCTCGTTATCGATGAAGCAGAAGGATTCGCCTTCACCCGAATGGTGGAAGAAGAAACGTTAGCTATTCCGCAGGTGCTGCGCACGGATAAGCTCAAGCACATCGACACAGCCATCTTGTTAAACCTTCGCCAAGAACTGGGGCTGGCGCTACCTGGCGAACGTGTAATCGTGGACGTGGAAGACCTGCGAGAGGGAATCGGGTACGTCCGCGCGGTTGATAACCGAGACGAGGCCGGATTCAATAATCGCTTCAATGCAGCAATCAAACGCATCCGCAATGAATATTCCCTGTTAAGCGCTACTGAGACTGAAGGCCGGTTTGAGGTTTCACCCGTATTACGCCAGCTTTTCGATTCCGCCACAGTTACCGCCATCCGGGACGAGTACGCCCGCCTAGCGGAGACAGGAAATGGCCAAGAGGATGATTCCAATGACTAATATTTACCCAGGTCAATACCGGATAAGCCGCGTCCAACTAATTAACTGGGGCACATTTCACGGATACTTTTCCATCCCCGTAGCTAGAAAGGGTTTCCTAATCACCGGCGGATCCGGTTCCGGCAAATCTACCTTATTGGATGCAATGTCGGCGGTGTTAGTACCGCAGAAAGATCTGAAATTTAACGCGGCATCGCAACAGGACCTTGGGCGGCATGATGGTCGCAATCTCGTATCCTATGTGCGTGGTGCATGGCGGCAACAGGAAAATACACAGACGGGTGAGATTGCTCCCGAGTACCTGCGAACAGGCGCAACGAATTCAATTGTGGCGCTGACCTACGATAACGGAGTTGGAAAGCAACATACCCTCATCGCCATTTTCCGCCTCAATGGCGGTGAAAATTCCGTGAGCCAGGTTAAGAAGCTGTACGGAGTGGTGCAGGGAGACGAGGACATCGATAAGCTGAGTTCGCTGCTCACGCGGAGCCTAGATACCCGCAAGATTAAAGCTTTATATAAGGGACCAGGGGCATCTTTCACACAGACGTATAGTACGTTCGCAGATCGCTTTCGTAAGCGCCTTGGGATCAAAAGCGAACTAGGCCAGGTGCTCCTGCACCGCACTCAATCCGCTAAGTCCCTGTCCAGCCTGGATCAGCTCTTCCGAGGCTACATGCTGGACAAGCCCTCTACTTTCGAGCGAGCCGATGAAGCTGTGGAGCAATTCGAGGACCTCCGCCAAGCTTACCTGCGGGTGGAGGATGTCAAAGCACAGATTGACACACTCGCTCCCCTTCCCCGTCTGCATGCGCAGCGAGATGTTGCAGAATCTGCCAAGCACAAGGCCGAGGCCATGAGTGAAGCGCTACCAGCGGTCCGAGCTCGCATGGTGGCGGAGGAATTGGACTATCAAATCAGAGCACTAAACGCGCAATTGGCTGAGGCTCAATCAGATGCCGAGTCTCTCGAGGATGAGGTCAAACACCTCGACGAGGCGGAGCGGTTAGCAGCAGTGGCTGTGTCTCAACTTAGTGCCGGCGAGCTCGATGCCCTAAGCGCAAAAATGGAGACTGCTGAAAAAGAAATCGAGCACCGCTCCAAAGAATTCCGGCGCTTGGCCGCTGCCGCCGGCCGGTGGACCGACAATTATGAGTTCAATCCGCATGGCTTTGCGGAACTTCAGGCTAATGCGAAGTTGCGCATCGCGGACTTTGAAGCTGACTCTGCCAAACTCATCAATCAGCAGCAAGAGGCTGGAGTAGCTGCTCGCGACGCCGCGACAACGTTTGCCACTCTGAAAAGCGAACTGGCTTCTTTCGGTTCGCGAAACACCAACATAGATAGAGCATTGGTAGAGCTACGGTCCCAGCTCGCTCACGATACGGGGTACGCCGAGTCAGAACTTCCCTTTGCTGGTGAGCTCATGGATATTAGTCCGCAACAGAAGGAATGGGAGCCGGTCCTCCAAAAGCTTCTTCACGGGTTTGCTGCTACCCTGCTGGTTCCGGAAAGCGCACAGAAAGCGATTAATCAGTGGGTCAATTCTCGGGACGTGGGGACTCGGCTCGAATACCGCACCATCCCTGAGTTTGCACCCGCACCAGCAACTGCGCGTAGCCCACAACAACTCATTCACAAGCTGGATTTCCAAGACCACCCTATGGCACCGTGGGTCCGCCATCATATTTCACGCCGATTTAACTATGAATGTGTCAGTTCAGTCGCAGCTCTCGAACAGGTAACTAAGACCCCAGCCGTTACTCGCGATGGCTTGGAAAGCCGCCCTAAGGATAAAGATGGGTCTACCCGCTTTATTAAAGACGACCGCAGGCGTTTTTCCGGCACCAGCTGGTACCGGGTGGGCTCTACCAATGACGCCAAGATTGAGCTGCTGCGCACGCAACTCGATGAAGCAAAAGCCCATGCCAGTGCCACCGCCAAGCTAGTTCAAGACTTAAACCGAAAAATGGATATCCTGCGCACTCAACGCGATAAAGCGAAACTGGTGTTAGAGACTAAGTTTCAGGATATTGATACCGCATCTGCAGAAACTCGCAAACGAGATCTGCAACGGCAATATGATTCTCTTGCCTCGTCACCCGAGGCGAAAGCCCTACATGCCGCGCACAATCGAGCAAAGGATAGGCTAGCTGCAGCCCGTGCCCGCCTTAAGCAATCCCAAAAGCACCTTGGAAGCATTGAGGGCGATCTCCAGCGCTCCACACAGCGTCGCCAGAACATCGGCACCGTACCTACCATAGCTGACGAAGCTATAGCCAAGGAGGTCAAAGAGGCCCTCCACAACGGAAGGCGCAAGCTTTCCATCGATGACATCGATTCCCGGCGCGATGCAGTACAAAACAACCTGCACGATACATCCCGCGCGGCTGCACGAAACATCGAGGAGATAAATGCCAAAATTGTCTCCGTTCTCCACACATACTTGTCTCAGTGGCCAGCGGAATCTGCGGATTTACAGCCACAGGCAAACTTTGCCGGTGAGGGCATCGAAAAGTTGAAGTTCCTTCGGGCCGATCGCCTTGCCGATTTCCGTGCTCAGTTCTTGGAACTACTTAATGGAACAACGGTGCAAAATCTGTCTCACCTTGCTTCTTCGTTGCGCCACGCTCGCAGCGATATCGAGCTGCGTATGGAATTTATCAATAAGTCGCTGGAGCGCTCACCCTTTAATGGCGACCGTATCTTGCGAATTGATGTGAAAGACGCTCGCGGCCAGGTAGTACAGGATTTCCAGCGAGATCTAGATTCCGCGACTTCGCATAGCCTGGCCGAGATCAGCGCAGATGAGCCGGAAGCGGCGTTGCGGCGCTACCATGCTTTGGATAAAATTCTCAGCCGCTTGGGTTCAACCCAACCGGAAGATATTCGTTGGCGCAACCTGGTTCTTGATACCCGAAAACACGTAAGCTTCATCGGCCGCGAATGCTACCCCGATGGAACAACCGCCAATACTTATCAGGATTCTGCTTCCCTCTCTGGTGGCCAGGCACAAAAGTTAGTTTTCTTCTGCCTGGCTGCGGCCCTGCGTTTCCGGTTAGCGGAGCCGGATCAGGATGTTCCCACCTATGGTTCCATCATTTTGGACGAAGCTTTTGACCGCGCGGATCCAGCCTTTACCCGCACGGCAATGTCTGTGTTTGAATCGTTTGGTTTCCACATGATTTTGGCAACGCCATTCAAGCTGATTCAGACATTATCGCCCTACGTCGACGGCACCATCGTGGTCAACTACGACGAGCCCATCATTAATGGCCGTCCACAGGCACGCACAGGCTATTCACTTATCGACGCCGCCTCGTATCCCCAGGAGGACCCCAATGCGGATTCCTAAAGACCTACAAGCACATGCGGCAAAGCACTTGCGCAACCACTTTGCGGAGGCGCTATCTTCGCCGGATTCCCTCCGTTTGGACTGGCCGCTACATCCACCGACGGCAGCCACCGCCAAACGCGATTTACCAATGACCCAAGAATTCATCCGCGCCTGGCAGCGCTGGCCGCACCAGGAAGAGGTTATCTACGAGTCCCGCAATTGGTCGCGTACTGGGCTGGGCACCAATTCCGTGCCTGTACGCGTGGTAATTGATGGCCCTGAACGCATCGCTTCCGCAGCAGGCATGGCCACAACATACTCGCATGCGGTTCAAAGAGCTCAAAAGATCGCCTCGATTTTCCCCGAGCACCCTGACTTCGCTCACACCGTTCACCGTGCTTACAAGCAGTGGAAAGACTTAAGCGCCTACGACCTGCATTGCTTGGGACCGTGTTTGAACTGGTTGCTCACCCATCCCGGTTCCGGCGAGTGGGAACGCGCCGTCCCCGTAGAGGGCGTTGATGGCAAATGGATCGGGTCCCACCGGCGCCTGCTGCTAACCCTGCTTTCTCCTTTCGGCATCACTGAACTAGGACTGCGCCGCAGCGACGCCCGTATTCGCTTTCGCTATCTCAACCACGCCCCGGCAGTGTCCGACCTCGAGATTCCGCTCTCCCACGCCGCATCCCTCTTCCCCACCAGGCCACCGCGAGTGCTCATCGTGGAAAATAAGCAAACCTTTCTGGCTTTGCCTGTGCTTTCGGACGCCGCCCCGCCCACCATTGCCGTCTTGGGTTCCGGCACCGCAGCGCATCAGCTCCACGCCCTCAACTGGCTCCACCAATCCGAAATCACCTACTGGGGTGATCTCGACGCTGCGGGCTTCAGCATTCTCAACGCCGTGCGCGCCCGCTTCCCCCACACCGCATCTCTGCTCATGGATACTGCTACCGTAACTGCGTTTAAGCACCTCGCTGTCCCTGACCCAGGCGACGGTTCAGCCACGCTCACTCACCTCACCACCGAAGAACAGGAAGCCTACCGTCTACTCTTCACCGAGGGCAGGCTGCGAATTGAGCAAGAGCGAATCCCTTTCACACACGCGAGCGATGCTGTCCACCACAAATTAGATTGATCTAACGTTTAAAATCACGCCCGGAAACCGAATGGCTCGGCTGTCGCATAATTGAGCTCGGAACCGTTCCACAAATTAGCTCTCAACATTGTCTGGCCCTGATACATATGCTTAGCTAGTATTCGAACATATAATTCAATCTTTCATTTGGAGACGCCATTGCCAGACCGGATTCACCCTTCCCTATTACGTATTTTCCAACGCTCGAAACCTGATGACATCATTGCCTTCATCGACGAAAGCTACGTTACACCGGAGGAGGACTTTTCAGAATCTTTCTATATCTTGGTCGGCACGGCCATCAAATTCGAACACCTTGGTAACACTCGGAGCCTCCTCAGGGAGACTGCACAGTCGAACTATTGGCATACGACCGAATCGATGCGCAGTTGTGATGGCCGGAAGAAAGTCGAAGAAATGCTCAAGTTATGCGATGACTTTGAGGATTTACAATATATAGCCTGCCTTCGACCACTGCAACGAAATCAGGATATTGAGCATGCTCGTCAAGATTGCCTTGAACTGCTCGTTACTGCACTCACTAAGAATGAGCCTTCTCTGAAAGGCATAATTTTCGAAGCACGCCACTCTCAGTCAGATAACGATAAAGACAGAAATACCCTCAAGCGCATGCGCAAGAAAAAGTTACTGCACTCTGGGATCAGTTTGGCATGGGTTAGCCCTGTCGATGAAACTTGCCTTTGGATACCGGACCTCGTCGCTTTTACATACAGGCGCACTTTTACCCACGGAGGACAAAGCACATTTCTATACCAAAAATACTTGGAAGAGAATTGCGAAATTCTAGAGGTAACTCCGAAACGATGATTCGCGAAGCCGAACCGGAATTCACAATAAAATGACCCTCACCTGCCGGTAGCCTCGGTGAGGGTCGAGCAGCTGTACATGATGTAGGGCTGCTCCTGCTAAGGATTATGCCCTACCACCCCCTTTAGAGTCAATAGCAGCTCTATAGGAGCATCATGACGAGTTACATGCGTGCTGACGGAGCTAGTCAACAAATCCTTGCTTACCCAGGCGGTCGAGATAAGAGTTCCAGTCCTCAAAGACATCTCTTAAGGCATGGATCGGGTCGACATCGATACCGCTGCAGTGTCTAAACTCTTGAAGGCTAAATGCCGCTGCGCCGACCGCAATTGCAGCCCGAATAGCAATTTCAAAGGTTTCGACTGCATTCTGACGCTCATCTCTGTCTTGAGCTAATGCGAGCTCAATTTGTCTCACCACATTATGATGCACGGACCGATTGAACCGGCTGTACATTTCTCCGCCCTGGAAGCCGTCGAAATATTCCGCTACCAAATCTGTGTAGTTCAAGAGTTTCTGCGATTTCCCATACCCCTGAGAAGCGAATGCCTGCTTTATCTTTATGTGATCTGCTGTCGCTTCGCTGTAGGGTGACGCATTATTCCTGCCACCCGAGTTTTCGTAGCCGTTAACAACAACATTGACTGCACGTACAGTCCTGATCCATGGATCTGCGTCCTCATTCAGATACATCACCAATGCTGAGTTCTCCAAAGCGGACCTTGCAAGTATTGATGGCGTAAGCGGGTAGCGAATATCAGAGTTCAGGAGCAGACCAAGAGAATGCAAGATTCCACCTGCGGTTTGCAGCGAAGCCGCAGACAGGTCATCAGCTAGACGGGATATTTCCCATTTCTGGGCACCACGAATCTTCGACTCAAATTCAATATCGAGAGAATCTGCCTCTTCTGCTGTAAGAAGCCTAGGAGAGCATGCAATCTCGTTAACGGTATGGGCGACGGCCTCACAATGGACTCCAAGGCCCCTCAATGGAAAATATTGCTCGTACTCGGCAAATGAATTTTTCCTTGGCTTTCCTCGTCTAAATACGTGCTCGAACACTCTTCGCATGTATCTGTTTTAACAATGGGTAGAGCACATTGACCAAAAGAAAAAGTCAGGGACTCAGCCTGCCTACAGGCCAACCGTAGCCTGAGGAAACTCCACTAATGCACCCCTATTGAAAAACCGGATATTGATCAATAGGGGCGCGGGACAGAACGCCCAATTTATATAGTCGGCGCTTTTTAACAATTAGGGTTTCTACGTTCACTACTTAACTGCACCAACGCGCAGAGGCAATCTCCCTCCCGAGAAGAGTGGTAGTGCCAACCAAATGGAAAACAACGCGACCAACGGCCTGGTGCTTGGCCACACGAGCTGGCCTGCAGCATCGCATCGGAGGTCGTTCTCATAGTTCTGCTTACCTTCGGCGGGATCGACGTACGCCAGATACCACTCCAAGCCGGACTGGTTAGCAACCTCCTAGATAATATGCGCCACGGCAGCGCGCCCATTACCCTAACCACGCTGGTGATCAACGGCGTAGGCGAAGAGCTATTCTTCCGCGACGTTGCCCGCCGCCAGCCTGCCGACGTCCTCTCCCCCAACCCGCCATCCTCCCCCAACTAGCGCTCTACATCGCCGTCACCGCCACAATGGGTACTCCCCTCCTGCTCGTTGCCTCCGTCCTTATCGGCGGCATCGACGCATTAGAAGCCCACCGTGCCGACCAGCCTCATCTCCGCCACCACACTGCACCTAGTGTGGAGCATAGAAATGGTGCTTTTGTTGCCGGTGGTTATCGCGTAGGCAGCAGTCCACGGCTTGGTCTTAGAAGGCGCTAATTAACTCCACATTCTCGTAGTAGGCAGAATGCGATTTAACGGCATCGCTCACGTCGTGATTGACCGCAAACGAGGCGTCCAGGCCCTCGAACCCGATCGCCTTCCTGCCGCCCATCGCTGCAGGATATAGATATCCTAGAACCCTGTCATTCTGGGAATGGTAGTTGTGGACAACACCAGAAAGAGCTTCCCCAACTGAATCCCACGTCGTATCTTGACCAATGGCCGCACCTAGAAGATGCACGGCTTCAACGCGCACTTCATTTTCGGTCCCGGCAGCGCCTGCTAGCGCAGTAGCAAGGTTGAGCATGACGCGGCCGCCCAAACTGTGGCCTACGAGTATCACGGATTCTAGGTTGGTGCGCTGAATAATTGCGGCGAGCGTCATTGCTGTCTTATTTGCACGGTTAACCGCAACCGTCCACGGGTTCTTGACCAAGTCCAGGGCGCCTAGCGCCAAGCCGGCAGGCGCTGCTTTCTTCGCCAGCTTCTTGCTAGCGTGCTTGACCATGCCCTTGAGAACAGCCCCTCCAGCGAGGCCGGCTCCTGGGGACAAGAACCCAGAAAGCTCCAGCAGTTCCTTGCTTCCCCACGTCACAAGGTATATCGGAGAATCAGGGTAGGCGGCTTCGACCGCCTTAACTTCTGTACGCCAATCGAGCTTCTTCTCAGTGGTAAAACCACGTGCAATCAAAACGGGCGTACCGCTCCCCTTGCGGACGCACTGAATATCAAAGGAGTCATCCTCGCCAACATAAGAGTTAAGCGCCTTTACTCCGTAGGCAGAGCCAAGCAATCCACCAGCAGCGGTGACGACTAGACTGCCGCCAGCCATACCTAAACCACCAGAAGCCAAGGAGCCGAAGCCGAGCGCTGCCAGACCAGCATTGTGGGCGGCAGCGCCAGATAGCCCAAGAATTGTGGTCCCATAAGCGCTGCCCAACATCGGTGCGGCAAACCATCCACCGGCGCCTCCGAGAATTAGAGCGGTGGCGCCAGCAGCGGCAAACTTGGCTGCACGACCAACATTGGCTGCCTTAAATTCGCGGAGCTCGCGCCACTGAGTGAGGTCAGCAATGCGATGGTCGAGGCGCTCAAAATCAGGGACTTGGTGAAGGTGTTCTGCACACACTGTCGGCAAAGCCACCAGACCGAGGCCGGCGGCGGCGAAGTTATCGCACTGGGGCACGGTGCAATGGGACGTCGCCGAGCCGCAGTTCTCGCACACGTACAGAGATTTAGTCTTGGATTTCCGGTGGGTGGATTTGGTTAGGCAGCGGGAGCACCAGCCTGCCTCGGTGGCGTCACTAAGCGTGTCCATAAGCTCGGCCAAAGTGGTAGCCAACTTTGCAGAAGCAATAGCTTGCTCCCTAAGCTCTTGGACCTCTCCCTCTTGGCGCTTGACCGCACGCTTTACCGCCTTTGCCGCAAAGTCCCTCTGATCAGCCGGGCTAATAAACTCGTTGTGGAAATTGAAGTCTTCCTGGACCGCAGCCACGGCTGCCGGAAGTTGGGCCTCCAAGTCATCCGACTCCTTCTGCCCCACCGCTGCAAGCCACAGTGCATCAACAATCGCCGGCGAGCCAGTCAGCTCGGCATCACCCTCTACCTCAGGCGACTGAACATCACCACGGCGCGCAACACGTACAAACCGGCCAAGATTGGAACGCAGCTCGCAGGAAAAGGAGCCATCATCCTCAGGGTTAAACGAGATTGCGGCAGACTCAATGGAGGTCTTTTTGGCCATGGCGCGCAGCCTTTCAGTAAAGGAATAAGAATTAAATAAAGCCTATACCACGCCTTCTATCTGTGGCGCCTTAGAGCCGCTTGCCGACGCCCCGAATTCCCCAACCCTCAACCTGCCAGCAAGAACGAGGAAGGCCCATGACAAGGCCCAGCCATCTCAGCGGACTCGCTGCACGCAGCTGGGTGTTCTTGTGGTCTCACCTCTAAACACACTCCCGTGGCTTTGGAGTGCACCCCGGAAGCAGTCCCCAGTTTCCGCATCCCAACGTCCAAGGTTCAGTTCACCTGTCTGCAGAGCCGCCCCAAACGTCCCAAACCATGTCAGGTGTTTCCACGACCGCTAAGAATCAGGCTTCGATAAGTATCTATAAACCTAGCCACACACAAACAACTTGACACGCTCCCTGCTGAGATAAGGAATAGGACGAAATATGGATGAGGGCAAGCACCTAAGCCAAGAACGCTTTATAGGACCAGCCATTTGTGATGCTTGCAGCCGTGCGACCTTGAGGCGTCTTTCTTTAGCCGTCTCAGACTTCCGCAGTATCCTCGCCCCGCAGACGTCCTCGCTGTACCGCCATTGTCAGCACTCCACTACACCAGAAATGGGTTGGGGGGCAGGTCAGCACCCTCATCACCGTACTCATCGGCTCCACTCCTGTAGTTAGGAGCGTCCCCCAAGGCCCTGTCCTTCGCTCTACTCGCCCTCATCGTGGAGCACCAAGCCGTTGATTCCCCGTTGACCAAGAAAACACCGCTAACCAGCGACACCTTCCTGGGTATCGCTAACGCACCGACTCATTAGGGCGCTTGAAGAATCTATCGCTGAATCCCGCAAGGCTACCGTCGACGCGGAAGATGCTTCCAGCCAATAAGAATAAATTGGAAAACAAGTCCTACACTCGTCGCAGCTGAGCTATCGCCACGCAGGCAAGCATCAATTAAGGACGAAAGTTCAATAAAGCTCGTTGAAGGATTACTTCAGCGATTACCGAAAATTTCCATCTCGCACCGATCACCTCATGCAGACTAACCTAGCTAGCATGAGGAAGATCAATGTCACGCTGAAAAACTGTCACGGCATCCGTGAGCTAAACTCGGAATTTACATTCGATAGCGGAAAGGCTGTTGCGATATACGCGCCTAATGGAACAATGAAGACCTCTTTCGCGCGAACCCTCACGGATTTTTCCAATGGTGAAGCCACCATTGACCATGTTTTCCCAGACCGCCAGACTGAGCGCTCCATTAACGATGAAGAAGGTAAGGAACTTGATCCTAGCCATGTGGTGGTTGTGCCTTCCTATGATGAAGAACTACAACCAACCGAGTTGACCTCGACTCTTCTAGTGAACGCGGGACTTCGAAAGGAATACGAAGACCTCCAGGTTGGACTCATTGAGGCACGCAACAATCTTGTCGCCGCTTTGAAAGAGCATTCAAAGACTAAGCAAGACATCGTTAGCACAGTGTCACGAGTATTTACTCAAGAAGACGACAGATTCTTCGACGCCGTGCTGCGCATCAACCAAGAAGTTGCGCAGTTGGAAGAACCGCAATGGGCTGACCTTCCACACGACACTATCTTCAACGAAAAGGTCGTTGCGATCCTTCAGGATCCCAAGGTCCGGTCAACACTAGCTCAATATGTCGAGCGCCTCAACGAACTCCTCGACGAATCCGAGTTCTTCAGTAGAGAATCATTTTCTCTATACAATGCGGAAAACGTGACAAAAAGTCTAAACAAGAATGACTTTTTCAACGCGGGGCATTCTCTGCGCCTACACGGAGAAGGTGAGCTGCGCGAAATATCGAGCGCTAGCGACCTGGAAAAGCTTGTCGCTGACGAGAAGAGGAAAATTACCGACGACGATTCGCTGCGAAAAAAGCTCAATACAGTTGAAAAAGCTCTACAGAAAAACGTAGACACTCGTCGCTTCTTCGACTTCATTGCGAGCCGAGTGGAACTACTGCCAGAGTTGGCAAACGTCGAGGCTTTCCAACAAAAGGTTTGGGTATCGTATCTGAAGGAGCAAGAACACCTTTTAGAAGCGCTAGTAACCTGCATCGAGGACACGGAAAAGCGTCGCCGAGCGATTGAAAAGCAAGCAGCAGAAGAAAGCACCCAGTGGGAAAAAGTTATCGAGATCTTCAATGACCGATTCTTTGTGCCGTTCCAACTCAGTGCAAAAAATAGAAGCCGCGTCATCCTCGGCCAAGAATCTGTCTTGGAGCTTACTTTCGAGTTCAAAGAGGATGAAGTGACCACCGGCGTTGAGAGGGAAGACCTACTTAAAGTACTCAGCAACGGAGAGAAAAAGGCTCTCTACATCCTCAATGTGCTATTCGAGGTAGAGGCCCGAAAGCTCGCAGGTCGGGAGACGCTTTTTGTTATCGATGATCTTGCTGACTCGTTCGATTATAAGAACAAATACGCCATTATCCAGTATCTCAAGGAGATGACAGAATGCGAAAACTTCAAGCTCATACTCCTGACACATAACTTTGACTTTTTGCGCACTGTGCTTGGCCGAGGAGTTGCCAATTATGGGCAGTGCTTTATGGCCCAAAAAGGCGAAACAGGTGTAACCCTCAACAAGGCAGAATACATTAGAAATCCGTTCACCAAGAAGCTCAAAGGGCAATTCTTCAGCAGTGGCATGCAGCGCATAGCATCAATCCCATTTGTACGAAACATTATTGAATACACCACAGGAGAAAAAGATGAGGACTACACTACCCTCACATCGCTCCTCCATTGGAAGAGCGACTCCGCTTCAATCACGAATGAGGACCTCGACAAAATCTTTAAGAAAACTTTCCATAGTCAGCAAGGAAAAGCCTGGAGTTCCCCACAAGAACCTGTGATGGAGCTATTAACAAGGCAAGCCGAACAGGCCGTCAATGCTGATGAAGGTATCAACTTCGAAAACAAGATCGTACTGTCCATCGCCATTCGAATCCTTGCGGAAAAATATATGATATCCGAAATCAACGATCCGTCGTTTACCGATACGATCACGAAAAACCAAACAGAAAAGCTGCGTAAAAAGTTCAAAAACCGAAATCTGGGCACCGCTGAAATCCAAGAAATACTCGAGCGCGTCTCCCTCATGACATCAGAGAACATCCACGTCAACGCGTTCATGTATGAACCGATCATCGACATATCCGATGCGGCCCTGCGCCAGCTCTACTCCCAGGTAAAAGAACTCAAAACCGAATGACCCAGGAATCCGGCCAAGCGTAGGAACAGTAGGCGTTTCTTATGACAATGTTCTAGACGAAACAGTCAACGATCTCTACTAGAGCTACACTTATTCACGCTCGGGATTCGCGGACGTCGGTAGGAGAAGTCGAGGTCGCTTACTAGCGCCGGGAAATGTTGATGGAAAACCAAACGCGAAGCGCCAAAGTACGCCACCTACTGGGCATCGAAACCCCAATATTGCTTCCACCCCCTTAAGTACGGGGCTGCAAAATGAAGAGTCCCGTTTCCGCGACTTTTACGAAAGACTATTTCAAGCATTGCGTGCGTATCCCTATTGTTCCTCTAGGAGTCTCATTCCCGCTACTCCATGGAGGGAGGTGAGCTTAACTGCGCTACGGAGGATCCGACCTAAGACAGCGCAGATGATTCCACCATTAACTAGCTCGACTGCATTAGCTTGCACTGCTTGGGTCTACCCATGCTTGCCTACACCGTCCCCAACAACACCGCACAAACCAAGAGAATTGCATTGCGCGGTGCGAGCTCCTTGCCCTTCAGCTCACCCAAACGGCGCGGGACCGAGTTTGCCCAACCACAGGAAAGCAGCCCCCCGGCTTACTGCAGTGTAGAAACCATTGGATTCAGTCAGCGCACCTATGCTCCCCGAAACAACCATGAGCAGCGAGCCTGTTCTGGCTGCGCGCCAACCCTAACTCCGGCGGGCCTTCCTGGACACCCGTACCCGCATGCTCAGTCTGGGAAGCAAGCCTTCCACGCGTTGCCCACGCTTTACGACGCCCCCTCCCACCATCGCCCTCCACTGCTCCGGCACCATTGCCGCCCCACCTGAGCACCAAAGAGCAGAGCGCCTACTGCTTCCCCTTCAGAGCGGGCAGGCTGCTCATTGAACAGGAGCGGATTCCGTTTAGCGCATGCGAGTGTGGCGATTCGGGAAATATACGGACTAGCTCAGCTTTAATTAACCCCGCCTAACAAGCTCCTCTCCCAGGAACCCCGAGATCCTGAATCACATTGACTAAATCTTGATTCACGCGTTTAATCGAAGATAACAAGGAGTACAACCATGAACATACCTACTGATTTTGGCGATCGCGTCCGTACGCAGCGCCAACTGCGCGATCTTAACCAGCGAGAGCTTGCTGCCATGACCGATGGCATTCTGTCCCAGCCGACTCTTGCACGCTTGGAGACGGGCACAGCCACGCCAACTCTTCACCACATCATGGCCCTCGCGTGGGCTTTGGGCATCGATGCCGCCGAGCTTGTGGACGCCATCCCGCTCTCCCAGCGTGTACGCGTTGCCGCCCGCGGGGACGGCGTTGGCGTGGATACTGCGACACAGCAGCTATTGCCTTTCCTTCAACTGCGTGTGAACTTGGACGGCCTCAATGCCTAAATCGAAAAGCCCATCTCAGCAAGGCATTGACCTAGCTACCCGTTTTCGAGAAGAACACCTGCTAGGTACCGAGCCGATCGATGACATCAATGGTCTCATGAAGCTGGTCGACGCGGACTTCATTGTCCTCGAACTGCCGAGCGGCTTGGATGCCTTGACTCTTCGTGATCCCTCCTCGGGTGCTTTAACAGTGGGGATTGGAACGAGCAGCAATCCGTATCGCCAACGGTTCACTGTGGCGCACGAAATTGGTCATATCATAGCCGGTGACATCACAGAAGACGGAGCTGCCCTGCGCTGCGATTCAACTCATCCTTCCGAAACACGCGCGAACACTTTCGCACGGTGCGTGCTGTGCCCTACGGAGGCACTCCACGCTCTGTCCCAGACTTCGCCCCAGGAGGAGCTCTTATCGGACGTCGTCCAGAGCTTCCAGGTCTCCCCCACTGTGGCAGCAATCCAACTCTGCGCTGCCGGAGTCATTTCGGAAGACGCTAAAGAAGAACTCAAAAACTACTCCACTAAGCGGCTTGCCTCTCAATTTGGATGGAAAGCCAACTACGACCACGCTGCCAGGATTTCCAAGTTGCCTCGCGCCTCTGAGAGGCTCGTTGCTGATGCTTACAAGGCCTACGACCAGGGACTCGTTGCTCTCCCTTCGGTTGCCTTCGCCGAACAAGTCAACATCGAGGAAGTTCTCGATTCAACGGGTGATGAGCAGCGCCCATCCAACAACGAACACACAGGTAGCGATGATATCGAAGCTGATCTAGCAGACTTCTTCTCTGACGAATAGGCGCGGCATGACTAGAAAATTCATTTTCGCCGATACCAGCGTGCTCCTCAATTTCATCTGCGCCGGCGAACAGGATCTCCTTCTCAAGTTCGTGGGCGATGAACAGCTTCACGTACCGCAAGCTGTTAAGGACGAAGTAGAAAGAAAGCTAGAAATTCCGAGGTTCCAAAGCGGCTCTAAAACCTGGATTTCCCTGGTTACACACGGTCACGTAAAGGTCCTCGCGGATGATTATGACCGCCTATGGAAGCACATCCATCTGTTCTCTGGCCCTGGTTACACAATCCAAGGCGGGATGGCGAAGAACCTTGGCGAGTACACCGCTATCGCACATTGTCTTGCACTCCTTGAGGACGATCCCACTGTAAAAACAGCAATCATCATCGATGACGAAGAAGCGAAACAGCTCATACGCAAACGACAGGCGGCAACGGTCTTCACCACTGAAGCAGTGCTCCTCCGCTGCGTGCAGCTTCACGCCCTCACGAATCGCGGTGAATCACGACGGGTGTGGGAGAAACTCTCGAAGTTCGACAATCTTCTCCCCTTCGAAGAAACTATGCTCAACGAGCGTACTCACTATCACCGCTTTAATTAGTCCTCGCCTCATGCTTTGTCATCGCTGGATTCCACGACATCTAAAACTATCTTCGTTTGATTTGCTACTGGGCTAAAGGACCTCCAGCGTGATAGCGAAGATTTTCTAACGGAACTCAGCCCCCAGAAAAGCTGCCACCCCTACTCCTCCCCTCCCCTCTTCCTAGCTTCCCTACGCTCGCGCCTTCGAGCACGTTTCGCTTTGCGAATGTCAACGACCCAACGCGGAACAAAAGGCCACGGAAGTGGAACCCCGAAACCACCCGTCATCCCGACAGCTCCGATAAAGACAGCTGTCAAGAACACAACCCGCAGCACTGAGCCGACAAACTCAGGAGGGTTCATGCTTTCGACCAACCCTAGGACACCGCCAACACCCATAATTAGCGAGCAGTAAGGATAATAGAAGAGGACGCCATCACTTGCTGCACCTTCCCAGGCGCTTTCGTCGTACCACTCTTCTGATCGGGGATTCCTCCGCACGTCCAGGATGTAATAGGTCCAGAAGAGCACCGCGACAAGCACCAGCCCGACGTATACGAGCAGCTCGGTAATATCCGCGTCCATTGAATATGGCCTCCTGTACCTGCTGGTAGCGGTATGTAATAAGACGCTACCAGCGCCCGCTGAGTAAGGCATGAGACTAAACAAAATACGTCTACAGAAAGCACACCGGCCACGGAGAAACTTATAGGCCCAAACATTTGTCGCGCCTGTAGTCTTGCGACCTTTAGGCCTTTAGCGGGTCCGACTTTCGCAGCATCCGCGCCGCACAGACGCCCCGCCTTCGCTCCGCTCACCATCGAGTACTCTGCTACAGCCTCGCTTGCCGACGCCCCTTTCCACCCCGCCCACAACGCCCCAGTACTTTTGAGCCGCAGTCCGCGCTACGCTCGCCCGCGCAGTGGTACACGCTGTGGCCTGACTGCCGCACGTCGCTTAGCACCGCCTCCTGCATAACCCCTTCATCCGCACCGGCGCATTGCCCTTCCATGAGGCTGCCGCCCTGCGCCCAGAGAGATTCTGGTCCGTAGAGAAAATCAACGCCGGCGAATCGAAAATCCGCAGCCTCAGCCAAGCATTGGCCGCGCCACGGGAGCTCGTTTGGGCCGGGGTATAAAAGGAGCGGGCGCTTAGCGACGCCTCCCCAATCCCCTCTATCCCAATCCTGAACCCGAGATTGCCCACATTTCCTCGCCTTCACTCGAGCCCCTAATGAAGTCCCATTCGCGGTATTTCATGGGCAAGGTTGAGGCTGCGGCCGACGTTGTCTTCTCCGACGCCTAGTCTCGCTCCAGCCGGTAGTTTTCCATAATCGCTTCCAAGTCATGGAACAATGCCGGTCCGTAATTCGGGTGGCGGAGGCCGAATTCCACGCTGGCGGGAATGAAGCCGACCGGTTTACCAAGATCGTGGCGGATGCCATCATGGACTATGACGTGGACGGGGTGGACTTCGGAGATAAGCGGATCGATGGCGTCAGTAAGCTGCAGCTCCCCTCCCTTGCCTGGCTCGATGCGTCGGAGGCTTCGAAAATCGCGCGGTCCAATAGGTAGCAGCCCGTAGCCACCAAATTCGTCGGAGCACCCGCAACTGCTGCTAACACCAAACCGCCATGCTCCTTCCCCACTCAAATCATCTAACTCACGGCGGTGGTGAGCTCCATAACGTCATCAGGAGGCATGCCTGCGGAACAACCTACATCGTCATCCAATATCAACTCTGCCAAACCAACGGCATGTCCCAGGCCGAAAGGATCATCCTGAATCACCGCAATGGATAATAACTCTCCCTGTGTCTTTCGGCCTCGGCTCCTGTGTTTTTCTATCTCAGACATCGAAGACCTATACGACCGTAGAAAATTTCTCAAAGACCAGAAATATCAACAGATGCAAAAGCTTGTGGTTACTACTGATTAGCAACTCAGACTTGAGGATAGAAATTCAGCTTCTCTTCTCTCATTGCATGTTCCCACTAGCTCTTGCACGGAGATACGGACCCCAGCCATGCGATAGCTAACTGGAGTCAACTGTGCTTCAGACTGACGAAGCTTCTCCAGCGCTTACAAGGCTTTGGTATGTTTAGGCGTCAGTAAAGTGGTGCAGAGTCAGGAAGCCAAATACCACCGTGCGCTTTAAAATTCTAGTTTCCTACGCACTAGGCCTTACCTACCTTGACTGCCGGTGAAAGCATGGCTCCTTCATCATGAACTTTTCAAAGCCGGAGCTAAGAGATTCCTCTCTGTAATCTATTTCATTTGACCACAACTCATGGAAACTCTGCCCCAACACTTCAGGCGCCAGCTACAAACCTGATTTGTAAACGAACAGGTATCTCACCCGAGGTGGAGCGGAGTCACCGACTCCATTTTCCCGAGCACGGGCTGCCGTTCATCCTAGAATGTCGGGCCGGGGAAGGTGTGGAACAAATTCATGAACGATATTACTTCACGTAATTCGTCCCAGTCAGTTGACTTGTACGGAGTAATACCAAGTTCAGCCTTTCGACCGGCTAGCAGTTTCGAGATACTCGGAGGAGCATCCGCTACCAACTCCGGGTTCTCCCGCCAATAAAAATCGAGTGTCAGAGACTCAAACTTCTTTTTAAAAGCTACAGGAACATCGATCCAACTACTTGCTGGTTCGCCCAAAAATTTTGTCATTCCAGGTGATAGAAAATCGGCAGCGAAAGCTTGACCAAGCTCCAAGTGATTTTTCCAACCGGGTTCGGGTATTGACCCACGTGCGATTTCGATGCCGGCCGACTCCTGGACTAGGTCTAGCATCAATAGTTTACGATAAAATTTTTCGCTTCTAACCGAAGCCAACGAGCAAAGTGAATCGACGATTGTATCCGGAAACTGTGTCGCAGCAACCTTTGCTGTCGCAAATTCCGTCAACCCCATAACCGGGTTAATTGCTTTAAGCCCTGCAGCTTGAAAAATAGGATGCTCCCTGATAGGATCTTTTCGCCGCAAAAAATGCCAAGGAGAAGCCTCAAAAATAGAACCAAACGAAAAGTAGTCAGCCTCAAAGTACTCTCGGAGAAGGATTACACCCAGACCCATAAATGTCCAAGAGCTTTCAAATTCTCGAGCATTAGTTTCGATGATTGCGGTTTCAAACTTTGAGTAATATTTGCGCTCACGCTCAAAACCGGTGCCAAAATCGATAGAAACTAGTCGGGCTGAATCCCCCAACAGGGATAGAGCTGCCAATGAATCAAATCCGCCACTAAAACTTAGCGCCACTCCTTCTCCCGATCCAGAATCTGGAGCTTCCGAAATGTAGCGTGGAACATTCCATTTCGCACCGGTGACCGCACTTAATTTGGATACAACGGATTCGGTGAGTGGTTCATTAAAATTAACTTCACTGAATTGATTGCCAAATATTGCTCCCACAGCGACAGCGACTTGATCAGAATGAGGAACGAAGCCGTCTGGAAGTTGGAACCAAAGCATCTCGTCAAATGAATCCGATTTGATCCGCATCGAAACCAAACCAGCATCGGACTTCTCTAATTCGTCGACCACTAGAATTTTAGCCACAGAACTCTCCATTTCCAGGTTGATCTGTCTTCAGCACTCTTACCAACTCTATCCGTTTTATTGAAGTACTAGAGCAACGATGAACTGAAAACCTAAATGTTTTTAGCCTCAATGGCGGCTGAAGTTCCCAATCAAAAGGATCGTAGGTTTATTCACGGCGCTCCAAAGCCAAGACTTCGCTAGTCGAGACTAGGCGTCGAGTTTCCTGCCGCAACCAACCAATTCCACCAGTATCACTGAAGCAGTTTCGGTCGGTACTTTTCCATAATTGCTTCCAAATCCCGGAACAGCGCCGGACCGTACTTTGGATGACGCAAACCAAACTCCACGCTGGCGGGAATGAAGCCGGCTGGGTTGCCGAGGTCGTGGCGGATGCCATCGTGGACCACGACGTGGACGGGGTGGCCTTCGGAAATGAGCAGATCGATGGCGTCGGTAAGCTGCAGCTCCCCGCCCTTGCCTGGCTCGATGCGGCGAAGGGCGTCGAAAATCGCCCGATCCAATAAGTAGCGGCCCGTAGCCACCAAATTCGACGGCGCATCCTCAACCGCGGGCTTTTCTACCATGCCTACGACCTTCTTCACGCGGGCGTCGTCAGTAGCCTCAATATCGAATACTCCATAGCTGGACACGTGTGCGGGATCTACTTCCACCGCCAGCAACACGGAACCGCCGTGCTCCTGGCGCACCCGAATCATTTCACTCATGGCAGCAGTCGGCTCAATGACGTCATCTGGAAGCATGACGGCAAAGTAGTCTTCGTCGTCATCCAATACGGACTCGGCCAGCCCCACTGCATGTCCCAATCCCAAGGGCTTGTCTTGGGTTACGGCAACTGGATGAATGATCTCCGCGGCACGCTCAACCTTCGCCGCCTGCTCGTCTTTGCCACGGGCAAGGAGAAGCTCCACAAGATCCGGGAATTCATCAAAGTGGCGCATGACTTCGTCTTTGCTTGGCGACGTCACAATGGCCAACCTCGATGCCCCCGCCGCCGCAGCTTCTTCCGCAATCATCTCGATACCAGGGGTGTCCACAACCGGTAGCAATTCCTTGGGAACCGTCTTGGTCGCAGGCAAGAAACGAGTACCCATGCCAGCAGCTGGGACAACGACGGTGCGGACAGATGGAGAAAAATTCATAGAGTCAGGATACCTTGCAATCGAAAAATATTAGCTTCCAGTGCCGTGGTGACGGAGGGAGTTCATTCACCATGTAACGAGTAGAGGAAAATTTTGGAGCTGTGCCAATTGACAGTCACGCACTAGGTCATGGAAGGACTTTTCCAAGCTCTTTACCTACGTGCCTTCCTGGATAACCGCGGCAAGCGGTTAGGACGAGCCAACGTGAGGCTCCACCAAAGCAGCTGTGGCATTCCCACCTGGTTAAATGGTGCAGTGCTTTTCGACGCCAAATCTCGGCCAATGCCCTCTTTGCTACTCACCGATCGACTTTGGACTTGAAGTATTCGACAGTTTGTCGAATGCCCTCGCTCAATGCCACTTCCACGCTCCAGCCCAAACGCTCTTGCGCCTTCTGGGAATTAAGGCAGGAACGCGGGACATCTCCCAGGCGTGCTGGTGCAAACTCAGGCTGATCCTCCGACCCAACAGCGGAAGCGATCTTGGAGTGCAGCTCGCGGTCACTGGTTTCAACTCCGGTGCCGATATTGAACCGCTCGCCGTTTCCACCGCGAAGCCAAGCCAAATAAAATGCTTTGGCAACGTCTTTCACGTATACGTAATCTCGGGTATTCCCACCAGTACCGAATACTCGGGTTGTTTCGCCTTTGAGAAGGCGCTCCGAAAAAATGGCGATTACGCCTGCTTCACCGTGAGGGTTCTGCCGCGGACCATAAACATTAGCTGGGGCGATGAAGGCACAGCCCAAGTCTGGATATAGCCGGCTAAACATTCCCAAATACAATTCTCCTGCAGCCTTACCTGCTGCATACGGGGATTCAGGCAGAACCGGGAAAGTCTCATCCACCGGGAATGATTCAGGCTGCCCATATATCGAACCGCCCGAAGACGTATGCACGATCTTTTGGACTCCGTGCCGTCGAGCTGCCTCCGCAAGGCGGACAGTTGATACTACGTTAGTCACGCAATCATCGACGGGATCCTCCACAGATTTGCGCACATCAATCTGAGCAGCGAGGTGAAATACCACGTCGGTTGGGTTCTCGGAAAAATGTTGCTCAAAATCAAAGTCACGGATATCCGATTCCAGAAGGTTGATTTTCCCAACTCGCTCTGCCTCCGAAAGGTTCTCCCGAGTTCCCGAAGACAAGTTATCTAAAATGTCGACTTCGTATCCATTGGATACAAGAAGATCGACTAGGTGCGAGCCGATAAAACCTGCTCCACCCGTGACCATTGCTCTCATGGTAGTCCGCCTTTCCGTTGATCCCTAGATATTGCTGACCGACAATCCGAGCCGAACTGCCGATAACAGACGCTGTACAGCCTTTAGAGTACTGTCATCAATTTGTTGGTTGATTACGATTTCATCGAGCCCTAAGTCTTCTGCGAAAAGCACGGCCGCACCGATGCTGGGCAACACGTCGTTCTCATGCCTCTTAAACATGAAGCTATTTGTACCTACGGCTAGAGAATTCAGCGAGCGAAGAGCTCCGTTGAACTCATGGCTAGGCAGGTCATAAAGTGCTCGAGACTTAAAATCGACGCCTTCGCCCAATTCATTGAATAAAGCACCCTGCGATACTCCTATAGGCAGACCTTTTGGATAGTACTCAATTGGTCCAATGTGGTTAGTTGTCGAGTTCGTATATTCGCGAATTTCGTGAGCCGTATTCGGCCCAATTCGCCCTGGAACGCTCATCTCATCCCCCACCCAAGGGGCGAAGATAAGTGTCAAGGCGACTGCCCGCCTATCCGGGTTCACAGACCGAGGCGCATGATCTGCGGTGAAAAACTCAGCTGGCGGAAAAGCATCGTACTCAGTACGTTCCCAACCAAAGCTAAACTGACCGAGTGAATTCGTCTGTTGAGTAAATTTCATCTACTTGACTCCAAAATAGGTATTCCCCAAGACGAAGCTCCCAGCCGGAAGGTCGTACTCGGACTTTTTTGGCAGGATGAGGGCTGAAAAGCTAAGTTCTCCCCGCTCCTTAAGCACTCGCCCGGTGAATCTTTCTACGTCATCAGCAGGAATCTGCGCGTCGTCCGGGAGAACGACGACGAAGTCCGAATCTTGTGCCTTCGCCGACATCAAGGCCGAAACTGAGGAAAGCCAACTTGCCGGTTTGTCGTCACGATCGGGCCTAGCCGAGAAGTCGAGTCCTAGCTGGCGGAGCTTTACCATGTCAGCGTAGCTTGCCCCATCAATCTTACTGACGAAAGTTGTTCCCAGGCCATCAATTTCAACGCTGAACGAACTCACTGCCCCATCCCAGCCTTCCTG
Organism: Corynebacterium sp. MSK150; assembly: GCF_030229215.1. NCBI lineage: Bacteria > Bacillati > Actinomycetota > Actinomycetes > Mycobacteriales > Corynebacteriaceae > Corynebacterium > Corynebacterium sp. MSK150. The sequence goes on from NZ_JASPHM010000018.1 coordinate 24,558, forward strand.
TGGGATTACCTTCTCAGACCACACATCCACGGTTCGCTCGACGAGGTGATCTGGAAGATATGCCCGGGCCTCATCAACCAACGCTCCCCGGTCTTCGACCTTTGGCCAAGCACCTTCGTGGCTTCGCTGTTCTTCCAACCGCTTTTTGGTCCAGTTGCTGAGGTTCCATTTAAAAAACGCAAGTGCCGAAGTTGCCGCATCCGACTGATTCTTATTGTCAGTCACCGTAACCTGGCGAGAATGCTGCCGCCTTAGAGTGACAGGCTTTCCTGTATGCCCGAGCCGTACTCCGGCGCGAAGCATCCTGAGCATAATATTGTTGTCGACTCCACTAGAAATGGTTTCGTCGTACTTGAACCGACGGAGTACGTCAGTACGGATAAACCACGTGCCGTGTCCTGGTGCCGCCCCCTTTTCGAAGGCCGTGTATACAGCTGGGACCATCGAAATTTGAAGTTCCAGCTCACCCGAATCGTCCTGGAAGTTCATAAATGAACCAACGTTGCCATCAAGACCCTCATTGAGCGCCTCGAGGTGCCATTCGAGCCGACGAGGATGCATGAGGTCATCATCATCAATTACTGCAGTGTACAGACCCTTGGAGGCATCAAGTGCCTTGTTTCGCGCAGCAGAAATGCCCTTCTGCTTTTGGTGGAAATAGCGAATCCGGTGATCCTCGAAAGAGTCGAGCACCTCTTTGAGGTTATCGGAGCCACCATCGTCAACGACGACGATTTCGAAGTCTTGAACACTTTGGAAAAGAATCGATTGAATCGTCTCACCAATAATATCGGCGCGGTCTTTAGTAGCAATAGCTACAGTCACTAAAGGCGTTGCAAAAGCGGGCCGGTAAGTCCAGTCGACGAAATTGCGGACGAAAGTCTTGTCGTTGTAAACAACGTTTCGGTTGTCCTGTACAGCTTTGACCCCTTCTGGAGTCTTTGCTACTGCCTTGGCTGTCGGAGGGTGCCACATGTGGTACATGCGCACACCGGGGTCCTCAATCCAAAGAGTTTTATATCCCGCTCTGCGCGCGCGCTGAGCAAAATCAAGGTCTTCTCCGCCGTAAGTGTGAAGACGCTCATCAAATCCTCGAATGGAGTTAAACCCACGACGAGAGATAGCCATCATGCCGCCCATTCCCCATCGCGGACGAGGTCGGCTCGCCGCTTCCATTCTGTCCCAATCAGAAGGATGTGCCGCAACCCAGTCATCTGTCATATACTCCGGCAAATCCCGGCACTGCAGGAAGTAGGCAGCGGTCGGATTTCCCTTCGCTATCTCTACAATCCTTTCAAACGATCGGGGGGAAAAGACCATATCGGCATCGGTAGAGACTAAGAAGTCACCAGAGGCAATGGCAAAGCCTGCATTCAATGCTCGCGACCTTGACCATGGGCCAGTCCTCGGAGTGTATACGTACGAAATGCCAAGCTCTGCTGCTAATTGTTCGGTCTCCTGACGGCTGCTCGAACCGTAATCAGATAGGACTACCTCACCATCGATACCATTGAAAGAGTTCTGAATGCTGGTAACCGCCAGACGCAGGCGCTGAATGCCCCAGTCTCTAAAACCAATGACTACTGATACGTCCACCCTAAAGCTCCTTACCGATTATTGTTACACGGCTAGCTTCTTGGGCCGGCAATGCAGCGCCTAGCTGGAAGTCAAGCACGGAATCATCCAAATCTTTGGACTGCCAATTCGTAATTTCAACAGTCAAATGATCAGAGGACGTGTCCCATATGAATGCTCGAAGCTCGACCCACCCCGTGATATTCCGGACCCCACAATAATGAAAGTGAGTTCTCAGACCCGGTGACCAGCTGAGGTTTGTCTTGCCTTCTTCCGGAGCCTTCTCCTCATCAGAGACTCGGACGATAAAATCCTTTGCTTCAAGCGGTCGAGTGGTCTCGACGAGAACACGAAATTCCTGTACCCCTTCAGGAATCTTGAAAATTTTCTTCAAGGGTAAATCCTTTATCTGGTCAATTAGGGAACAAACGACCGCTCCGAAAGCGAAAAACATCAAAGACCTTTTATCCCTCGATGCGGTCGAGTACTTTGCTAACTGTAGCCGATTTGGACATGAAACGCACAGACTATTTTCGATCGACTCGACGTGCACGATACCCCAAAAAAGTTGTCCAGGTGACGCTATCTCTCTGCTATTAGTTTCGATTGAGAAAGCAGATTTGGTCAGTCACCCCTCCTATCCGAGGGGTTTCGGGTTCAACTCCAAAACTTCACTTCCTGGTCTTCAGGTTTTCAGCGACCCAGAAATAGAAATCATCCTGATAGTGATATTGAGCTTTACCCCACCTATGCTCTTTCGTCGATAAGCAAAGCTCTGCGGGGACCTCCATAATCTCAATCCCAGCCGCACTCACCGCATCGTAATACCGTGAGTATGCTTCATTCCACCACTTCGCGGGTCGACCATTCGTTTCGGGAACGTCTTCCCCTCCGAGAGTTTTCGCGGCAAAGTCGAACTTCAGAAGAACTGCATGTTTGTCTGCCAGTGCCTCCGCAACTTTAGGCACTGCGCCAGCAAATAACTCAAAATGGGCATCGGAGCCAAACTCGATTAGCTTCCCGTGCGGGATAGCCGGCAACCACCCGGAATGGTTGAGCTCGTTTAGCCAAGTCACATACCCCCCGCTATTGGTCGGGTAAACGCCCAATCGCTCATCAACTAGATCCAGCATGATCGTTTGGCATTCAGACCCCTTCACGCCACTCAGAGCACGCGACTGCAAATCATACTCAACCATTCTTTGCTGGAAGGCACTGTCTAGTTTCGACTTCTGCTCTGGTAAATCTACTGGCTTTGTTGTAGCCGAAATCCAAGAACTCCGCGCATAATAGCCCTCCAGTTCAAGATATTCTTCAGCTACTCTAACGACATCGCGGGCGACGCAGCTTCCATATACTGATACCTTCAACGGTTCCACCTTTGAGAAATAACTATTTCAAAATTCCATTATGCTTTAGCTGTCAATTGAGGAGTTTTAACAAGAGGCAGTCCTGCAGCATTGAGGAACTCGTTGAATCGTTCAAAGTTCTTGGGAACGTTCCGGAAAAAACTATCAAAATCAGCGCACTCGATGAGTTCCTCAACCGGAGCCGTTTTCAGCTTGCTCAGTGGAACTGAAGGCAGCGAAAGCGTTTCAGTAAGTTCTACAGTTCGAGCGTCATGGGTAACCCAAACCGCAGGTACCCCGGATAAAAACGAAGCCATATTGACATGGAAGCGAGTGCCAATAGTCGCCGAGACAAACTCCCGGTTGAAATCAATCCACGGTTCGAAATGGCGAAATAGTCGGTACCGAGTAGTTATAAAGTTCTTTAGCTTGCTTTCACGCCCAGGGTCATTTGAATTGACAAAATCTAGAACCTCCGGCGGTTTCAAGGTAGTACCGCTTCGCATGCTCTCGACGTAGAAGCCATGCACAAACTTATTTTCCGGTTCTACTAGGTACAGGTCCTTATCCACGGCTTGTTGAATCAATGACTGGTCAGCTTCTCGAGCGTAGTTAGTCACGTTGACTGCCGTGGCGCGCCAAGAAGTTGGATTTTCTAACCGCTCTTGCATCCGTACAAATGCTTCCGGCCGACTGAAGTAACTTGGACAACCAGTAACAAAAATTTGGCCCTCTGCCGGCCCAGTCACTGACTCGATCAATTTCCGAGTGTAATCGCCTCGGACTGATACAGCTGCAGTTTTCTCGATAATCTTCTTCAGGCATCGTTGCCCTTCAATCGGAAGTGCATCAGGACCAATCGGAGCGCCTTCCTTGGCTTGAGACCCTAGCCCGAAGAGAATGATGGGTTTGTCATAGCCATCTAGCGCACGAGAAAAATAGTCATACCGCTTCCTCATTGTGGGCGAAAAATCTCCGACCCTGAAGAAATTCGCCATCGTAATGATTAGATGGGAACAGTTCTCGCTCACATACTCGCGAAATTTTCCAGATGGAGTGATGCGCCGCCACGACGTCTCCAAGGTAGACATCGTGTTACCAAATAAGTTGCGGGGGGCATTTCCATGGATGATATTGCCAGAATTTTCTGGAATTTCGAGTGGAAACTCGATAGGTAGGTCTAAACGGATTCCGTTAGTCGCAATAGTCGAATTCACTAGTACTTCCTGCTTTCTACGGCGTCGGTATGCAAACGCTTAGTGGTATAGGCAATCTGCGGTTCAGACTCCCCAGACTTCTTCTCATAGATTCGGAAAACGACACTCCCCGTAGGGAACTTGTCCCACTGCCAAGTATGGGAGGCGTTATACCATTCCATGGAAAATTGCTCGTTTCCACGGTGTACTCGTACGGCCAGGTGTGAATGAGAAAGCATTCTCGATACTGTAAGACGCAATGCTTCACCCACACGCGACACTGCGTAAAAGGCACGGTACTCATTTCCATTTTGGGCAGAAAAAGTCCTGAGCATCGACGCATAGACCAACCCAGTTTCACCATGATTAGCGCCCATTACGGGAAGCGTCTCAACATCTGCACCACCTCTCCTAAGAAAGTCTACGAGAGCAGGTACATGGGACTCTCTGTGCGGATCCTTATCTCCCACCATGATTCTCACCTTCCCGCGGAAAAGCGATGGATCGACAGTGCGCTCAAATGCCTTGTTTAACCAATCAATATCTTCTTGGCTTCGCCCACCTGTCATGTACTGCAGGATTCCCGGATGAGGCTTCCGCAAGAAGTTGCCGATCAGAAACTGGGGAGCTGCTACGACGATATTTCCCGAACCGAGAGTCAAGCCGTGCCACGTAGCTGCCGTTGCACCTTTTGAAGATCCAAAGTAGTAAACATCATCGGTGCTTACTGAGCTCTCTGCAATGACGCCCCGGAGGAAAGACTGCACGGACTTTGCAATCTTGAAATCACGGTTTTCACACAGGTAATAAGCACCTTGCTCCCGTGAATCATCCAATATGTAATACTGCGTGCCCGTAAACTCTTGCAGTGATGACTTGTAATTAAATGTTAAGTCTCCGACTGATGACATGGCAGAGAACACAAAAGCGATTTCTGGGCTCGTTCCAGGGATTTTTAGATAGCGAACCGGAACTTCGCCTTCAAAAGTTTCAACCTGTTGCAGCAGATCGAAAGAGCGCTCGTTGATTACGAAATCTCTGGTGCGAATTCTTAGAGAATGCTCAAACTCTGTGTGCTCTCCAAACGGGTACGCCAATGCGGATGCAGGTTCTTCGGTCCTTTTCGCACCTACGTTTTTAATGTCAGTTGAAGCTAAAGTACTAAGTTCAATTTCCGCTTTTCGTACTCCATCGGAATCCACTACGTGAATGAACCGACCTTGGCGGACTTGAGAAAACCCCGGGGTCTTGACGATGAAAGCTAGGTCAAGAGCCTGCGTACTCGAACCGAAAACGTGAACCCGCCCTGTGGATCTATCCACTGGGGTTTGACCGCCAATTATTTGACCAAACTGAAACGGAAAATAATCCCCGTAGCGTGACTGCCAGTAAAAGTCTAGTGGATCAGTGTGATCCAAAGATAGCTCTGTATTTTGGGGAACCTCGCAATATCCTTCGAGAATTTTGAAATTGTATTCGTCCGATAGCGGCCCAGAGTTTTTCACGCCCAGAGCTACGGTAATTTGGTCGAGCTTGATTTCGTTTGCTGTCATCTTCGATTTCTACTCTAAGGTTTTTAAATAGAACAGGACGTGGGGGCTTCTTCCACTCGCGAACCACGAGTCCATTACATTTCATTCCGTCTGGCAATCTGATCGAAATTGAGCCCGACCGGTTGCCTGCCCTTAGCGGAATGTATTTAAAGTACCCCACTGCGGGATTGGATGAGAGCGATAGCCCTTCAACTTTGATTGGTTTTTCAGTTTGCGCTTGTTCAGTCTCTTCCATAAAAGCCGGAGCAGAACCTGGAAGCTGGGTTCCATCGTTGTTGACCATAGAGAACTGCAGAATGTAGTTTCGCCTCTCTACCCCTTTGCTTGCACGATAGTCAAACTCAACGGAAAAGGTTGAAGCGGGAGATTCGAACAAGAAACTCTCAGACCGTTCAATCTTCTTTTCCGAATCGAGCAAAATTTGCTTCGCAGGAAATCGAACCGAATCAAGTGTCGGGAAAAGGCGCTGCAGTTCTTTTCGGTTCGGTAACTGTAAATTGTGGAGCTTCTCTACTAGGTGGGCAATCCTTTGTGCCGAAGGAACGTTAGTAAGCGTGTCTTGTTCTGGGGAGCGAAGCCAGAAGTAGCTTGGCTTTCGAGAATCAAGGACTACTGGGTTGTAACGGTCAACCTGATTATGCCCGCCCTTGTAGTTTGGACCTACGAAATCTCCTGGACCAATTTTCTGATGGATGTAAGTTAGGCCGATTGCAATTTTCGGCCATTGAATAGCCCTAGGGTAAATAATTTCTTCACCATCGACAATGGCCGTATAGCCACTGCCAAAGGAGACTACCATTGTCACAAATGGCTCTTCGATGTAAGCGCTCATATCATCGAAAAAGTCGTCCCCCAAGAGGTCGTCATCATCGAGTCGATAGAACCCGATGATTTCTCCGGTTTCAATTTGCTCATCAAGCAATTGTTGCCAAGGTGTTGCACCCTCACCGGCTGGACGCTTATCTAAAACTAGAAATCGGTGTTTCTCCGCTTCGGCCTCAAGTCTCTCCTGGTACTTATCCGGAAGATTATCCGAGTAAGAGATGACATGTATAAGCTTGTGCCGCTTAGCCGAACGGGCGAGCATTGGAATCGAGTGCTCGAAAAAAATCTCGGCTCTCAGCGCCATCCGTTCATCTGAATACAAATAGTCTAAATAGACTACACTGCTACGGAAGCGGCCGCCTGAACTAACTACCCAATCTGTAGCCCCAGGGCTAAAAAGACTGAATCGGGTTTGACCAATAAACAAAAGTACTCCTACAGGAATTATTTAGCTCGCCCAGGACTGCACGGGTTCTTCTACACTGCCAAAGGTTACACGGAAAAGCTGCTTTCCTGATTGATCTTCATTAAGAGGAATCGGGAACTCAAGCATCGAAGTTGGCGTTGACTGATAATTCTTTGGTGCCAAGAATCCAGCCGGGAGACCAGGTTTCCGCCTGACACCGCGTACCACCTTTACATCTACGTTGCCCAACGAACTCGTTAAGGTCATCCACGCCCGAGGGGTCCGGATAACAACAACTCCCTTACCCGTAATTTCGACTGATGCCGAGGGATCTAGAAGAAAGCGTGAAACCGGAGTCTTTGCGTCACCCTTAGATGAAACCGAATCACGAAGCATAAAATGCTTCGAGTCTACCCAGGTCACCGTCCTATCGACTCTAACCCCTCGATAGGCATAGGTACCCAAGACCTGAAAATCAAAAGGTGCATTGGATTTTCGCAGGTCGATCCCGGCAGAAACCTGCCGAGTACGAGGCCCGTAGGCGATCACTTTTTCCGCCCGTAAAGCGTCATATTCCTTAAAGAACACGCCAGAATGGCCCAGCTGACCACGCGCAGCGACTGCTATGTCATTTTGCGAGTCATAGGATACTAAGCCTGCGTCTTGTATAAGTGCGTCGCCGTTATGCCAGAGAAAAACCGATGAGTCATCAAGCTGTTTATGGAAGACCCCACGGTAGCCTGAGATAAAAGAAAAATATGTACGTTCATTTGAGCTTACAAGAAGGCCATTTTCTTTAGAGCACCAAAGACCTGGTAAAGGCGAAAAGGCAGATTGCTGTGAGTAAGAAGCATCTCCAAGCGGCGGTACTGCCCTATTCGGAAGGAGCATTCGGCGGTATGCCTTGGTCGCTAGCTCGTGAAGCTCAGCAAATTCAGACTTTACGGAACCATGAGCCCACATTTGAAAGTCGGCGATGCTTTCCAGTAGTTTAACGTAAAAAGCCTGATAAACAGGAGTATTTTCGTTAGCAACACCGTCTCGTCCCAAAACCTCGTTAAGGGTATCTAACAGAAACTTAGAAACCTTCTCTTGGCGTTCTCTGGACCCTGCCTCTTGAAACATATAAGAAGAATGGAGCATGCTAATAGCGAGCATTACACCGTGGTTATTAGGTCTCAAGAGCCCTAAAGTATCAACGTGGCCGTAAATCCGAGCGACGCATTCTTTAAGGACGTCCTCTTTCACCTCACTCTCGCCTACTTCTTCGACATTTGCGACTAGCCAAGCGCGAAGTTCACATAGGGTTCGCAATATCAACGCATACTGATGATCGAGACTTCCGCTAAACTGACCGTCTTTTCCACGAGGATCTTTAGCCAGATGCATCCGAAGCTGGCTTACCAGCGCCCAGACTGTGTCGACATCACCCGAGCCCAGAATTGGAACCACATAGCGAAGGGAATTAGCCCAAAGGCGAGACGAATCTCTATCTTTGGCAAACTCACCGTCGAATTCTATCCGTGGATTTGCAGTATCGATTGAAATCCTTCCGCCGTTAGGAAAGGATATTTCCCAAGAACGTCCCGCTTGACGAACATCCCACCTATCGGGAGAACCATCAGGAAATCTCATCCAATACTCGGCTGCGTGAGTCATTTGTACCTTTCTTCACCGACCTAATATTGCCGGCTAATCTTCTAAACCGACAATCTGTTCCCCAAAAGGAATGTCTAAGCACGCACGGCTTTAACTAATTCCTCAATTTTTGGCCAGACTTGGTCAATCGAATACAAAGAACGCATTAGATCTCGACCTACAGCTGATTCTGTTTCGAGGTCCACATCTCCACGTATGACCGCAGCCAGTGCGTCGGTCATCTCCTCTTCAGAATTGAAAACCCATTTTTGTGGATAGCCTTGCTCAGCTCCACGCCAATTTAAGGTCATGCCCAGACCTCCCGAGCAGAAGCCCTCGGCAACAGAGACCTGCATACCTTCGAAATCACTCATCGAAATGACAACGCCGACTTCACACAGCTCCTGTTTAGTATCGACCCACCCGTGGTGCTTAATATTTTGCTGGAGTCCGTAATCCTCAACGAGCTTTTGGCAATCAGAGTAGTAGCTCGCTTCTTCTGGCTTCTTCCATACCCATTCAAGCTCTTCCGGCCGCTTGCCATAGATGTGCAGCTCGACCTCAGGGAACTCATCCTTAAGTTGAGCAACTGCCTCTATGGCCTTTTTGTACCCTTTCAGACGTGGAACAGTTCCCACCATGGCAATCTTCTTGCGCCGATCCGCGTCATACACGCCTAACTCATATCCATCGACGTCAAGCGCGTTAGGAATTAGCCAAAGCTTTTCTCTGGGGATGTCGAACTTGTCAGCAATATCGCCCAGTACGTGGGGCGCAATGGAAATGATCGCGCTGACCTTGTCTAGATGAATTTCCTTTCCGTAATCAACAGTCACTTCGGAGCGGTGAGCTCTAACGACGAGGCGTTGGTCACCGCGAAGCTTTTTGGAGTACCAAACGGCCGCGCCAAGCAGCCATTCGACCCATACAAAATCTGCCCAATTGAGCAGTTCTTTAGAGCGCTTTTCATCATGGCCCCGGTGCCCGTCCCACTTGTCTAGTTTGAGCGGGAAGTTTTCCCCAAACTTCTCCTCAATTGCTCCCATGAACTTTAGATCATGGCCGGCGACCAGCACTCTAAGCTTCACTGCTTCATTGAAAGCGGCCCGGTCACGTTGAATGACGGTTTCCACAATTTCTTGGTAGCGTGGCTGAAAGTTGAACGAACGCAGGCTTGCTTTGTGCCTTTGAGCAAAATCAGCGAACAGTTCGAAAGCCTCTTCACTAAGCCTTTCAGACCGGAACCAAACAAATTGACGGAGTGCGTACTGCACCGCGGAAAAACCATGTTCGGCTACAAAGGATATGCCAATTTCTGAAAGGTTTTCCTCAACTTCATTCCAAGACTTCACAAAGTCCGCAAACTGGTCGGAGTTAATTTTCTGAGTTACGGATTCCTCACCCACAGAATTGCGCACGTAGGTTCTCGAAGGCAGCGCGCGGTAGCCGATTCGCTGACTGTGAAGCAACACCTCAGAGGTGAACTTGATATCCTCGCCAATCCGACGTTTTTCGTCAAAACGAATTTGTTGTTTCCGGATCAGCTCAGTCTTGGCAAAGAAACTACAGGTCAGGCTTTGGTACTTAGTAATCGCACGAATGCGTTCGACTGGGCTCTTTAGAGTATCCCACCGAGGGATTCTATCCCCTACTCGTTCTGATCCATCACCCATTCGAACACTCAAAGAAGTGCGGACTACGTCATAGTTATACTTCTTTGCGGTTCGAAGGGCATCTTCAATGCCCCTTGGTTCTAAAACGTCGTCTGAGTCGAGAAAATAGATCCATGTGCCTTTTGCTAGCTCAATTCCACGGTTTCGCGGAGCTGCAGCGGAGCCTGAGTTTGCTTCGAGCCGGTATACGCTCCAGTTGCTCTCATTTTCACAAATTTCTGCTAACCGATCGTAGGTGTCGTCCTTCGAGCAGTCGTCAATAAAAATGACTTCACAGGCAACCATTCGGCTGGTTTTACGCAGAGACTCAATAGTTTCGTCCATCTTAGCGATGGAATTATAGGTTGGGATCGCAATAGTTAGATCAAGAGTGCTCATTTTTCCTCACTAGATGCGGAAAGTAGGGACGGTACCGCCGCGCAGAGCGTCCTTTAAGAATTGCGCTGACGTCAGGGTGCCGTCGGATAGCGGTGCTTCTTCAACGATATATGGCTGTTCGCCCTCATTTGTGAAGCGAATTTGTCCGTCGAAATACGCGGTGTGCAACTGTAGTTCTTCCAATTCTTCCGTCGCCGGAAGTGCCTTTGCATTGCTGCTGTAGACGAATTTGTCTGCGCTCAAGAAGCTACGGGTGCGGTACTCATCATTCTCAATGCTACGAGCATTCAGAATGGTGACGTTTGGAACTCTCTTCTGAAGAAGTTTAAATTCTAGACTTTGTTCGGCACTCTCGCGGACAATAACAAGTAGTTCCTTGTAACCGCTCGATTCTTCGAAAGCCTCTACAAGTTCATCGAATTGCTGGAATGTGGAGACATGCGCAACCATCGCGGGAGCCTGGAGTCGCTTCTGGAAGTTGACTCCTACAGCCTCCAAAATAGTTTCCGCTCGATGAGTGTAGGTGTTTCGCAGCGCGACATTCATAGCATTCCGCTGCAGGGCTCGATACGACTCAGGGGTGAGGTTTTTTAAAGTCTGCGGATTCGAGTCAGCATAAATTACGGAATCCCCAAAGAAGTTCCGCACTCCCTTGGCTTCATTGGACAAAACAACGCAACCCGAAGCCGCCAGCTCAAAGACTCGGCGCGCAAACATCGTGTCAGAGTCTGCCACGGTATTCATGGTGATTCCGTATTTTGCTTCTTTATAAGCCTTAGCGGTCTCCTCGTAAACAATTGGTTCACGGGTAAACTTTTCGAACCGTTCAGGATAACGATATATAGGGTTAGGACTAGATTTCATCCTGTCGTAAATGACCAAGCTTAATCCTGCATCGAGCACTTGATCCATAATTTCGGCCTGTGCCTCACACCGCTCGGGGTACATTCCATACCAGGTACCCGCGAAATTTACAGCATCAGAAGCATTTTCTATGCCGATCGGGTTGAACAGCTTCGGCTGTACCGCAAACGGAAGTACGTCGACGTAGTTGCATCCCACGTCCTTCTTATACCCCTCGACACATTCAGCGGCGGTGGTAAAAACATAATCAAAAAGCGCAGCCGTGCGGAGGAAATCGTTAATACGATCCGAGAAGTGAGTTGGGTCTTCTTTATTCCAGAATACAGTCGGAATATTGTTCTTATGGCAGTAATCAAGAATCTCCAGAAGTACTGCACGGTTTTCCTTTGGCCACCTCACAGACGCATAGATTTTTCCCTGCCATGGGTGCTCTTGAGGGCTTCCCCCCTGCCATGCTGATTCACAGAAAAACACCTGGGGCTTGTGCTTAGTAAAAACCGATTTCCAGTTAGAGGGCGTTAAACGAAGAGTCTTAAATTCCTCGCGGAAAGAGTAATACGTAAAGTCATCGGCAATCATTGCGACTGGGACTTCACTTGCGAAAGGCACCGCTGCAGCGCGGTTAGGGATATCAGATTCGGCGGGAGTGAAGGATTCACCCCCCGTTCGTGATGCCACCCATTTCTCGGCTTCATCACCGTTGATTGTCACCCGACCACGCGCCGCAACAGCTTTTGGAACCACTTGGTTCACTGGAGCTCCAGTGCGACGCGATTTAGGATCTGCAGCGGGAAACGGCTTCGGTTCGACCTTCTTAGCAATCGACTTTACAGCGTCGCTCGGCTTGCTTTGGAGCCCCTTAGCCACGGTCTGAATGCTTAACAATTGGGACTCAAGGGAAGCAATACTTTGACCGGATAGCATTTCACGTCGTGCTTTCTCAGTCAGCATCCGAGTCTTACTTACTGCGCGGCCAAGGTTCAGATCGCCGAGGAATGAAGACGTTTGGGATGCCAGCACTGCGGACCCTGCCAACGAAGCTGCTGCCCACTTTTTTGTCGCCAGCCCCACTGCTGCTGTTGTAAAAACTGAAGATCCAACAGATGCTCCAAGCCTCAAAACGGTATTTTTCGAAGGTCGTATCACAAGTAAGTCTTTCGCTTTCGCGGACAAATGAACTTTGCTCAGGATACCTTAGGATGTGCGCTCATGCTGGACATCGAAAAGCAGCAAAGCTTTGACATAGGCTTCCGATTTTCGCATCTTCGGCGTCCTCACAATTACCGCCGACCACACTGCTGGAGTAACATTGCCGGATACATAACGAATACCGGTGACCAAAATAGCGGCTTACCCGCTTGGGTTTGTTCAGAACTAATCCCGATTGCTAAGGATTTTCTTCGTGGCAAGGCATAGAATCGCGCGATACCAAAAGGCGCAAAGCCCAAATCGTTCAAAGGCTCCTATGGAAAGTGATACAGGTCGGCCGCCACTAGTAGTTCAAATTGATGACGCCGGGCTTACAGCTACACAGCCGCGACCGCCGTTGAAGAACTATATCGCTCAACTTTGGCAACGGCGATTTTTTATCTGGGCAGAGTCGAAAAGCAAGTCTCTCACTGATGGCAGAGACATGTTTTTGGGAAATATCTGGATTTTCCTGAACCCCCTTATCCAAGTTGGAATTTACGCATTAGTCTTTGGGCTTATTCTCAAGACATCCAGAGGCATGGACAATTTCATCGGCTTTCTGGTAATAGGAGTAATCTATTTTGGCTTTATCACCAAAGGACTAAATGCAGGTACGGGGCTGATCCAAGCCGAGAGAAGTATGATTACTTCGTTCCATTTTCCCAAGGCTGCTCTAGTTGCTTCCGCGTCAGTAAAGCACATTCTAGACAACATTGTCCCGGCAATAATGGCAATTATCATCGCCTTGCTGTTCCAGGCACATAAGGTTCCAAGTTGGACAATCATTCTGGTAGTCCCACTTTTCGTGCTAATTCACCTTTTTACTGCGGGCGCGATGCTGTTTATCGCTCGAGCAACTGCATTTGTCCCTGATTTAAAAGGACTAGTTGCTGTATGCCTGCGTGGACTGTTTTTTGTTTCCGGTATTTTCTTCACTGTGGATCGCTTTGACACCGCTCCAAAGCTGAAGGCAATCGTCGAAGCCAACCCCATCTACCAGTTCCTTTCTGCAATTCGAATGTGCGTTTTGGACGGTAGCGTTCCCCCTTTCCATATGTGGCTTTATCTCACTGTTTGGTCCGTAGTGCTTGTATTGGTTGGTTTTGTGTATTTCTGGATGGCAGAGGAGCGATATGCCAGTGTCCGATAAGCCGACTGTCGTACTTCGAAATGTTAAGAAGACGTACTACGTGTACCCTGGTGGTTCCAGTCGATCGCTCGTTTCGCGCAGAAAGAGAACCGAGGTTGAAGCACTCAAGGGTATTTCTTTCGCGACTTTCGCCGGCGAATCCATCGGCCTTTTAGGAAAAAACGGTTCAGGAAAGTCGACCCTCCTTTCCATTGTTGCAGGAAATGAATCCCCGACTTCCGGGGAAGTTTGGGTTTCCGCTCGTCCAACCTTGTTAGGAGTAGGCGCAGCACTGCAAGCTCACCTTTCTGGCCGCGAAAACGTCCGGCTTGGTTTGCTTGCCATGGGACTGACTCCTGCTGAAGTAGCTGAACTCGAGATGCCTGTAGCTGAGTGGGCAGACATCGGCGAGGCCATCGATCGTCCCCTGAACACATATTCCTCAGGAATGCGCGCCCGTTTACGATTCGCTATTTCTACCGCAGTTAAAAGAGACATCCTTTTGGTCGACGAAGCTTTATCAACCGGCGATGCTACTTTTGCTGCTCGGGCGAAGGAACGAATGGATAGCTTTTTGGATGATGCAGGCACAGTCTTTTTAGTTTCCCACGGGCCAGCAGCCATCAAAGCACACTGCACTAGAGCTATCTGGATTAATGAAGGCGAATTCGTCTGCGATGGCCCGGTCGATGAAGTTGCTGATGCTTACCGCGCTTGGAGCCACTTCTCAGCTCTAAAGCGTCCAGATAAAATGGATACCATCATTAATCGCGTACGCAATAAATATGGTCAGCCTCGCCAAATAGTTTTCGACAGCGAGTTGGCTAGAACCATCGACACTCACCCCGAATATTTTCGGCAGTAGTCGTACACTTGGGCATATTTCTCGGCATTGCGCGTCCAAGTTCGTTCCTCAACGAAGTTCAACGCTTCTTGCGTACGCCCTTCTGGGAGGGCGAGCGCTTGCCGAATACCTTCTGCCAGCATGCGAGAGTTTTCAGGCTCTACATAAATCCCCAATTCACCAGTAACCTCTCGAAGCGGTTCAAGATCGCTTGCCACCACTGGACAGCCAGCAGCCATAGCCATCAAAGGTTTGATGGGGGTTACAGCCCTGCAGACTTCTACGTTTTTGCGAGGGACAACGAAAACATCGAGACAAGAATACCAATCTCGGATATCGTCGGCTGGTTGCCTGCCAACGAAATGCACTCGGCTTGCTATTCCCTGCTCCATTGCCAACTCTTCGAGGCTACTTCTACTTGTCCCATCGCCTACAACCACCAATTCAACATCATCACTTAAGTAGACAATGGAGCGAACGAGATCATCTATACCTTCATAATCCACTAAAGACGAAACTATTCCAATCAACGCTACATCAGGAGGAAGTCCAAGCTTCCTTCTATGACGAGCCCGGTATTCGGCTGTGCCTACATCTGTGGAATAGTCAATTACGGATTCGGAAATAGCATTGGGAATTACAAACACCTTATCTGGGTCAATTCCCCGGGCAATCAAGCTTCGGCGTTGAACATGGCTTAGCGTAACTAGCGCTGTCGCCGATTGCATCACCTTAGTTTCTTGTGAGCGCGAAAGGCGATAGTATTCCGAGTTTTCCGCACCTTGTTCTCCCATCGCGGTACGGCGAGCCAGCCAGGTTTTCTCTGGTTCACCACGTACTTCGTATACCCACGGAAGCCTTAACACCTGCGCCAGTCTAGAAATGACAAGTCCATTCCTAAACGGTGTAGTGGTATGAAGTACATTTGGCGTAAAGCTATTCGCTAGTTGGGAAAGCATTTCAACGGTGATTTCTATAACCTTCACCGGAGAAGAAATAAACCTTCTTGGCATTAAGCGTAAGTAAGTAACCCCCGTATGCCGTTCTTCCCTACTACGTGCAAGCCGTCCGACAACCGCTGGATAGCCCAGCCGAGTAACAGCCAGGGTTTGGATGCCTGCACTTTTCTGAGCTTGGAGGATTCCCTGGCTCCGGACAGTGTAGCCAGAGGAGGTGTGTGGCTCACTATTGTTCAAGAAGTGAAGCACTCGAGTTAAGCTAGCTACCTTTTTCTCGGCAAGCCTAGCTTGTTTGGCTGTGTGTTCGTCGGTGTATGGAACTGATAGGTAAAGCTCACGGGCCTGTTCTCTCAAATGCTGTTCAAGTCTTGGTCTAAGGAACTGTAGTGCCCACTTTCTTTCCTGCGCGAGACGAAGCGCATCCGAAATCCGACCTTCGGCTGCGGCTCGATCCACCGGGTTTTCTGAAAATTCAGCAACGCGCTGGAGCAATGAGGCAATCGGGCTTTTCCCGACAATGTTCATGCTTTCAATTCTCTGGGCAAACAAACTAAAGAATTGCGGCGAATCAACAAGCGAGCGCACTCGAATAACCCCGGTTGCTATCCGGACTTGGCGAGCGATAAAAGCCAGATCAAGCAATGTAAATAAAATCCTCTCGCAGGACCTAATTATCCTTTTCGGCCAAAAGCAGCTCTGGAAATAGCAGTAAGCAGCCGTGGCGGTGCAACTTGCGATCGTTCTCGAGCTACCCACTCAGCCGCTTTTGTAGAGACTTTTAGCCGTTCTGGGTTCTGGGCGAGCTCGATCCAGAGTCTCGCTAATTTTTCCGGTGATTCAGGGGGAACTACGTCTCCTGCTTCTAACGAGCTGATTAAGTCTGCTGCTTCACCTGCCACTGCACCAGATATGTGAATTCCAATTTCCATGAGCTCATACGTTTTCGACGGCACTACTCGAGTAAGTGGCTCCCAGTCTGTCAAATGAACAAGCGCAGTATCCGCCCAAGAGTAATAATCTGCTAAATCATCCGCAGGACGCCTATTCTCAATAGATACGTGCCGACCCGAGTTGCAAATGAGTTCCGTCAACGAATCGCGCGCAGCTCCAGCTCCCACTAGGCGCAGGTTAATGTTAATTCCTTTGGAGGCAACAATATTCGCCGCTTCAATTGCATTGGCCAGATTTTGTGCTCTTCCTAAAGTACCTGCATATAGCACGTTTAACGAGTTCTTAGCAGTTGACAATTGAGGCTTTCGAGCAACTGGAGTCTTCGGTGGAAAGACATTTCGAATGGTGGAAATTTTCTTTCCACGACGCTGAATGGCAGGCCGTTCGTGCAACTGTCTCCGCAAATAGTCTGCGGTGACCAAAATTCCGTTGGAATTTTCCAGTACTCGGTCTATGACTATGCGCGTCAGTCGTGTGACTAATTGCAGCGGACCGTGCGACAAAACACGCTCCCGCATTGATTTTTCGCCAACGCCACGATTCCACTGGTTTGCCTCTTGCAGCAGGTCCGGCCAGGCATCGCGCAAATCTATTAGGTACGGTGCACGGTAAAGACATGCCAAGGTTGCAGCTACAACAGAAGTCGGAAGTGCAGGTACGGTGCCAATCACGATATCCGGCCTATAGCCCTGAAGAATTGCTGGCTTTCGAATTGCTAGCCAAACCATGCCTAAGGCGACCGATGCCTGGTTCAATGCACGCAACGTTAACGAGTTTCCTTCTGGGATGAAACCGCTCCGCACAATGGTTTCGCCAGATGGACCAGGAACATTTTCTGGTCGAGCTTCTTTGCGTTCGGTCCACCACTCTCTAAGCGATAGCTTCCGCTGGTAATGAGGTGGTGGAGCGATCACTGTGACTTCATAGCCTGCGTTAGTCAGTATCTGACTTAACCAAGTCCAGCGCCTTTGCGGGACACCGTTTTCTGGATACCAGTATTGGGAGACAACCAGAACTTTCAATCCGTCGCTATCCACCATATCTTCTGCCAACAATCTAAATACTCACGGCACTCGAGAGTCCTGCTTCTTTACAACTAATAGAAGCATACAACCGATAAACGGCTTCCTTAGCATCGGCCACAAGTCTATTCCGGCGCCCTCGGACTATTTTCCAGACCGCCGAAAAAGCCTATGCTATCGCGTCCGCTGCGGCAATTATCGCCAAATACCCTTGGTATCGATCACGGTCTTATCTTCTAGGTTCGAGGGGTCTAGTTCCAAAAATTCTTTGTGATTAACAAGCAGAAGGATGAGGTCTGCTTCTGCGACTGCACCCTGCAGATCCTGCTTCTTAACATTCGCGATCGCTGACAAGGAGTCAGGGAGCTCGTCTACGTTCGGCTCCACCACACGGACATCCAACTCAGGATTTTCTTCTCCTAGACGTTTCACAATGTTCAGTGATGGAGACTCACGAAGATCATCAATATCGTTCTTGAAGGCAATGCCCAGGGCTGCAACAACTGGGTTGTCCAAGTCCTTTAAAGCTTCGGTCACTTTGGACATAACCCACTCAGGCTTGCCATCATTGACTTCGCGAGCAGTCTTAATAATCTTGGATTCTTCCGGAACCGAGGAAACGATAAACCAGGGATCTACGGCAATACAATGGCCACCCACACCGGGGCCTGGTTGAAGAATATTGACCCGCGGATGATGGTTAGCTAGCTCAATCAGTTCCCAAACATCGATTCCAAGTCGATCACTAATCAGGGATAGCTCGTTAGCAAAGGCAATGTTTACGTCACGGAATGAGTTCTCCGTAAGCTTTGCCATTTCGGCCGTTGTAGCATTAGTTTTCAATAGCTCAGCCGTGCAAAAAGTTCCGTACAACTCGCAGGCCATCTCAGTACCGCGTGGCGTCAAGCCGCCGATAACCCGATCATTATTCTCCATTTCTTCCATGATTTGACCAGGAAGGACACGTTCTGGGCAATGAGCGATAAAGATGGCATTTGGATCGTCTTCATTCAAGGAAAGGTCCGGGCGAAGCTTAAGAATATAGTTCGCCATTTCTTCAGTGGTACCTGGAGGTGAAGTAGACTCCAGTACAACTAGAGCCCCCGGACGAAGATGCGGCGCCAAAGATTCGGCAGCGGAGTTGATGAATTTCGTATCCACCTTGTAGTCATCTTTGAAGGGAGTAGGAACACAGACAATGTAAGCATCCGCCTCCGTCTGCTCAGTTTGTGCCACTAGGTAGCCCTCATCCACGACACGCTTCAGCAATGCATCGAAACCCGGCTCAAAGAAAGGAACTTCTCCCCTATTAATTGCCTCAACAGATGCCAAGTTGACGTCAACACCGGTTACTTTTACACCCTTAGAAGCAATGAACGCTGCGGTAGGGAGACCGATGTACCCAAGCCCTACAACGCATACCGAGTCAAACTTGGTCGCGGAATTGATTTCAGTGGCCATCCTAAACCTTTCTCAGTGCAATACGAACTCTCCCTATATTAGACACCTACGGCAACTTCCGCCGCATGAAAGTTCAAACTCGACTAATACCTAGCTGCGTTCAAAGGAACTTACACAAGCGTTTCCACGCAAACCCCCTCGTGAACTGGCGATTTGTAATAAAACCGCCACACACTATATAGTTAATTCTCGTTGCACAGAGAACAACAGTTCTTTTACCAACGAAGTATTCCTCCATAGCTCAGTTGGCAGAGCATTCGACTGTTAATCGAAGGGTCACTGGTTCGAGCCCAGTTGGAGGAGCAAACAGACACCGCCAAGCAAATTTGCTCGGCGGTGTTTTTAGCTGTGCCCACCCATGTGCCTGCTAGTGATTCTTCTACACGGTCACTTGGAAGTTTAAGATGATTAGTCCATCGTCAACCTGGTTTTGAGGCCTAAACGACAGAATGTGTTGTTTTGCGGCGTGTCGGGCTAAACGACATTTTGTGTTGGTGGGGTTTAGCGCATG
>NZ_JASPHM010000019.1:0-29592 GCF_030229215.1 Corynebacterium sp. MSK150
GACTCACAATGAACATCCTCTCCTACGGACACAAGATCCGTACAAATAGGGTGTCCACTAAACGAGGGTAACCTCATCTCTGAAGCGGCATCATCGATATATAGCACCCGACCCGAAATGTAGTTGCCTAAGTCAGGGTGCAGGAATGAGGCAAGTAGCAGTTTCATGGGCCCAGACTACGAAATTCTTGCCACTCCGACCATTCGAAGAGCAAAAGTCTCAAGATACCAACCGGAACGATGTCTCGAGGCTTCACATGGGGACAGTCGAGTAATCCCTAGCCCGGGCTACTCCACTACTGGCCCAGCTGAGCTTCCTCTCGCCATTTCTGAGTATTCCTCACACTGCCGCTGCCCGAAATGGGATGGTTCCGTCAAGACAAAAGTTTCTTGATGCCCTCGGAGAGGATCTCTTGTGGGCTAATGTGGTGCGCCGCGTGGAGGCGGGCATAAGTCGGCGCTTGTTCGGGGTTGATGGCAACACGCTTTTCGTCGGGCGCCATGGGCGCGGTCAGGGCGGCGCCGATCACTAGGTTTGATAACCGGTAGGCAGTTCCCAACGGATCCGAGACTCCCTCTCGTTCAAGCAGGACGCACATACGCTCAGAAAGGGCCAGGTAAGCAGGGCCTCTGGGGGCACGCATGCCGATGACCTGACCGGCCCACCGGTGGGTTGTGAGGTGCGTGAAGAAAGCTTGCATCAGAGCGGGCAGGTCGGCGTTGTTGATCGACTCGGACATCACGGGATCGTCTGCAAGCACTACATCGAGAGCAAGGTCGAACAAGTCGTCTACCGACTTCACACGGGAGTACAGGCTAGCTGGGGCGACGCCCACCTGTTGCGCCACAGCCCTCATGGTGAGTGCCTTCAAACCACCTTCGTCCAACAGTCTGCCCGATGCTCTTGCAACTTCCGCAATATCCACGGCGCGATGGCGTTGCACAGGTTTCCGATGTTCCCAGTAGCTCACCCCACCAGCCTAACCAAACATGCTTGAACCACCTATCCAAACTATGTTAGTTTTGGCACATGCTGGATGCTACCAACCTTCCGATCGCTCTTGAGAACACTCGCCTACGCCTTCTCTCCGAACTGGACGCAGACGCGTATGCAGCAGGCACAAAAGACGAAGCTGTGCGGCGCTTCGCTCATCTGCCTGAACCTGATTACACCCCCGAGTCCGTGCGACGGATGATCTGTGACGAGGTTGCGACGGGCCTCTCGTCCGGCACGTTGGCAGTCCTAGCACTTGCCGACGCCGAGACCGACCGGTTCGTGGGTTCCGTGGTTCTCTTTGACGTTAGCTCCGAGGCTGCCGAGGTCGGGTTCTGGATTCATCCAGGTGCGCGAGGGGAAGGACATGCCCGTCGGGGCTTGGAGCTGGCATCACGCTTCGCGCGCAACAGTGGACTTAGAACCTTGACAGCACGCACGCTTCCGGAAAACAAGGCCTCCCAGCACTGCTTGACGACGGCGAGATTCCGCGAGACCGGACGAGGCGTAGGGACCACGCCCGCAGGACAGCGCGGGGAATTGTTCCACTACCAGCGCGATCTCGTGACCGCCGCCCAGTAACCGTTGGTGACAGAACGACTTCGACTCCGTCTGCACGAGACAGACGATGTCGCATGGCTTCACAAGCTGTACTCGCAACCTGACGTTGCTCGTTTCCTGTTGGACGAGCCATGGACTGTGGAAGTTACCCGTGACAAGCTTACGGAGCGGCAATCAAAAACTGACCTCGATGGTGAGACTGCTGCACTTGCACTAGTCATCGAGTATGACGGCACCCCCATAGGAGACGTCGCACTGTGGCTTACAGATAAGGAGCACCGTCAGGGCGAGATCGGGTGGGTTTTGAACTCGGCATACGGTGGGCAAGGATTCGCAAGCGAAGCTGTTCGCGCGGTACTTGCTCTCGGGTTTGACCATTACCATCTCCACCGCATCACCGCGCAGATGGATGCCCGCAACAGCGCCTCCGCGGCACTTGCTAACCATGTTGGACTCCGGCTCGAAGCGCATCACGTCCAAGACTGGTTCAGCAAGGGCGAATGGACCGACACCCTCATCTACGCGAGAGTCGCCTCCGAGAACTTTAGCCAATAAATGGTGTCTGATTTGAAATGAGCAGCAGCTGGACGCCATTAGCGGATAGCGAACTCTAGTTGCGTTTTCGGGCACAGGTCTCGGATGGCAGTCCGCGCATAACAGGAAATGCCCACCTACTTTTGTAGGAAGAGGCATTGTTTCATGCTTTCGGGGGTTGTTTGAACAATCAAACCTAATTCTTCGAACCCCCAATGGTGCCCCAGAGTGTGTCTGAGTTCATGACATATTTGACAGTCTGTGCCTGAGGGAATCGTCGTGATGCTTGACAGGTCAGCCGCGACATATTTGACGCTTAGGGCTACCTTACCGTGTCGAGTGATACTTGACTGGTGAGTCGGGACATGTTTGACACTATGAACAGTCTTAATCGCAATATGGGAATCGTTAAAGCTGTACGCCATCAAGGTCGCAATCCAGTGGCGTCGAAATAAAGTGCGGCCATTTAGGACTTAAGGCACCTTCTCGAGCCCGAGAGGGAAATGGCTCCGCCCGTCACGCGTAGGTGTTCTTTACGACGTCCTGGTACTGCTGCTCGGAACGGTGAGCCCATACACTGACCGCCCGATCGAAGAAACCGGCACCCCAGAACAAAAAGCAACTGAGATGCCGGTTTGTCAACGATGTCGCGACTCATGACAATGGTGCCCCAGAGTGGATTCGAACCACCGACACCGGCTTTAGGAGAGCCGTGCTCTATCCCCTGAGCTACTGGGGCGGGGTTGCGTGTGCAACTTGGCTAATCATAGCAGTGGGGCAGGAGCGCCCCGAAATGGCTTAGTTGTCCGCCAATTCCTTCTGCTTATTGCGCACGGAGGAGGCCGGTGGGTTGGTCTCGTGGGTGCCATCGGAGTAGAGGACGGTGGGGATGATGCGGTTGCCGTCGTTGACGGATTCGATCCAGGCGTTGATGTCCTCGGTATTGTCGGCCTCGACGTCGACAAGCTCGTACGGGGTTTCGGTGCGGTCAAGGTTCTTAATCAGCTTGGCGCAGAATGGGCACCAGTCGGCGTAGAAGATGGTGACGTCGGAGTTGGTTTCTGGGGTAGCAACAGACATTAGGCTGCATCCTTTCGGTCGTAGGTTAAAAAGCGGTACTTGATGGGGAGATCGCTGGCCTCTTGGTCCGGTAGGGCGAGATGGCCCTTGTCGGAGGTGAGCCAGTCGGTGCTGTGGGCGAGGCCGAACTCCTCGGGGATGTCGGGGGCATAGATGGATTTATCGCCATAAACATTGCCGATATTGACGCCCATGAGGGTGACCTCAATGCGGTCCACCTGGTCCAAGGTGGCGGAGTAGATTTGGCCGCCGCCGAGGACCCAGGCGTCGGAAAGCGGGGGCATTGCGGTGAGCACCTGCGCGCCGGCGGACCACTGGCCGGGGGTGCGGGAGGAGAGCACGTAGTTCTCGCGGCCAGGAAGCGGGCGGAACTTAGGATTGAGGGACTCCCAGGTTTTCCGGCCCATGATGACCGGCGCGCCCATGGTTACATCCTTAAAGTGCTTGAGATCCTCCGGCACGTGCCAGGGCATTTGCTTACCATCGCCAATGATGCCGTCTAGGGACTGTGCCCAGATTGCGCCCAACATTAAACGGACACCTGCGCCTTGATGGTGGGGTGGGGATCGTAGCCCTCAATCTCAAAGTCGGCGAAGTCATAGGAGAACATGTCTTCCGCCTTGTGCAGGTTGAGCTGCGGGTAGGGGCGCGGCTCGCGGGACAGCTGCTCTTTGACCTGCTCCACGTGGTCGTTATAAATATGGCAATCGCCGCCGGTCCAGATGAGCTCGCCCACCTTGAGGCCGGCCTGCTGGGCAAACATGTGGGTCAGCGCCGCGTAGGAGGCGATATTGAAGGGAACGCCCAAAAACATATCGGCCGAGCGCTGGTAGACCTGCATGGACAAGGTGCCATCGGCCACGTAGAGCTGGAAGAGCAGGTGGCAAGGCATCAGTGCCATTTTGTCTAGCTCCGCGACGTTCCATGCGGAGACCAGGTTGCGGCGGGAGTCCGGGTTATTCTTCAGAGTGTCGAGCGCCTGCTGGATCTGATCAATGTGCTGGCCGTCCGGGGTGGGCCAAGAGCGCCACTGCACGCCGTAGACCGGGCCCAGTTCGCCGTTCTCATCCGCCCATTCATTCCAGATGCGGACTTTATTGTCCTGCAGGAACTTGATATTGGACTCGCCCTTGAGGAACCACAACAGCTCGCCCAGCACCGCATGGAAGTAGACCTTCTTGGTGGTCAGCAGCGGGAAGGACTCGGCCAGGTTATAGCGTAGCTGCGCGCCGAAAATGGAGCGCGTGCCGGTGCCGGTGCGATCGCCTTTGGGAGTGCCGGTTTCTAGGACCTTCTTCAGCAGATCCTCGTACGGGGTCTCAATCATGCGCACTAGTTTAGAATCCGCCGTGCTCCTCGGCAAAGGCCTGGGCATGCTCCAAGATCTCATCCTTGAGCTCGGGGCGGCAGATGAGGATATCCGGGATGAACGTGTCCTCATTATTGAAGCGGATCTCGGAGCCGTCGAGGCGGCAGCAGTGCAGGCCGGAGGCTTGGGCGACGCCCACTGGGGCGGCCTGATCCCACTCGTACTGGCCGCCGGCATGGATATAACCGTCATAATCGCCAAGCAGTACGTGCATGGCCTTCGCACCCGCGGAGCCGACGCCCACGGTTTCATAGCCCATCTTCTCCGCGATGTAGCCGGCTACCTTGGGCGGGCGGTTGCGGGAGATGACGAACTTCTTTGACAGCGGGCCGGTGACCGCGCGAACGTCCGAAGACTTAAAGGTAACGCCGAGATCCGGCAGGCCCACCGCCGCGTGGATAGGGATGCCATTTTCTACGAGGGCAATGTGCACCGCCCAGTCCTGGCGGCCAGTGGCGAATTCCTTGGTGCCGTCGAGCGGGTCCACGATCCATACGCGGTCCTTCTTCAAGCGGGTAAGGTCATCGGCGGCTTCCTCAGAGAGCATGCCGTCTTGGGGGCGGTGCTGTTCGAGGACGCGGGCGATCCATTCCTGGGCGGCTTCATCGCCG
Organism: Corynebacterium sp. MSK150; assembly: GCF_030229215.1. Lineage (NCBI taxonomy): Bacteria > Bacillati > Actinomycetota > Actinomycetes > Mycobacteriales > Corynebacteriaceae > Corynebacterium > Corynebacterium sp. MSK150. The sequence goes on from NZ_JASPHM010000019.1 coordinate 5,149, forward strand.
GCGTCGCCAAGCGAAAGGCCCCGCAGCAGGCCCCCGTTGCGCACGCCTTTAAGGATCTCACCGCAGCCCTGGGCGAGGGAATTGGTCAGGCGGGAATCAGAAATCTCGACGGTCATGGTGCCCACATTACAACGCGGACTAGAGTGTGGGCATGCCAGAAAACATCCTCGACCGCTTCCGGCCTCAAGTAGCGCAGTGGTTTCGGGATGTATTTGCCGCTCCCACCGCCGTGCAGGCGCAGGCCTGGGAGAAGATTTCCCGCGGTGAGCACGCCCTTGTGGTGGCGCCTACCGGCTCCGGTAAGACGCTCGCCGCGTTCTTGTGGGCGCTGAATAATTTGGTCGAGCGCGAGGGCCAGCTGGCGCTGCCGGTGGGCTCAGGGACTGCTGGATCCGCCGCCGGGGTGAAGGTGCTGTATATCTCGCCGCTCAAGGCGCTGGGCGTGGACGTGGAAAATAACCTGCGCGCCCCACTGACCGGTATTGCGCGCACCGCGGAGAACCTAGGGCTGGACGTGCCGGATATATCAGTAGGCGTGCGCTCGGGCGATACGCCGTCTGCTGAGCGTGCGCGGCAGGTGCGCAAGCCGCCGGATATCTTGATCACCACCCCGGAGTCGGCCTATTTGATGCTGACCTCCAAGGCAGCGGGGATTTTGAAGACGGTGGATACCGTCATTATCGATGAGATCCATGCCCTGGCCGGCACCAAGCGTGGCGTGCACCTAGCGCTGACCTTGGAGCGCCTGCAGCGGGTGGCAGGGGACTTCCAGCGCATCGGGCTTTCCGCCACCGTGCGGCCGCTGTCTGCGGTATCAAACTTCTTGGGCGGTAACCGGCCGGTGGAGATCGTGGCACCGGACGCAGAAAAGAAGTGGCAGCTGGACGTGCACGTGCCCGTGGAGGATATGTCCGATCTCCCCACGCCGGAGCAAGGCTCCACCATCGGGGAGATGACCGTGGATGATGCCATCGGGATTAGCGCGCCTTCAGTGGATGAATCCGCGCTGCCCACGGCGAAGTCCATCTGGCCGTATATCGAGGATGACCTCTATGCGGAGATCATGGCGCACCGCTCCACGTTGGTATTTGTCAATTCCCGCCGCACCGCCGAGCGGCTGACCAGCCGGCTCAATGAGCTCTATGCACAAGAGCATGATCCGGATTCGCTGTCACCCGAGACACGTCGGGACCCAGCCCAGCTGATGAAGCAGGTCGACGTCGCTGGCAAGGCCCCGGCGGTTATCGCGCGCGCCCACCACGGCTCGGTGTCTAAGGATGAGCGCGCGATGACTGAAACCATGCTGAAGGAAGGCACGCTCAAGGCCGTGGTGGCCACTAGCTCGCTGGAGCTGGGCATCGATATGGGTGCCGTGGAGCTGGTGGTGCAGGTGGAATCGCCGCCCTCCGTGGCCTCCGGCCTGCAGCGTGTGGGCCGCGCGGGCCACTTTGTGGGCGCGGTATCGCACGGCTCCTTTTATCCCAAGCATCGCGCGGATCTGGTGCAGTCCACTCTGACGGTAGCGCGCATGCGCGCCGGCCTCATTGAGGAGATGCATACCCCGCGCAACCCGCTGGACGTGCTGGCGCAGCAGACGGTGGCGGCCGTGGCCGCGGCCGGGGACGATGGGCTCGATGCCGATGAGTGGTACGAAATGGTCCGTCGAGCCTGGCCCTACCGCGACCTGGCGCGCGAGGTCTATGACTCCGTGCTGGACCTGGTCAGTGGCGTGTACCCGTCCACGGATTTTGCGGAACTCAAACCACGCGTGGTCTATGACCGCGTGACGGGAGTGATGACCGCGCGGCCTGGTGCCCAGCGCGTGGCCGTGACCAGCGGCGGCACGATTCCGGATAGGGGCATGTTTGGCGTATTCCTCTATACCGGCGCCGGTGAGGGCTCCGGTGGCGCCCCGCGCCGGGTAGGCGAGCTGGATGAAGAGATGGTCTACGAGTCCCGGGTGGGCGATGTTTTCACCCTGGGCGCAACCAGTTGGCGCATCGAGGACATCACGCGCGACCAAGTGCTGGTCACCCCCGCGCCGGGGCATACCGGCCGCCTGCCATTTTGGAATGGCGATGGCGCGGGTCGCCCCTATGAGCTGGGCAAGGCACTGGGCGAGTACCGCCGCGAGGTCTTTAGCTCGCCGGAAGTTATCGCGGATGCCGACGATAATGCGCGCTCCAATATCGTGGCCTACCTGCAGGAGCAAAACGAGGCCACCGGTGTTATTCCGGATGAAAAGACTTTGGTGCTCGAGCGCTTCCGCGATGAGCTGGGGGACTGGCGCGTGGTGTTGCATACCCCGTTTGGCCGGCCGGTGAACTCCGCGTGGGCACTTGCGGTAGGCGCCCGGGTGGGCGAGCGCACCGGCATGGACCCGCAGGCGGTGGCCGGCGATGACGGCATTGTGCTGCGCCTGCCGGAGGCAGAATCCGAGCCCGATGGATCCATCTTTGCCTTCGATGCCGATGAGATTGCCGATATCGTGGCCGAGCAAGTGGGCAATTCCGCGCTCTTTGCCTCCCGCTTCCGCGAGTGCGCGGCCCGCGCGCTGCTCTTGCCTAGGCGCAATCCCGGCAAGCGTGCGCCGCTGTGGCAGCAGCGTCAGCGAGCCGAGCAGCTTTTGGACGTCGCCCGCAAGTACCCGTCCTTTCCCATCATCCTGGAGACGGTGCGCGAGTGCGTCCAGGACGTCTACGACGTTCCTGCGCTCACGGAGGTCATGCGGGAGCTGGGCCACCGCCGCATCCGCATCGCGGAGGTCACCACCGAGCAGCCTTCTCCCTTCGCCTCTTCGCTGCTATTTAACTACACCGGCGCGTTCATGTACGAGGGCGATTCCCCGCTGGCGGAAAAGCGCGCGGCCGCCCTAGCCCTCGACCCAGCGCTATTAGCCAAGCTGCTGGGCACGGTAGAGCTGCGTGAGCTGCTCGATCCGGAGATCATCGCCGAGGTCCACGCCCAGCTCCAGCGCACCGATGCCTCGCGCCGGGCTCGTACCACCGAGGAGGTGGCGGACGTGCTGCGCGTGCTGGGGCCGGTTCCCGTCGACGAGCTGGGCGAGCACACCGACGTGCCGGTATCCGCCCTGGACCAGCTGCGCACCCGGATTATGCGCGTGCGCATTGGCGGGCGCGAGCACCTAGCCCAGGCCCAGGACGCACCCCTGCTTCGCGACGCCCTGGGTATCCCCATTCCTCCCGGCATCCCCGCCCAGGTGGCCACCATTTCCGATGCCCTGCCACAGCTGGTCTCGCGCTGGGCGCGCACCCGTGGACCGTTTGTGCTGCGCGATCTCACCGAAGCCTTCGGCATTTCCGTCTCCGCCGCGCACACCGTCCTTGGCACGCTCGATGGGGTAGTAGAAGGCCGCTACCGACAGGGAGTGGAGGAGCAGGAGTACTGCGCCGCAGCGGTGTTGAAGACGATTCGCTCGCGCTCGCTCGCCGCAGCTAGGGCTGCCACCGAGCCGGTCTCGGGCGCTACCTTCGCCCGCTTCTTGCCGGAGTGGCATAGCATCGCCCCGGCCGGCAAGCGCCCCGCGCTGCGCGGGGCGGATGGCGTCTTTTCCGTCATCGAGCAGCTCGCCGGGGTGCGCCTGCCCGCCTCTGCGTGGGAATCGCTCATCCTGCCCGCCCGCGTGGGCGATTATTCTCCCACCATGCTCGATGAACTCACCTCCAATGGCGAGGTGCTCATCCTAGGCGCCGGCAAGGCCGGTGCGGCCGACCCATGGATCATGCTGCTGCCCTCGGACTATGCCGCCCAGCTCGCCCCGGAAACCGATGCCGAGGGGGTGAGCATGCTGCAGCGCGCTATCCTCGACGTCCTTGGCCGCGGCGGTGGCTTCCTCTTTGCCGATATCGCCGCCGAGGTCCCCGGTACCACCGAGGAGACCCGCGAGGCCCTCTGGGGGCTAGTAGAGATGGGCCTGGTTAGCCCCGATTCTTTCGCGCCTCTTCGTACCCGGCTGGCTTCCGGCGGCTCGCGCTCAGGCCGCACCGCGCACCGCTCGAAGCGCCGGCCCACCCGCTCCCGCCTGCGCATGGGGCGCACCTCCTTCGCCCAAGCGCAGAACACCGCGGCGGCGCAGACCCCGCCCGATGTCATGGGCCGGTGGTCGCTTGCGGTCCCTGCCGCCACCGATGCCACCTCCCGGTCCGTCGCCCACGGCGAGGCCTGGCTCGATCGCTACGGCGTGCTCACCCGCGGCTCCGTCGTGGCCGAGGATGTGCTCGGCGGTTTCGCGCTGGCCTATAAGGTGCTCTCCGGCTTCGAGGAATCCGGCAAAGCCATGCGCGGCTACGTCATCGACGGCCTCGGCGCCGCCCAATTTTCCACGCCCTCCATTATCGACCGCCTGCGTGGCTTGGCCGATTCCCCGGATGTGACCGGCTGGCCCTCTGGCACCACCGAGCCCGAGACTTATGTCCTCGCCGCCTGCGACCCGGCCAACCCGTACGGCGCTGCCTTGCCCTGGCCGCAGCGCGACGACGCCGACGGCAAAGCCACCGGCGGGCCCACCCGTTCGGCCGGTGCGCTGGTAGTGCTTATCGACGGCCTACCCATCGCCCACCTCACCCGCGGCGGCAAAACCCTCACCACCTTCATCGAATCGCTGCCCGACGGCATCGACGCCGCCGAGGTCTATCCCCGCTTGGTCTCTGCGCTGACGGACATGGTGGCGAGGGGAGTGTTGTCCCCGTTGGTCGTCGAAAAGTGCAATGGCAGCCCCATCCATAAAACCGATGCGGCGGCTCACCTGCGCGAAGCCGGCGCCGGGATTACGCCGAAGGGCGTGCGCATCTCCGCTCGCGCCGCCGCCCCGCGCACCCCGCGCGCAGGCCGCCGGGCATCCGAGGCCATCGAAGAACTCAGCTTTGATGATCCACCGCCGGCTCCGCGCAATAATGGTGGATTCCGTCCGCGCGGCGGGTACCGCCGCTAAAGATCCACAGGAGGTGTTATGCCCGAAGGCGATTCCGTCCTGCAGCTATCCAACCGACTGCAGTTTATGGCCGGCCGCGAGGTCACCGGTTGCTCCGTGCGCGTGCCGCGCTACGCCACCGTTCACCTCGATGGCATGGTGTGCGAGCGCGTCTGGCCCTACGGCAAGCACCTGTTTATGCAATTCGACCAGACCATCGTGCACACCCACCTCAAGATGGAGGGCACCTGGGCCATCCACTACGCAGGCGATCGCTGGCGCAAGCCCGGACACACCGCCCGCATCGTGCTGCAGCTGGCCAACTCGCCGCGCGATATCGAGGTCGTTGGCCACCAGCTAGGCTTCGTGGACATCTATCCCGCCGACCACTACCACCAGCGCATCGCGCACCTCGGTCCGGACATCCTCGACCCCGACTGGGATCGCGAGGAGGCCCTGCGCCGGCTCAACTCTCGGCCGCAGCGCGCCATCGGTGCGGCGCTGCTCGACCAAAAGGTCGTCGCTGGCATCGGCAATGAATACCGCGCCGAGGTCTGTTTCTTGGCCGGCGTGCATCCCGCCACTCCAGTAGCCGAGGTAGATACCGCCCGCATCCTCGATATCTCTCGGCGCATCATGTGGGCCAACCGAACCTCCCCGGTGCGCGTGACCACCGGCGTGCGCCGCGCCGGGGAGACCACCTACGTCTTCGGACGCAATCGAAAGCGCTGCCGCCGCTGCGGCACGTTCATTACCAAGGGCGCGCTCGGCGGCGTGGACCAGGGCGGCGACGAAGGCGAACTCGAGCGCATCATCTGGTGGTGCCCGCACTGCCAGCCGCTTCACCGCTCGGCGTAGGCCGCTAGGGTGGGGGCTATGCGTACCCTTCTCAATATCATTTGGTTCATTACCGGCGGGTTCCTTCTCGCCCTGGCCTACTTCATCTTCGGCATTATCGCCTGCATCTTTATCGTCACCATTCCAGCGGGCGTGGCGTCGTTCCGCATGGCTAACTTCGCCCTGTGGCCATTCGGCCGCTCGGTGGTGCAGCCGGTAAAGGGCAGTGGCTCCATGTCCACCTTCTCCAACATCGTCTGGTTCGTGGTCGCCGGCCTGTGGCTGGCCATTGGCCACGTCACCACCGCGGCGGCACAGGTAGTGACCATCGTGGGCATCCCGGCCGCCCTGGCCAACCTGAAGATGATCCCGGTGACCTGTTTCCCCTTCGGCCGCCGGATTGTGAACTCGGAGGACATTCCTTTCGGCTGGGAGCCGATGGTCAAGCTCTAAGCTGCATTCCGCTGACAAAACAAGCACGTTTCGCCCAATTTCGCCTTGATTTTGGGCAGAACGTGCTTGTTTTGCATTGCGGGGGCCGAAAGAGGCCAAAAAGCGGCCGCGTTATCCGTTCCGCCGAGTGGCTGGGCGGGGATAACGCGGCTAAAAGTGGGCCTTTAGCGGTTGGAGCGGTACCAACCGATGAGCTCATCGGTGGACTGGTCGCCGGAGTTGGCAGCCTCAGCGCCGGAGACAGCCGGAGCCAGGTCATTCGCCTGCTGCTTGCCCAGCTCCACGCCCCACTGGTCAAAGGAGTTGATATCCCAGATAATGCCCTGGGTGAACACGATGTGCTCGTAGAGGGCGATGAGCGCGCCGAGCACGGCGGGGGTCAGCTCCTCAGCCAGGATGGTGGTGGTCGGGCGGTTTCCCGGCATGACCTTGTGCGGCACGATGGCCTCGTCTACGCCTTCGGCCGCGATTTCTTCTGCGGTCTTGCCAAAGGCCAGCACCTTGGTCTGGGCAAAGAAGTTGCCCATGAGCAGGTCATGCATGGAGCCGGAGCCATCGGCGGTGGGGAAGTCCTGCTTCGGGCGAGCAAAGCCGATGAAGTCCGCCGGGATGAGGCGGGTGCCCTGGTGCATGAGCTGGAAGAAGGCGTGCTGGCCATTGGTACCCGGCTCGCCCCAGTAGATTTCCCCGGTGGACGGGGCGGTAACCGCGGTGCCATCGCGGCGCACGGACTTGCCATTGGATTCCATGGTCAACTGCTGCAGGTAGGCCGGGAAGCGGCCCAGGTCCTGCGAGTAGGGCAGCACGGCGTGGGTCTGGGCGCCGAAGAAGTTGGTGTACCAGACACCGAGGAGGCCCATGAGCGCCGGGACGTTTTCTTCCAGTGGAGTGGTGCGGAAGTGCTCGTCCATGGCGTGGAAGCCCTCGAGGAAGCGCATGAAGTCCAACGGGCCGATGGTGCACATGAGGGAGAGGCCGATGGCGCAATCTACGGAGTAGCGGCCGCCGACCCAGCTCCAGAACGGGAACATGTTCTCGGTATCGATGCCGAACTCGGCTACCTTCTCCGCATTGGTGGACACGGCGACGAAGTGCTTGGCCACGGCGGACTCGTCACCATCGAATTGCTCGATGAGCCAGCGGCGCGCGGCGTGCGCATTGGTCAGCGTCTCCTGGGTGGTAAAGGTCTTGGAGGCGATGATAAACAGGGTGGATTCTGCATCGAGGCCATCGAGCGTGGCGGCCATATCGGCCGGGTCCACGTTGGAGACGAATTCGGCGGAGATGCCAGCGACCTCATAGGAACGCAGCGCCTTGGCCGCCATGGCCGGACCAAGGTCAGAGCCGCCGATGCCGATGTTGACCACCTTTTTGATGGTGTGGCCGGTATGCCCCAGCCAAGCGCCGGAGCGCAGCGCAGTGGCAAAATCACGCATGCGGCCCAAGACCTCGTGGACATCGGCGGCAACATCCTGGCCATCAACGCTCAAGTCATCTTCGACCGGGATGCGCAGCGCGGTATGCAGCACGGCGCGATCCTCGGTGTTATTAATGTGCTCGCCGGCGAACATGGCATCGCGGCGGGCCTCAAGGTCGGCGGCCTTGGCTATCTCAACCAGCTGCTTGACGATGTCCCCGTCGATCAGGTTCTTCGACAGATCGACGTGCAGCCCGGCGGCGTCGAAGGTGAAGTTGCGGGCGCGGTCTGCATCGGCGGCAAAAAGCTCGCGGAGGTTGAGGTCCTTCTTCTCCTCATATACCTTCGCGAGCTCGCTCCACTGGGCAGATGCGGTGATATCCATGGTGGTAGGCCTTTCTGGCAACTAGCGCATTGGCAACATGTACCTCTCCCACCGTAGTCCAGAAAGCGCCACCGCGTCGGGCCGTCTTAGAGGATGAGTGCGCCTACCCAACCGGCGATAAGCAGTGGGATATTGAAGTGGATGAAGGTGGGAATGACCGAGTCGCGGATGTGGTCGTGCTGGCCATCCGCACCCAAGCCCGCGGTAGGGCCGAGGGTGGAATCGGAGGCGGGAGAGCCGGCGTCGCCAAGCGCGCCTGCCGTGCCAATAAGCGCCACGGTGGCTGCGGGGCTAAAGCCCAACGACACGCACAGCGGTACATAGATAACGGAAATAATGGGCAGGGTGGAAAAGGACGAGCCGATGCCCATGGTGACCACGAGGCCCACCACCAGCATCGCGCCGGCGGAGAGGACCTTATTGGTGCCAAAGAGGTTAGCGGTGGCATCCACCAGCGGGCCGACCTCATTGGTAGCCGTCATGACCGAGGCAAAGCCCTGGGCGGTGATCATGATGAATCCGATGAGCGCCATCATCTTCATGCCATTGGTAAAGACGTCATCCGCGTGCTTCCAATCCACCGCGCCGGTAAGCAGCAAAATGCCCAGGCCGGTTAGCGCGCCGACCATGAGGCCATCGGATTCGAAGTCGAGCGTCTGCATGACGATCTGCACCGCAAAGGTGGCAATGATGGCCACGACAGAAACCCACACCTTATAGGCAGAGGGGGCCTCTTGGTGTTCCTCAGCCGTGATGGGCAGGTTTTCATAGTCGCGCGGCTTGCGGTAGCTAAAGAAGATAGCGATGAGTAGGCCAGCGAGCATGCCGAGCGCCGGTACGCCCATAACCTGCATGATATTGATATCGGAGGTATCAAGCCCTGCCTGCTGGATATTAAAGAGCAGGATGTCATTTAAGTAGATGGAGCCAAAGCCCACCGGAATGAACATGTAGGTTGTGATAAGGCCGAAGGTCAGGCAGGTAGTAATCAGCCGGCGGTCCAAGCGCAGCTTATTCATCACTGTAAGTAGCGGCGGGATGATGAGCGGAATGAAGGCGATGTGGACCGGGATGAGGTTCTGGCTCATCACGGACATGGCGATGAGCCCGAGGATGAGGATCCACTTGGTGGCCAAGGCGGCCTTGGGGTCTGCTTCGCCGCTGCCGCCGAGCTTGCGGATGAGGAAATTAGCTAGGACCTGTGGCAGCCCGGCCGAGGCCACGCCCATGGCAAAAGCGCCCAAGAGGGCATAGCTGAGGGCAATCTTGGCGCCGCCGCCCAAGCCATCTTGGAAGGCGACCATGGTGGCATCGAGGCCCATGCCCGACAGGAGCCCGCCGACGATGGCTCCTAGGAAGAGCGCTACCACCACATGCACGCGCAGGAGGGCGAGCACGAGCATGACTATGACGGCGACGAGAACTGCATTCATGCTAATTCAGCGTACTGCATAGTATCGGCTGGGTCGTAATTATTCGGCTAACCCAGGCGGCCGCGGCCCATCCGCAGTAGCGCCGAGGCGATGGTGGGGCCTTCTTCCCCAAGTTCATCGCGGAACTGATTCAAAATGGCGATCTCGCGCGTGTGAACCAGGCGGGTGCCGCCGGAGCTCATGCGGGTGCGGCCAATAGCCTGAGAGACTTCCGTGCGGCGCTTGGCGGCATCCAAGATGATGCGGTCCATGCGGTTGATTTCTTCGCGATACTGCTGGATCTCCGCATCAGATAGGGGATCATCCGTACCCGAAGGCGTGCGGATGTCCAGGCCGTTATCGACGATGTCCTTGTTATCTTCTGCGGTCATAAGACCATATTGTGCCACCCGCCCGCGCAAAAGGAAATAGCAGCTCGCACGGCGGATACGGGGCGTGTCCGGTGGGGCTAGTAGGTTGGAAGGCATTATGAACGAAAACTCTCCTTTTAGCCCTTCCCCGTCCACCGGCGGCGCACCCACGCCAAGCCCCTTTGGCGGCTTCGGCGCACCGCGCGCAGCGAGCCCGCATTCCGAATCCCCCGATGCCTTGACCGAGGGTCTCAACCCGCAGCAGCTTGAGGCCGTTACCCACTCGGGCAGCCCGCTGCTTATCGTGGCCGGCGCTGGTTCCGGCAAGACCGCCGTGCTTACCCGCCGCATTGCCTATCTCATGCGCCATCGCGGGGTGAACCCGTGGGAGATCCTCGCCATTACCTTTACTAATAAGGCCGCAGCGGAAATGAAGGAGCGTGTGGGCGGGCTGGTAGGCCCCGTGGCTGAGCGCATGTGGGTATCTACCTTCCACTCCATCTGCGTGCGCATCCTGCGCCAAAATGCGCAGCTGGTGCCGGGGCTTAATACCAACTTCACCATTTATGATGGCGATGATGCCCGCCGGCTGTTGTCCATGATTGCCAAGGACATGCAGCTGGATCTGAAGAAGTACACCCCGCGTGTGCTGGCCAATCAGATTTCTAATCACAAAAACGAGCTCATCGGTCCCGAATCCGCGCTGGAGAAGGCGCAGCAGACCAAGAACCCATTTGAGACCACCGTGGCCCAGGTCTATGCCGAATACCAGCGCCGCCTGCGCGCGGCCAATGCCGTGGACTTTGATGATCTCATCGGTGAGGTGGTGCGGATTTTCACCCAGCACCAGCAGGTGGTGGATTTTTATCGCCGGCGTTTCAAGCATGTGCTTATTGATGAGTATCAGGACACCAACCATGCCCAATACGCCCTGGTTGCCGCGCTCGTGGGTAGGGGAGAGCTCGGTCCGGATGCGCCGGAGCTGTGCGTAGTGGGCGATTCCGATCAGTCCATTTATGCCTTCCGCGGCGCGACCATCCGCAATATTCAAGAATTCGAGCGCGACTACCCGCAGGCGCACACCATCTTGCTGGAACAGAATTATCGCTCCACCCAGACCATTCTCAATGCGGCCAATGCTGTTATTGCAAAAAATGAGAACCGCCGCGAGAAGAACCTGTGGACCGCCCACGGTGAGGGCGAGCAGATCGTAGGCTATGTTGCCGATAATGAGCACGATGAGGCGCGGTTCATCGCCTCTGAAATCGACTCCTTGGCGGATAAGGGCCGCAGCTATTCCGATATCGCGGTCATGTACCGCACCAATAACGCCTCTCGTGCACTGGAAGATATCTTTATTCGTTCCGGTATTCCGTACAAGGTTGTGGGCGGCACGCGCTTTTATGAGCGGCGCGAAATCCGCGATATGGTGGCCTACCTGCGCATCTTGGATAATCCGGACGATACGGTGAGCCTGCGCCGCATTATCAATGTGCCCAAGCGTGCCATTGGTGACAAGGCGCAGGGGCATATTGCCCTCCATGCGGAAAACCACGGCATTAGCTTTGGCAAGGCGCTTGCCGATGTCCCCCGGGGCGACGTCCCTGGCCTTGGCACCCGGGCCATCAATGCGGTGGGCAAATTCAACGACATGATGGAAGGTATCCGCAATCAGATCCCGTCCATGCGCGATGAGGTTACCGGCCAACCGGATTTGGGCGAGCTGCTTTCCGCCATTTTGGATGCCACGGGATACAAGGCGGAATTGGAAAATTCGAATGATCCACAGGACGGTGCGCGCCTAGATAACCTCAACGAGTTGGTATCGGTGGCGCGCGAATTCACCTCGGAGGCGGCCAACCAGCTTGCCGCATTCGGTGCGGATGCAGTGGACCCCTCCGAGCTAGTAGAGGAGGGCGAAGCTGCGCCCGGTTCGCTGCAGGCATTCTTGGAAAAGGTGTCGCTGGTGGCCGATGCTGACCAGATTCCAGATTCCGAGACCGGTGTGGTCACCATGATGACTCTGCACACCGCCAAGGGCCTTGAGTTCCCCGTAGTCTTTTTGACCGGCTGGGAGGATGGTCAATTCCCGCATATGCGCTCACTGGGTGACCCGAAGGAATTAAGCGAGGAACGCCGCTTGGCCTATGTCGGCATTACCCGCGCTCGCGAGCAGCTGTACCTTACCCGTGCCATTTTGCGCTCGGCGTGGGGCAATCCGGTGACTAATCCCGCCAGCCGCTTCCTCGGCGAGGTCCCAGAAGACCTCATCAACTGGCGGCGCGAAGACTCCGATAGCTCCCTGACCGGCGCGTGGGGCGAGGACGACTACCAATATGGTCGTTCCTACGGCCGCGACTGGTCCGGGTGGGGCAGTGGTGGTTCCAGGTCTGGGTCGCGCCGTGGAGGGTGCGCTGCGTCTTCCCCATCGCAGCGCACCAGCAAGCCGGCGGCGACCTCGATGCCTAAGAACAATAACCTCAACCTAGCCGTGGGTGACCGCGTCAATCACGCCAAGTACGGGCTCGGAACTGTCATTGAGACGTCCGGCTCCGGCAAGCGCGCCACGGTCACCGTGGACTTTGGTTCTTCCGGTAAGGTCCGGCTGATGCTCATCGGCGGAGTGCCGATGGAAAAGCTTTAGACCGAAATGCCGCGCTCGTTGAACCAGGAAACTGGGTCAACGGGGGCGCCTCCGCCTGGGTGAATCTCAAAGTGGAGGTGCGGGCCAGTGGAGTGGCCCTCGTTGCCAATGCCGGCGATTTCCTGACCCGCGGTCACGCGCTCGCCCACATTTACCTTGAGCTGGTCTGCCGGCATGTGGCCGTAGACGGAGATGGTGCCGTCATCGTGCTGGATGCGGATCCAATTGCCAAAGCCCTGTGCTGGGCCGGAGTTGATGACGGTGCCGTCCATGACCGCCAGAATCGGGGTACCCACGGAGTTCGCAACGTCGATGCCGTTGTGCATCGTGCCCCAGCGCGGGCCGAAGCCAGAAGTAAGCGTGCCGGAGGTAGGAAAGACCACGGTATTGCCCGCGGAGTCCTTGCCGCGCTTCGTGGTGAGTCCGGAGTGATTCCCCTGCGGTGCGAAAGCTTCCTTCAGGCCCGGTACAGTGCCCGGGTCTAGGACGATATTGACGCCGCCGGATTCGTTTCCATCTACCTGCGGAGTAGCCTCGCCGTTCAATACGCCTACGGTGGTGGTGGCCAGGCCAACAAGGGCGTCGACCACGCCGGCGTTATCTACATTGGTAGCGGTGGGCTCGGAGGAGCCGTCCGATACGTCCACGCTAGCCACTGGCTCTGCAGCAAAAGCGGTGGTGCCGGTAGCAAGTACGGTGCCAAGCGTAACGATGCTCAGCGCCACGTTCTTGCGTGCGCGGTTCATGCGCTTCATAGTTAAAGTCCTTTTCATGGCTGTGCATGGTCTTGGGGCGCCCAAATCCTAGAGAGGATGGCGTCTTTGAACTGCCAACCGCGACACGCCGAAAGCCGAAATGCTTGCGCTCGTAATCGCTCGTGGCAACGAGTTAAAAGGTAGCCCGCTCGAATGGCCCGCGCAATCTTAAAAAACGCTGGTAGCGGCGGAAATATTTCGAAATCTTTCGAACATGCCAGCTTGTTGCGCGTGTTACGAATGTGACTGGAGGGGCGTCTGTAAAGTATTGGTTTAGGGTCTGGGGGTAGGCTTCGGGGGTGGATGTGCCGCTCTGGGAATAGCGTGTCGTGTTCAGGGCCATCGATTGGCGAAAAATGCGCATTTACCTGCGACAAGTCTGCGTACTGGACTTGCCTGTGTGGCGCAAGATGTGCTGTGGGCCCGGTGCTGGGGTGCTTGCCTTGGCGAGGCTTGCCCTTTGTGGGCGGCGCAATGGGAATGCCGGGACGCCCCTGAGGAGTCTTGGGAAAGGCTGGCTGCAGCCTAGGTGGTCGGGAGCTGTCGCTGGTGCCTTTAGCGAAATTGTGGACATGAAAAAGCGCCGCAGGGAAAGCCACTGCGGCGCTTAACAAGAAGGTATTGGGGGTGGGTCTTAGAGGTCGATGCCTCGCTCAGCCAGCCAAGGCTGCGGATCGATTGCCTCGCCACCGTTCGGGTGAACTTCGAAGTGGAGGTGGGAGCCGGTGGAAAAGCCCATCGAGCCCATGCCAGCAATCTTCTGGCCGGCGTGCACGTGCTCGCCAACGGCAACGTCAAGAGTTTGCATGTGACCATAAACGGTCATGGTGCCGTCGTCGTGCATGATGCGGATCCACTGGCCAAAGCCGGAGGCTGGACCGGAGTCGATGACCGTACCATCCATGACGGCAAGGATTGGGGTGCCGGGAGAGTTGGCGATGTCGACGCCCTTGTGGAAGGTGCCCCAGCGCATAGCGAATGGGGATGTGAATGCGCCTTCGGCAGGGCGAGCTACGGACGGAGCGCGAGCAGCCTCGTCGGCAGCGGCGCGCTCTTCAGAGGCCTGAATGGCCTTGTTGAGTTGATCGGTCAGATCAGTAACTGGCTTAGCCTCAGCCACGTTGAGGATCTGTGGGGTGGTATCAACCGGAGCCGCAGCAGCATCCTCAACTTGGGTGGAGTCAGAGGCGAGCTCGAAGTCAACGGACTGCGTCTTGGTGGTGGCCGCGTCATCGGACTGGATGTTTGCGGCGGCTGCGCCACCAACGCCGGCCGTGGAAACTGCACCTGCCGCAACCGTCATTACGGCAATGCGGCCCTTCGTGGTCTGCGAGGTGACAATCTTGCGATGGCGGCCGGCGCCACGCTGAACTTTGCTTCGCATTAGGTCTTCTTTCGTCATTTTCACAATCTGCGCAGAACGAGTGTTACGTCCCCACCGAGTTAGTTACGAGATTGTGACCTTCTTGTTACCAACGAGATGTAACAGTAGCGTCTCGAAAAGATAACAGCAACCCAAATTAAAGAATTTTCAGGCTCGCCTTGGGGAAATTGTCCACGAGCAGGCAACATGGGGCACACGGAATGTTATTAGTGCGATAAAGATCCCACGCGAGCTCCGCGTGCGTCACGCAAAACTAGCGGCCTTTTCCTTCAATAGTATTACCGCCAGAGTTAAGGGTGTGAAACCAGGGTAGATTTTATACTCCTTATATATTTGTATAGCCCAGGTACAGGGGTTGCCGCCGGTGATTTTGCGAGTGCCTCGTCGCGCCACCCCGATTTCACTTCCGGAAGGTGGCAAAGTGGACGCCGATGAACAAAAACACCAGCCCCCAATCTCGGTCAACGCCCCGCCCGCGTAGCCAGGCGCGGGGCCGTACGGTGCGCGCGGAGCGCACCCCACGCGCGCCTCATCCCAGTGGGTCACGCCAGTCCTCTGGATCGGCGCAGCGCGTCGCTCGCAAGGCCGGCTCCAAGGCCAAGGCGCGCCGTACGCCCGCGCCGTTGACCAAAGCCGGGCGCATTCGCCGCATGCTCATTACGGCGGCAGTGTCCAACGTGGTTATTGTCCTTATCATTATGGCCATCGCGCTTGGCGGTCTCATGCTCACCGGCTCTCCCATGGCGTGGTGGTACACCATCGTGGCGGAGGCCTGGATGGTCTTTAACCTCGCCCCGGTCTCTGCGGCTGATGTGCATATTTCCTTCCTGCCGGCCTTGCCAGCGCTTATTCTCGCCGCGGTGGTGGCGGTTCGTGTGCGCAGCGCGGTAAAACACAAGGTCAGCGTCAAGGACCTGCTTACTCTTTTGGCCTGCGTGCTTGGTGTGCCGGTGGTATTTACCATCATCGCGTGGCTGATGCTGTGGGATGCGGGCAAGGTCTATGACGTCTCCCCGCCTAATCTGGCGCAGGCGTTGCTGCGCGTTATTGTTCTGCATCTGGCCGCCATGGCGTCCGGTATGGGGTGGCGCTTGTGGCGGGCGTTGGCCAAGCGTTATGGGGTACCGCGCCCGCTTGTCGACGCCACCCAGATCGCCCTTCGCTATCTCGCCTACCTGGCCATTGGCGCAGCCGCAGTCTTTGCGGTGGTATTCCTTGTCAATGTCTCCCGCCAGGGCGAGATGATGAATGACTATCCTACGATCTCCGGCTTAGGCATTGCCGGACTCGTGCTGCTGAGCGTGCTCTACATTCCCAATGCCATCGTGAGCACCGCGGCGGTATTGGTGGGCTCGGAGTTCTCCGTAGGCGAAGGCTCGGTAAGCCTCTTTAGCGCCCACCTCGTGCCGCTGCCACCGCTGCCCATTACCGGCGGCATTCCTGCCTCCGCGCCCAGCTGGGCGGTGGCGCTATTGATCGTCCCCCTCGGCGCTGCAATCTACTCTTTGTACAAGAAACGTCCGAGCTTTCAAGACGTCCTCGTAGCTACGGTGGCCTCCGCAGTACTCATGCTGGTTGCCTGCTATCTTGTCAGCGGTGACCTTGGCTACTACGGCGCGACCGGCCCGCAGCTGTGGACTGCCGCAGGCCTTACCGCCCTGTGGATGGCTGTCGTTGGTTGTGCCGTTGCCGCAGGCTTCGCCTTCGTGGCCTGGCGCGCGGCCCGCACGGTACCTGGTGCGGACCCAGCCGCCGATGAGCCCGCTGCTGATGCCACCACTACCGAGGTGACCGATGCAGCGACCGCCGAAACTGACGACGCCCCCGCCGAACCGGAGCGCGAGCCCATCACCGATCCGGAAATCGTTGATGCCGAGGTAGTCGAGGACGAGCCCCAGGATTCCGCACCTGGCGAGGCCGCAGGGGAACCGGAAGAAGAGCAGAAAGAAGAGGACACTCCAGCTGAAGAAACAGCAAAGCAGCAGGATGAGGCTGAGGAGGGCAATGAAAGGGGCGTCGCCAAGCCGCTGAGCCAACAGCTCAAGGACCAAATGGGGGAGAGTGAGCAGGACTCCGCGGGCGAAGATTCCCCCGAGGAGGGGGAGAGGGGCTAGGCTATAGCGCGTGACTTCACCGATGCCTCCGCGCTATACCGCTGACCCTGAACGCCTCCGAGTGGTGGTGCTCGTTTCTGGAACGGGTTCCCTGCTACAAGCCATCGTGGATGCCCAGGCCGGGCATTACCAGGTAGTGAAGGTGGTGGCGGATAAGGAATGCCACGGTATTGCGCGCGCACAGGGCCACGGGATTGAAACCGAGGTCGTGGCGCTGGGTGCGGATCGCGCCGAATGGAATCAACGTCTGGTTGACGCAGTAGATGCTGCGCAGCCAGACGTTGTTGTTTCTGCGGGCTTTATGAAGATCCTGGGCCAGGAATTCTTGGACCGCTTCGAAGGCCGCACCATCAATACCCACCCGGCGCTACTGCCTGCCTTCAAGGGAGCGCACGCGGTGCGCGACGCCCTAGATTATGGCGTGAAGATCACTGGCTCTACCGTCCACTTTGTGGACGCGGGCGTGGATACCGGCTCCATCATCGCGCAGCGCCCCGTTGTCATTGACGCGGACGATGACGAGTCCACCCTCCATGAACGCATTAAACAAGTAGAGCGCGATCTCATCGTGGAGGTGCTGCGTGCAGCTAACGTCCACGACGAGAAACTAACTATTCAACTCGCAGACTAAGACTTTTCGAAAGGCTTAATCCTCCTCATGAGCGAAGACCGCAAGCAGGTAAAGCGCGCCCTTATCAGCGTGTACGACAAGACCGGGCTGGAGGATCTAGCCCGCGCCCTCGATAAGGCAGGCGTGGAAATCGTCTCCACCGGCTCCACCGCGAAGAAGATCGCGGACCTAGGCATCGAGGTCACTCCGGTAGAAAAGCTCACCGGCTTCCCGGAGTGCTTGGAAGGCCGCGTCAAGACGCTGCACCCGCGCGTGCACGCCGGAATCCTGGCCGATACCCGCAAGGACGACCACCTCAACCAGCTCTCCGAGCTCGAGGTAGAGCCTTTCCAGCTCGTCGTGGTCAACCTGTATCCCTTCCGCGAGACCGTGGCCTCGGGCGCGGACTTTGATGGCTGCGTGGAACAGATTGATATCGGCGGCCCATCCATGGTGCGTGCGGCCGCCAAGAACCACCCGTCCGTCGCCGTTGTGGTAGACCCTTCCCGCTACGGTGAGGCAGTGGAGGCCGTGAACAACGGTGGCTTTACCCTGGAGCAGCGCCGCGGCTTGGCGCGCGACGCCTTCCTGCACACCGCGGATTATGATGCGGCCGTCTCCGCCTGGTTCGTGGATCAGCTCAGTGAGGAGGGCCAAACCACCCCGCTGCGCTACGGCGAGAACTCTCACCAGGCGGCGACCGTCACCCGCATCGGTTCCAAGGGCCTTGCCAATGCCACCCAGTTCAATGGCAAGGAGATGAGCTACAACAACTACCAGGATGCGGATGCCGCGTGGCGTGCCGCGTGGGACCACGAGCGTCCCTGTGTTGCGATTATCAAGCACACCAACCCATGCGGCATTGCCGTGTCCGAGGAGTCCATCGCCGCCGCCCACCGTGCGGCGCACGCGTGCGACCCAATGTCCGCCTTCGGTGGCGTGATTGCCGTCAACCGTGAGGTCACCGTAGAGATGGCCGAGCAGGTCAAGGAGATCTTCACCGAGGTCATCGTTGCGCCTTCCTATGAGGACGGCGCCATCGAGGTGCTCAAGGCCAAGAAGAACCTGCGCGTGCTGCAGGCAGAGCACGAAGACCAGCACGAGGAGCGCAAGTACATCTCCGGCGGCGTGCTCACCCAAGAGCCAGACACCTACCAGGCCGAGGGCGATAACCCGGCCAACTGGACCCTGGCTGCGGGCGAGGCCCTCAACGAGTCCGACTTGGCTGAGCTCGAATTCGCATGGCGCGCCGTGCGCGCGGTGAAGTCCAATGCTATCTTGCTGGCCAAGGACAATGCCACCGTGGGCGTAGGCATGGGCCAGGTCAACCGCGTTGACTCCGCCAAGCTGGCCGTCGAGCGCGCTAACACCTTGGCCGATGGTGCCAACCGCACCGAAGGCTCCTTCGCCGCCTCTGACGCCTTCTTCCCGTTCGCCGATGGTTTGCAGGTGCTTCTCGACGCCGGCGTTAAGGCCGTTGTTCAGCCCGGCGGCTCCATCCGCGACGAAGAAGTCATCGCGGCAGCGAAGGAAGCCGGCGTTACTTTGTACCTGACCGGTACCCGCCACTTCGCGCACTAGCCTAAGCTAAATGCCATGACATTCCCTATCCGCCGGGCCTGGGGCCCGGCAGCTGCCCTTATCGCCTGCGCGCTCACCCTCAGCGCTTGCGGTGACGAGGACGCGGCGAATAATTCCCCTACCTTCGTCAACACCGAGGCACGCGGCACGGCAGATCCCCTCTACGGAAAAGAGACCACGTCCGCAGCGCCCGCGGCCTCATCCGCGGCACCAGCTGCCTCGACTGCGCCTGCCTCTTCCTCGGAGTCATCGGCCGCGGCCCCTTCTGGTGACGTCCAAGCCGTGCTTGACCGCATCGTGGCCGAACACGGCGATGTGGGCATCGCGGTCTCCGATGGCACCACCACCATTGAAGCGGGGCGCACCGCTCCCGAAGCCGCGTGGTCAACCTCCAAGGTGCCGGTGCTCATCGCGGCGAATCGCACGGGTGCTGCCGATAACCAGTTGGTGTCTTCCGCGATTACCTACTCCGATAACGAGGCTGCCAAGACCGCGTGGGCGGGGCTAGGGGAGGGGACCGCAGCCGCGCAGGCCACGCAAAGCGTCATCGCGGAGGCGGGCGATGTCGCCACCCAAGTCCAATCCCAGGTCACCCGCCCGGAATTTACGGCCTTTGGCCAAACCATGTGGAGCGTGGGCAACCAAGCAAAGTTTATGGCCGGGTTGCGCTGCGTTGAAGGAGCGCAGCCGATTATCGACGCCATGGGTGTCGCCGATCCCGCCCAAGGCTACGGCCTGCGCACCCTGCCGGGCGCCTTGATGAAAGGCGGCTGGGGCCCGAGCCCGGCCGGTTCCTACGATGTGCGGCAGATGGGCATCGTGCAGCTGGGCGGGCACGACGTCGCCGTGGCACTGATTGCCTCATCCCCTGATGGCCAGTACGCCTCCACCCAAACGGTGCTTACCTCCATGGCCGAAGCCCTAGCGCAGGCTGATACCCAGTGGTCCAGCCCTGCCTGCTAAGCCCGTCAGTAGAAAGGAAAACTCATGACTTCTCGCTTAAGCCTCCGCTCGCTCATTGTCGCAGGCTTCGTCCCGCTCGTGGCCGCCAGCCTCGCGCTGAGCGGTTGCAGTGACTCCACGGACGACGCTGCCCCGAGCTTCAAAGGTAAGGGCAGCGGAATGACCACGGTCAATAACTCCGACAAGGAAGAGGAGGACGCCGAGGAAACTACGGCCGCGCAAGAGACCGTAACCAAGAAAGAGGAAGCCCCTGAGGAACCGCCGGTGGTCACAGTCACGCAGACGGAAAAGCAGGAGGCCTCGTCTTCCACCGGTGGCGGTCAGAAGACTGGTGTAGGAAACTACATTGCTGATTTCAACGAGTACGGATGGTTCGATGGTGGCTACGCCAACTGTCAGCGCTTTGAGCGTGCCTTGTTCGCTGGGGCTGGTCCCGACGGCAGGGTTATCATTTGCGAGACCGGAGGTGGCGACAAGATCTATCGCTCGTCGATGTTTGATGGCCAGTTCCAGACGAGCGACGTTACCCAAGACGGCAACAACTACTACGTCAATGCGGATCCGTCGATCATCGTGGTGACCCCGAGCGCAGTGAGCGTGCGCGAGGGCGGTGGATTGGCCGCCACGGGCGAGTTCACGGAGTCGTGGCAGCGCTAACGCGGAAAACGAGGGGCTAGCGCGACTTCTTCTTGCGGTCGGCCGCTGCGGCGGCGGCCGCAGAAATGGAGTCGTTGCGGTTCTTGAGCAGCTCGAGGGTAGTTTCCTCGGCGTTGTCGGGGACGGAGGCGCCGAGGACGGCCAAGGCGGCGTCGGCAAGCATGGCGGCAGTCTCCGGAACCGACTGGGAAGCGTCGAACGGAGGGGTGCCGTTATTGGGGCGCATTTCAATAACGGACAGCGCGATGTGGAAGGGCAGCTCCACGCGGGGGTCATCCTCGCCCACAATGGCGGCGGCGGTGGAGCGGAAATGATTCTGTAGGCGGTCGCGGGACTCGTGATACTCGGAGAACTCCGAAGAATTAGCCACCGGCAGCTGATACAGGCGGCCCACGTTCCAGCCACTGGTCAGCAGCAGACGCGATTCTGCGGCGACCAAAGACCACAGGCGCTGTGCTGGGGCCGCGTCGGTACCCGCCAACTCATCGGCCAACTCCAAGGAGGGCTCGATGGTGGAATTGAGCAGCGTCAGGAAAATCTCCGTCTTGGACGGGAAGTGGTAGTACAGCGACGCCTGACGGATGCCCACCGCGTCTGCGATCTGGTGCGTGGACGTGGTAGCAAAACCCTGAGTAGTGAAAAGCTCGGAGGAGGCGTCCAGGATCTCCTCTCGGGCGCTATTGCCCCTGCGCCGCGGGCTGTGTTTACGCGGCCTACCGACATTGCCTGCCATGCGGTGGGACGCCTCCTTTCGCAAAAGAGAAATCACTTCTAATAATCAACTGTACAATCTTATGCCCGACTAGGTACTGCTTCCGAATCCGCACCGTAGAGACTATTTATATTCTTCCGTCCGACGGGCAATAGACTCAAACGCCGCCGAGACAATGCGGCACGCGGAGCCATAAGCAGTGCGGTCTAACGGCGGGAGATCGCGCAATGTTGCCGAGTGATCACTAACGCCCTCGTACCAACGGCGCAACTCTAACGCATAGCCAGTGCGCCACGCTAGGTCCAAAGCCTCTGCATCAGCAGCGCTAAGCAGATCGCGTTCCACGCCGATCGCTAAGCGATCCACCGTGGGGCGCGGCCCCGGCGCTGCCCAGCGTGCGATTGCCGCGATGGGGGAGAGCAGTGTGACTTTAATATCCACCGCTGTATCGCGGTCCGGCAGGCCATCGACCATCTTTAGGGCAGGAGGGCGCTGGCCCAAGGCTTCTGCCAGTAGCGCTTGTTCCCCGCCGTTTCCAAGGGGCAGGCCGGCGTCGACTCGCGCGGCGATGGAATCGGCGGCTACGTGAGCCTGGAGACCGACATCAGCGAAGACCTCTTGCAGATCGGCATCTTCACCCATCCACACCACGGGCATGGAGGGCAACTGGTCGCCACGGGCGGCAGCGCCGCTAAGGCGGACCGGGGAGTTGACCCCCGGGGAGCGAACAATATCCGTAATCAGCCGGGAATACCAGTGGGCCAATTCAATCTCATTGTCCTGGTGGGCGACCGCGTTGCGCAAGATATCTTGGGCCTCTGCGAGCAGTCCGCGGGCCGTAGCGCGAGATTGGCAGTGCGGGGCGAGCTCGGAGAGATCGAGTAGGGATTGGTGCAGGGCCATTGCTCACTGCCTTTCACTAGTGCGGGGCCAGTGTACCCCGCCGGCTGCGGGGTACACGAATGTTTTCAATCTAACACCTCAGCCTGGTAAGCCGTGCATGTGGGCCACGAGGAGGGATAGGGGGGCTAAAACGACTTTCGCCGCCTGCCCTCGAGGAGGGAGGCGGCGAAAGCTTATGGTTCTTTTACCGTGTCACACTTGCCAGCGGCAAAAGTGCGCTGTTGATACCCAGCTACTGTTTAGCGGGTGGTGAACGGCAGGAGAGCCATTTCGCGTGCGTTCTTGACTGCGGTAGCAACCTGACGCTGCTGCTGCGGGGTCAGACCGGTGACGCGACGGGAACGGATCTTGTGACGATCCGAGATGAACAGACGCAGAGTCTTGGTGTCCTTGTAGTCCACCTTCTCGATGCCCTCAGCCTTCAAAGGGTTCTTCTTTGGGCGACGGCTCTGCTCCATACGGAACTTCTTTTGGTTATTGCGCTTATTAGCCATTGTGCAATTACCCCTTTACCAGCTGGACTTACGAACGCCCGGCAGCTCACCACGGTGAGCCATGCCGCGCATACGGACACGGGACAGGCCGAACTTGCGGAGGTAACCGCGTGGGCGGCCATCGGCAGCGTCACGGTTACGTACGCGGGCTGGGGAAGCGTCACGAGGCTGGCGGTTCAGCTCGAACTGAGCCTCCAGGCGCTCCTCATCCGGGGTGTTCGGGTTCTTGATGATCTTCTTGAGCTCAGCGCGACGCTCCGCGTAGCGGGCGACGATTTCCTTGCGCTGCTCGTTCTTAGCGATCTTGGACTTCTTAGCCATTGATTATCGCTCCTCGCGGAATTCGACGTGCTTGCGGGCAATCGGATCGAACTTCTTCAAGGTGATGCGATCCGGGTTGTTGCGCTTGTTCTTACGGGTCACGTAGGTGTAACCGGTGCCCGCAGTGGACTTAAGCTTGATGATTGGGCGGATATCGTTACGTGCCATACTTAAATCTTCTCCCCACGTGCGCGAATCTTAGCCACAACGGACTCGATGCCATCGCGGTCGATGATCTTCATGCCCTTCGTGGAAACATTCAGGGTGATGGTACGGCCCTCAGAGGGCAGGTAGTAGCGACGACGCTGCACGTTGGGGTTCCAACGGCGCGAAGTGCGGCGGTGCGAGTGCGAGACCTGCTTGCCGAATTCCGGCTTGCGGCCCGTTACCTGGCAAATAGCCGACATGGGTCTTCTTTCTCCTAGCCGCCCACATCATGGCTATAGACAATGAAGCGCCGACTGCCGTGTGAGGGTGGCAGTGCTCAAAAGTGAGGTGTGAGCGGGTGCGGCGCCATCGTCAAACACCAGTAGACGGGGCGTAAAACGTATATTTTGACAACAGCAAGGGAAAATCTTACAGCCTCGGACGCGAATTACCTAATCGCTATCTTGCTGTGGCAGGTGGGCCGTTTGCCGTGCTGGGGTGGTGTTTGCCTGTGGGGCACCGTTAAGCGTGGCGCAAGAAACGGGAGTGAAATGAGTGGTTGCCGCTGGTTGGGGATTTCGCATATGGGTTAGTTGACTGTAGGATAATTCAGGTTGTTGACCCGTGCCGCGCGGCGCGCGGTTAACAGAGTGAAATTTGCACGTCCCAACTCGGGCACGATCCACGCTAAGGGTGTGGAACCGACCCGTAGTCCAACCCTGAGGG
Organism: Corynebacterium sp. MSK150; assembly: GCF_030229215.1. Taxonomy (NCBI): domain Bacteria; kingdom Bacillati; phylum Actinomycetota; class Actinomycetes; order Mycobacteriales; family Corynebacteriaceae; genus Corynebacterium; species Corynebacterium sp. MSK150. Next base: position 28,965 of record NZ_JASPHM010000019.1, read on the forward strand.
AATATATATGAAGAAAGATATTCACCCGGATTACCACCCGGTAGTCTTCCGTGATGCTGGTACCGGTCACTCCTTTTTGACCAAGTCCACCGCTTCCTCCGACCGCACCGTTGAGTGGGAAGACGGCAACGAGTACCCACTGATCGTCGTTGACGTTACCGCTGAGTCCCACCCGTTCTGGACTGGTGCACAGCGCGTTATGGATACCGCCGGCCGCGTCGAGCGCTTCAACCAGCGCTTCGGTGGCATGGCACGCCGCAAGAAGAAGAACGCGTAAGGAGGAGAGTAGAAAATGGCAACTCCTAAGTTTAAGAAGTCCCGTGCGAACACCCACGCACGCCGTTCCCAGTGGAAGGCTGACAATGTAGCCCTCCAGGAAGTCACCATCGACGGCCAGACCGTCCGTATCCCGCGCCGCCTGGTTAAGGCTGCCAAGCTGGGCCTGGTTGACGTAGAGCAGTTCTAAGCTCGCTCTTTAATCTCCCCGTCCGCTCTCGATTAGAGGGCTGGGCGGGGATTTTTAGCTTTAGAAGTGTTCTATAAGCATGTTTGGGTTAAGGGTCAAAATGTGTGTCTGGCTCGGCGTGTCGCGGGGGTTAGATTTGGCCTTTTTGAATGCCGATTGAGT
>NZ_JASPHM010000001.1:0-6840 GCF_030229215.1 Corynebacterium sp. MSK150
TGCAGCTTAAACCGACGACAGAGCATACGGGCGGCGTATGTGGAGACACCAAGAGCAGTAGCAGCGGCACGATAGCCTATGCCTTGCTCAAATAGTTCAACCAACTGCTCCCGCTGATGCTCACTCACCAAACTTCGGGCTCTCAATGAAAACTACTCCCCACTAATCGGAAACTGATTTCTCAGTCCAACTAATGGGGAGCAGTTCAAAAGCCGGCGGCGCCTTTTATTTGCGCGTGGCGCAGGGCTAGCCCGCGCCAATGCGGGGATTAGTCCTCGATGTGGGTGGTAGCGGTCGGATCATCCAGCTTGAGATCCTTGGCTGCCTTCTCCACAACGGAGCGCTCAATCTTGCCCTCGCGAGCCAGACCATCGAGCACTGCGACGACGATGGACTCGGCATCGATGTTGAAGTAGCGGCGTGCGCCCTCGCGAGTATCAGAGAAGCCGAAGCCATCCGCACCCAAGGTGATGTAGGTACCTGGGACGTACGGGCGGATCTGCTCCTGCAGCTCGGTGGTGAAGTCAGAGACGCCAACGAACGGACCCTCGTAGCCCTTGAGCTGGGAGGTAGCAAATGCCTCGGTCGGCTCCTCACCCTTGCGCAGGGCCTCCTTGTTGCGGCGGGCACCGTCGCGGGCCAGCTCGTTCCAGGAGGTGACGGAGAAGATGGAGGCCTTGACATCGAAGTCGTCGGCAAGCAGCTGCTGCGCGCGCAGCGCCTCGTGCACGCCTACACCGGAAGCCAAGATATTGGCAGCAATGGAGCCGCCCTCAGCGGTGTTGTAGTGGTAGATGCCCTTGTGCAGGCCCTCCACATCCAAGTCCTCCGGCTCGGCCGGCTGGTGCACCGGCTCGTTGTAGACGGTGAGGTAGTACATGATGGCCTCATGGTCCTTGCCGTACATGCGCTCAATACCGCGGGTGACCAGGTGCGCCACCTCGTAGCCGAAGGCCGGGTCATAAGAAACCACGGCCGGGTTGGTAGCGGCCAGGACAGGGGAGTGGCCGTCCATGTGCTGCAGGCCCTCACCGGTCAGGGTGGTGCGGCCGGCGGTAGCGCCGATAATGAAGCCGCGGCCCATCTGGTCACCGGCCGCCCAGAAGGCATCGCCGGTGCGCTGGAAGCCGAACATCGAGTAGAAGATGTACAGCGGAATCATGGCCTCGCCCTGGGTGGCATAGGACGTAGCTGCCGCGGTGAAGGAGGCAGCGGCGCCGGCCTCAGAAATGCCCTCGTGCATGATCTGGCCGTCGGTGGCCTCGCGGTAGGAGAGCATCAGGTCATGGTCAACCGGCACGTAGTTCTGGCCGCGCGGGTTCCAGATCTTCATGGTGGGGAACCAGGAGTCCATGCCAAAGGTGCGGGCCTCGTCCGGAATGATTGGCACAACGCGCTTGCCCAGCTCCTTGTTGCGCATGATCTCCTTGAAGGTGCGCACCAGGGCCATGGTGGTGGCTACTTCCTGCTTGCCGGAGCCCTTGCGCACGGAGCGCAGCTTATCCAGCGCAGGTGCCTCAAGCGGGGTGAAGTCCTCACGGCGCTCCGGCAGGAAGCCGCCGAGCTCTTTACGACGCTCCAGCATGTACTTGATCTCCGGGGAATCCTTGCCCGGGTGGTAGTACGGCGGCAGGTACGGATCCTTCTCCAACTCCGCATCGGAGAACGGAATCTCCTGCTTATCGCGGAAGCGCTTCAGGTCATCCAGGGTCAGCTTCTTCATCTGGTGGGTAGCGTTGCGGCCCTCGAAGTTGTGGCCCAAGCCGTAGCCCTTAATGGTGTGCGCCAGGATGACGGTTGGCTTGCCGGTGCCCTTGTTCTCCAGCGCGCGAGCGTAGGCGGCGTAGACCTTGCGGTAATCGTGGCCGCCACGGCGCAGTGCCCAAATCTCATCATCGGACATGTCTTCTACCAGCTTGGCCGTGCGCTCATCGCGGCCGAAGAAGTGCTCACGCACATAGGCGCCATCATTCGCCTTAAAGGTCTGGTAGTCACCATCGGAGGTGGTGTTCATGACGTTGACGAGGGCACCCTCGGTGTCCTTTTCCAGCAGCTTATCCCAGCCGCGGCCCCAAATAACCTTGATGACCTCCCAGCCAGCACCGCGGAAGAAAGACTCCAGCTCCTGGATGATCTGGGTATTGCCGCGAACCGGGCCGTCAAGGCGCTGCAGGTTGCAGTTGACCACGAAGGTGAGGTTATCCAGCTCGTAGAGGGATGCGATCTGCAGCAAACCGCGGGATTCTGGCTCGTCCATCTCGCCATCGCCCAAGAAAGCCCATACGTGCTGCTTGGAGGTGTCCTTGATGCCGCGGGTCTCCAGGTATTTATTAAAGCGTGCCTGGTAAATAGCGTTAATCGGGCCCAAGCCCATGGACACGGTGGGGAATTCCCAGAACCATGGCATCAGGCGCGGGTGCGGGTAGGACGGCAGGCCCTCGCCCTCACCGCGGGAGACCTCTTGGCGGAAGCCGTCCAGATCCTTTTCGGTCAGGCGGCCTTCCATGTATGCGCGCGCGTACATTCCGGGGGAAGCGTGGCCCTGGAAGAAGACCTGGTCGCCGCCCGAAGGATCGTCCTTGCCCTTGAAGAAGTGGTTCAGGCCGACCTCGTATAGCGGGGCAGCGCCTGCGTAGGTGGAGATGTGACCGCCCACGCCAATGCCCGGGCGCTGTGCGCGGTGCACCATGATGGCTGCGTTCCAGCGGATCCAGCGGCGGTAGCGCTTCTCCAGCTCCTCATCACCTGGGAACTCCGGCTCCATGGTGGTGGGGATGGTGTTGACGAAGTCCGTAGACGTCAACGACGGCACCTCAACGCGCTTCGCAGTAGCGCGCTCGAGCAGGCGCAGCATCAAGTAGCGTGCGCGCTCCGGATCGGAGTGGTCCAGCAGACCATCGAGGGAGTCCATCCACTCGCGGGTCTCTTCTGGATCATTATCGTGAAGATACGATGCAACGCCGTCGCGGATGAGGGGGAAGTTGGAGTCGCCCTGGTGGGCGTCCTTCTCGGCCATTTAAACCTCCTATTTAAGGGTCTGCACAGTTTGCCTACTAGGATACGCGCTCACAGATCCACAGTCGTTGTGAAGTCCGACTTAAGGGGACGTGCGGTACGTTACATCGCCATAACCAGTACCTTTGCAAAGTTTGTTGGGGTAAAAGAGGGTAGTTTGCTAACTCTGTGGAGCCAGCTGCGTTGGTGGCAGGGCCTGCAAAATGGGGGAATTGCGGCCCTTAGGCGGGTAAAAGGGGCCGGTGGGCGTTAAAATGCTTCTATTAAGCCGTGATTTACCCGCAGGATGCGGGCGATACGCGGACCAGACATTCACTAAAATAGGAAGGAAATGCATAGTGGCTGACGCTGCAGTCAAGCTCGGAATCAAGGAAGGGCAAATCGCCCTGGAGCTTGGTTGGGACGAGGATTGCGATACCGCAATCTCTGAATCGATCGAGGCCGTGCTCGGCGATGACTTCTTGGAAGAAGAAAATGACGAGCTGTGCGATGTAGTCCTTCTTTGGTGGCGCGAAGAAGACGGCGACCTTGTGGATGGACTGGTGGACGCGAGCCGCCCGCTGGCCGATAACGGTGCAGTCTGGCTGCTTACCCCAGGTGCCGGCAAGCCGGGAACCGTAGAGCCTGGGCTCATCTCTGAGTCCGCTCAGCTGGCAGGCCTAGTGCAGACCAAGGCGGAGCGCCTAGGCGAGTGGCAAGGCTCGTGCTTGGTGCAGCGCGGCTACACTAAGAAGTAGGGCTTTACCTGCCGATTTGTGTTGCTTTAGCAACTTGCGCTACTGTTTCTAACAGCGCAAGAGCGCATGCGGCTTTAGCTCAGCTGGAAGAGCAATTGGTTTACACCCAATAGGTCGGGGGTTCGATCCCCTCAGGCCGCACAAGGCAGACCCCCTTTTCGAGAAATCGGAGAGGGGGTCTTACTCAACCCCACGACAATCCACGCAGCCCCTCATCCATACGACCCGCCACGTCATCCAAGTCACCATCAAGCAAATCCGCATACGTATCCAGGGTGAGCATTGCCGACTTGTGCCCCAGCTGCTTTTGCACAGCCTTCACCGACGCACCAGACGCCACCATCAACCCCGCCGCCACATGCCGCAAACCATGCGGAGTAAGACTGACCGAAATCACCCCATCCTGGACACACCGCTTCACCGCATGAGCAAAGAACGGCGTATGCCCCAACGGACGTAAACACCCACCAGAAGGCCGCTCCCACACAAACTTATCCGGCCCCTTACCCTGAATAGCTTTCACAATTAGAGGCATAATCGACGCAGGAACCGCCACCGTCTGTTGCTCCCACGACTTAGGCTCCATCGGCACCCACTCACCAGAATCATCACGAGCAATCGCCTGCGGCACCGTCAAACGACGCCGAAGGGTGCTGTTGCAAAGTTGGGAGGACAGCGGCGAAGACTCAGTTTCTCATTCCCTGACGGCCGCAGCGTGTGGGCGTTGTTAGGCCGTCTCGAAGCCCCGGTTGACGAACACCGCGTCCGGGTCCGGTTGCCCGTAGGCAAACATCGCGCGTTGCCCTTTCCGCAATGAGCGCATCGCCTCCATCCCTTTCAACATGCGATATGCAGACGTCCGGTTCTTAAACGCGCCTTTCGGCCCGAGGATCCGCTTCAGCCGACCATGGTCGCCTTCCAGGATGTTGTTGAGGTATTTCACCTGCCGGTGTTCCACTGTTGGCGGGCAGATTCCCTCTGACTTCAACTCGGTGATTGCCCTGGCTAGGGAGGGTGCTTTATCGGTGTTGATCACTTTGGGATACCCGGCTGACGCATTGGATCTGACGGCCTTGGCCAAAAACACTTCGCTGCGGCCACGTTCCGCTTTGGAGAGAGGTAAAAGTCCAGGGTCTGGCCACCGGCGGTGATTGCCTGATAGAGGTAGCACCACCTGCCGCTGACCCGGATATAGGTATCATCCATCCGCCAGGAACTGGCCTGCCAGTCAGGTACCGGTCGGTACCACCGTGTTTGCTTGTCCAACTCAGGGGCGCAATTCTGGACCCAAGGGTAGATCGTAGTGTGATCGACCCGCACGCCCCGCTCGGTCATCATTTCCTCCGGATCGCGGTAGCTCACCCCGTAGCGGCGGTACCACCCACTGCCCACAGGATGATGTCACGGGGGGGGATGACGACCGGAGAAGATACCCATGGCTGTGATTATTTCACGTCGCTCTTCCTACTGCCCCAACTTTGCAACAGCACCAGCTAGTATGCCGGCGTCGCGGGCCAGTGGGGAAGTGGCAGGCAGTTTTGCTTGCATTGCTTGCAGGTGTTTGGCCGCACTGTTGGCGGCGTCTAAGTGTGTACTCGTAGTCTCCAGCATCCCCATGCGCCGCAATAAACAACGCACACAGGTGCGTGTCCTGGACTTCATGAACAATGTCCGTCACGCTTACTCTTCACTATCCTCGTTACTACGCTTCTTAGCGGCAGGCGTTGGTATAAGGCCTGCTGCTTTCCACGCAATATATCCTGCAGTACCTTGACAGACGGTACCGATTGCCAATTTTATAGCCTTCCACCATGAGGAATCCGCTTGATCAAACTTGGGGTATGCTTCAACTCCAGCTGGGATCGCCGCAACAATCGCTACGAAAACTAGTCCTACAACCAGCCTCGGGGGTTCCTTTTCTTTATCCCAGACAGGTATGTAGTACATGATCAAACAAATGAAGAATAGGAAAACGAAAGGTGCAGACCACCCCATTGCTTCTTGTGGAGAGCGATTTCCCCACCAGTCAGAGAAGTTAGCTAGGAAGTTTGCAACAAAGAACACCCACGCTTGAAATAGGATTAATCCAATATTTCCAATCCTGTACCGGGCTTCTGGAGAAAGACCACGAATCCTATCCAGAATTCCACGTCTTCCCACTACCCCCTCTTCTCGGCGAGATCCAGCGGGTATAGTACGGCTTTCCGTCTTTCCTTTTTCTGCTTCAACTACTAACGGTTGGTCTTGCTCCTTAGGCTTCCCTGCTTCCTCCTTAGACAAGGCGGGCTCCTTTTCCTTGTCTCTTTTCTTTGTAGAGGGAGTTTTGCTTTCTTGTGCGGATTGTGATTCATCTTTAAGGTTGGACATAAATACTCCTTTTTATGAGAACCGTTATTTATTGCATGAATATCTTTTCTACGTATTCAACTGTGGGCGGTGAAAGGAAACCTTTCCCGTCTAACTAAGTAACTTTATATACGGCACGGCCCGTCGTTTCCAAGGTTTGATTTTCCAGTTGCAGAGTTGAGGTCTGCTGCTATGTTTAATTCTGCCCGCCAGAGCATTACTTGGCTGTGGTGGGTTGCACAAGAATTGAAGCTTCACCCGCTATCGGCAGTACCTACCCCACGTCCGATATTCCTATCCCTGCGGAACACGAGGAAGAACTCGGTGAACTGTGGTCCGTTTCTGCGTCTATCAATAGTGAACATGCAGGAACCTGCAAAGTGCACCAACCGAGGATAGATCCGGACAATGGCTACTGTGAATAGACCCAATCTAGGAATTCTTCGCCACTCCTATCTATTTCCCACTCCCGGAATAATTCCATCGCTGTATCGATTTCCTCACTACTGCGGACCCGTTGCAGGGCAGGAGAACGCCGAATCTCCGAGTAGCGTTCAACCCACTCGATAAAGTCCATTGGGCTTCGGCTGCGTTCCCATAGCGAGAACAACTCGTCGGCCTTGGAAACTTCATCACTGGAATGAACCGCCGAAATCGGCCACAGTCGCCGAATCTCCGAGTAGCGTTCAACCCACTCGATAAAGTCCATTGGGCTTCGGCTGCGTTCCCATAGCGAGAACAA
>NZ_JASPHM010000001.1:6940-257398 GCF_030229215.1 Corynebacterium sp. MSK150
CTCGTCGGCCTTGGAAACTTCATCACTGGAATGAACCGCCGAAATCGGCCACAGTCTGAAAATTGATTCAGGGTATTCAGTCATGCACTCATCCTATCGAATAACCGAACAATGCAGCATCGTTTCGCGATAGAGTACACCCTATTGCTACGCCAGTGTGCGGCAGAATGTTTCCTGTTGAATAGGGCCGTTCCTAGTATTGTTTTACACATGTCTAGCGGGGTCTAGGCCATATGTTTGCAGAAAGTGGTGAGTGTGGTGTTGTCGTCTGATGGTTTCCATATTGAAAGTCATATTGACGAAGTGCCCGCGTTGGCGCGGGTGAAAGAGCTGCCTGGTGGGTTGCCGTCGGGGTAGCAGGCGTTGGGCAGGGTTGTACAATCCTTGCTTGCTGACGCCGATGGTCTCGACGGTATTCAGCTGTACGGCCTCTCGGATGCAATCGAGTCGTATCGTGATGCGGTCATAGGACAAGAGAATGCTACCTTTACGCCCTCGCGGGCCGAAGACTAATGGTCAATGAGTTCGGTTCGCGTGGGCAGCGGGTGGGGTATATCCGGGTTTCGACGGTGGAGCAAGTGTGGTCGATTCTTTAGCATTGAACCACCACACCGCCGTCAACTACCACAGGTTGTCAACCGCACCGTGGATTTGGCGTCCCAAGGCCAGATATATGCTCTCAAAGCGTATATTCTGCAAGAATATACAGGTCAGACCCTAGAAATCCCCGATCTCAGACACACTTTCTGACCCTTAGCCTGGGCAAGGCCTCGAGAGCCAACTTGTGGCCACGTTACTCGTGAAGGGGAGGGGGCAGCGCCCGCTAACGTGGCTGTTCCTTGGGGCCTAGGCGGATGTTCAGGCAACGCGGTCTAGGCGGCCTAGGCAGAGAGTAGCTAGTAACGCTCGCGGCGGCGCTTGTTCAGCTTGGCGTAGTGATCCGGCTTCGAGTCGCCGTAGCGCGAGCGATTGCGGCGGCTGGCGGCGTGCGAGGAGGACGCGGCGGGAACGGCTGTGGCGGTGTCGGTGGCGTCGTCAGTGGCCGCGTGGGCGTCGTGCTGGGAGGTCGCAGGGGATGGGGTTTCTACGGGTGCGGAGCCAGCAGCGGAGGCGTCCTCGGGCTCGGATGGGGCAGAGGCATCGGCGTCGAGGGCGGAGAGGGCTGCTTCCTCCTCGCGCAGGCGGCGACGCTCACGGATTTCGGACCACACGAAGTAGCCCAAGCCCAGCGGGGCCATGATGCCGAAGGCAATCCACTGGTAGCCGTAGGAGAGGTGGTTGCCGCGGTCGAGCTGCGGGATGGGCATGGCGTTGAGCACGCCGGGCTGGTCGGCGGAGAGTTGGATGTAGTCGTGGGCCAAGGGGGCGTCGATAAGCGAGGCAATCTGCTCCGTATGGATGGAGTAGACCTGCTGGTAGCCCTCCTGCTTAATGGGGGCGGACTGGTGCTCGGCCTCATCGGCGCGGATCATGCCGGTGAGCGTGGTCTCGCCCGAGGGAGCATCAGGGATATCCGGCACGGCGTTGGCCTCGCCGGCCTTGACCCAGCCGCGGTTGACCAGGATGGTCAGGCCGGAATCGGTGCGGAAGGGCACCAGGGATTGGTAGGACGGGCCGGAATCGACCGGGCGCAGGCGCAGCAGCACCTCATCCTGCGGCAGGTAATGGCCGTGCAGGGTGGCGCGGGACCACTCATCGTCCTTGATGGCGCCGTTGCCATCCACGAGGTCTTCCACCGGCTGGGGGTCAGCCTCATAGGCGTGGGTGATGAGCTCATTGCGTTCCACAATGTCATCGTCCTTGCCCAGCTGCCACGGGGCAAGGACGGTAAAAGCCAGGTAGGAAAAAGCCACGACGAACAGCAGCAGTAGAACCCAACCCGGCTTAAGGAACGTCTTTAGCATGGGGCCTAGTTTAGTCGCGGTTAGCGCGAATCCAATCCAGCAGGCCAGGCACGGCGGCCTCGATATTCTTGCGCGTGGTTTCAAAATCCGCTGCGGAACCGTAATAGGGGTCTGCCACGTCCGCGTCCTCCGGGGAGTTGGGGTCGAAGCTGCGCATCAGGCGAATCTTGTCGGGGTCGATGCCGTGCTCAATGAGGGCTTCGCGGTGGCCCTTGTCCATAGCAATGAAGAGATCCGCGTCCATGTGCTCGGCGCCCAGCTTGGCTGCGCGGTGGGAACCGCCATCGTGGCCGCCGCGGCGCAGCTCGGCAATCGCGCGCTCGTCCGCGCCTTGGCCCACATGCCAGCCGCCTAGGCCGCAGGAATCTACGGTGGCGACGAGGTCTAGCATGTCCTTTTCCATTTCATCGCGCACGATGATTTCTGCCATGGGGGAGCGGCAGATATTTCCGGTGCAGACAAAGACGAGGTAAAGGCCGGAGCGGGTATCGGATTCGGTCATGCGGAAAACCCCTTCGCGCGAATAGTACTGTGGTGCGGAAGATAGGATATAGCAGTAGTAACTATTCCATGAAACGAGCATAAAGGAGCACCTCTATGTCCGCTGTGAGCGTGGGCGATGTCCGCCGCGTACTCGATGAGGCCTACCCGCCGCACCTGGCGGAAAAGTGGGATGCCGTGGGGCTTATCTGCGGCGATCCGGCCGCGGAGGTAAAGCGGGTGGCCTTCGCTTTGGACTGCACCCAAGCGGTGGCCGAGCGCGCGGTGGAGCTCGGCGCGGACATGCTCGTGGTCCACCACCCGTTGCTGCTGCGCGGGGTGGAGTCCGTGGCGGCCGATACGCCCAAGGGCAAGGTAGTGCACACGCTGGTCAGCAATGGCGTTGCCCTCTTTGCAGCCCATACCAACGCGGATAAGGCGCGGCCGGGCGTAAACGACAAGCTCGCGGAGCTGGTAGGCATCAACCCCGGTCGGCCCATCGTGCCGGAGCCCCAGGGCGTGGATAAGTGGGGCGTGCACGTGCCGGTCGCCGCGGCCGAGGAAGTAAAGCAGGCGCTTTTCGACGCCGGCGCGGGCCACATCGGCGCCTACTCCCACTGCTCCTTTGACATTGCAGGCACGGGCCAATTCCAGCCGGAGGAGGGCGCTGACCCCACCGAGGGTGAGATCGGCGCGCTGCACCGCGGCGAGGAACTCCGCGTCGAGTTCGTCGCCCCAGCCGCACTTCGCTCCTCCTTGCTGAAAGCCCTGCACACCGCCCACCCTTATGAGGTGCCGGCCTATGACATCACGGAAACCGCCGGCCACCAGGACCTGGACAAGGCGCTCGGCCTGGGCCGTGTGGGAGAGCTGCCGCAGGAGATGACCCTGCGCGAGTTCACCCAGCAGGTGGCTAATGCCTTGCCGGAGACCGCTTGGGGTATCCGCGCCGCCGGCGATCCGGACCGGAAAGTGCGTACGGTGGCCGTGTCTTCCGGTTCGGGAGATTCTTTCCTCTCTGCGGCCGCGAAGCTAGGCGTGGACGTGTACGTTACCTCGGATCTGCGCCACCACCCGGTGGATGAGCACCTGCGCGCCGGCGGCCCCGCTGTTATCGATACCGCCCACTGGGCCAGCGAATTTCCGTGGACGGCCCAGGCGCGCGATATCGTAGAGAATGCTTTAGAACTGGATACGGAAATTATTAGCCTGCGCACCGACCCGTGGACTATCTCTGCGCACCCAAAGGAGTCATAAGTGAAACTATCGCAAGAACTACAGCCGGTACTGCTGGAACTGGCCAACCTGGAACGCTCGCAGGGCCATGGCGCCGAGAAGGAAATCCCGGAACAAGCCGAGTATGACAAGGCCAAAGAGGAGCACAAGCGCCTGCTCGATGCCTCCGGTTCTGCACAGATGGCCGTTGATGACATGGAGACTGAAATCCTGCGCATCCAGGCCGATGAGCGCAAGCTGCGCCAGCGCGAGCGCGATGATAAGCGCCAGCTCGGCGCCGCAGTGGACCCAGAAACCCGCAAGGATTTGGAGCACGATCTCTACGCGGCCAAGTCCCGCATCGCAGACCTCATGAGCGAGCTGCAGGAGGCGCATAACGAGGTGCACGCGCTGCGCTCCAATCTGGACGTCCACGGCGCGCGCGTTTCTGATTCCGAGCGCAAGCTGGAAAAGCTGCGCCGCGCAGCCGAGGCGGCTAAGGAAGCGGCCGCCAATCAAGAAGACCCGGCCGTGCGCATCGGCGAGCTGCGCGATCAACTGCCCGCCGGAGTGCTCAGCGAGTACGATACCCAGCGCGAGGAAAATGGCGTAGGCGCCGCCCAGTTCAAGGCCAACCGCGCCTGCGGCGGCTGCTTCATCGTCTTGCCGCCGGCCGAGCAAAACGCTGTGCGCAATGCCCCGGCCGATGAGCTGCCGCAGTGCGGCGATTGCGGCTCCTACCTGGTGCGCTTGGTCTAATGAAGGTCATCATCTACGCCGATGGCGGCTCCCGCGGCAACCCCGGAGTAGCCGGTTCCGGCACCGTTATCTATGACGGCAGCGGGCAGCGCATCCTGCGCGAAATTGTCTACGTGGTAGGTACCAAGTCAACCAATAACGTCGCCGAATACAACGGCCTGTTGCGCGGGCTCGAAGCTGCCACCGAGATGGGCGCTACCGAGGTGGAATTCCACATGGATTCCAAGCTGGTGGTGGAACAAATCAACGGCCGCTGGAAGATCAAGCACCCCGATATGCAGAAGCTGGCCCTGCGCGCCCGCGAGTACATCAACGGCTTTTCCTCTTTCAGCCTGGACTGGGTGCCGCGCGCCAAAAACAAGGTGGCAGACGCCCTGTCTAATGACGCCATGGATGCCGCGGCCGCCGGGCACCCCGAAGGCATCGTTGCCGGCGAAGAAGACTCCGAGCCAGCACCAGCCGCGGAGCAGGACACCACCGCGCCGCACCCCACCGATTGGCTGGGGGACCGCGGACCTACCACCCGCTTTATCCTGCTGCGCCATGGGCAGACGGAGATGTCGGCTGCCAAGCAGTACTCGGGGCGCGCCAATCCGGGCCTTACCGAGCTTGGCCAAAAGCAGGCGCTCGCCGCGGCGCAAGCGCTTGCCGACGCCGACTTTGACGCCATCGTCTGCTCGCCCCTGCGCCGCTGCCAAGAGACCGCGGCGGCCGTGGCCAATGGCCGGGATATCGAGGTAGAGACCGTCGAAGGCCTCATCGAGGTGGACTTCGGTGCGTGGGAAGGCAAGACCGCAGCCGAGGCCCACCAGCGCGATCCGGAATTACACGAGGAATGGCTGCATGATGCGAGCGTCGCCTGTCCGGGCGGTGAATCGCTGCAGGCGGTCAACCGCCGCGTGCGCACCACCCGCAAGGAGCTCCAAGAGCGCTTCGCAGGAAAGACCGTGCTGGTGGTCAGCCACGTCAATCCAATTAAGTCCTTCATTCGCCAGGCGCTAGATGCCGGCCCAGCCACCTTTGGGCACCTCTTCCTCGACCTGGCTGCCATTTCGCAGGTGGAGTTCTGGGAAGGCGGCTCTATGGTGCACGGATTTAACGATGTGGGCCACCTGGCAGGCCTGCGCTAGAATAAGGAACGCGAATGAGCCGGCCGGGTGATCGCGTCGCTTCATACGGGCAGCCGCGTGCTGCCGCGTGGGCGCCGAGGAAAGTCCGGACTCCACAGAGCACGGTGGTTGCTAACGGCAACCCGGGGAAACCCGCGGGCAAGTGCAACAGAAAGTAGACCGCCTTGTACCTCCACTTGGTTTCGGCCGAGTTGGAGCCACAAGGTAAGGGTGAAACGGTGCGTTAAGAGCGCACCAGCACCGTCAGTGATGGCGGTGGCTGGGTAAACCCCACCGGGAGCAAGGCATCACGGCCCCGCCACGTTGCGGGGCCCGATCAGGCGTTTTAAGGCTGCTCGCTCGAGCCTGAAGGTAGCTGCTGGAACCAACTGGCAACGGTTGGTCTAGATGGATGTTCACCGCGCGGTGCTTCCCAGGGAGTGCCGCGGTTAGACAGAATCCGGCTTATAGGCCGACTCATTCGCCCTACTACGTTTATGGTGGTGGGCATGAAGCTCTATGCCGCCCCGCTCGATTTCCGCGCTATTGCCACAGAATTTTCGGTGGCCACCGATTTTCCGGCAGAGGTCACCGCCCAGGCCGCCCGCGCGCAGGACCGATACGCCGACTCGCGCCGCGACGCCCGCGACATTCCCTTCGTGACCCTGGATCCCGCCGGTTCCATGGACTTGGATCAGGCGGTCTACATCGAAGAACGCGAGGGCGGATACCGCATCTTTTATGCCATCGCGGACGTTGCTGCTTTCATCGAGCCCGGCAGCGAGCTGGAGCGCGAGTCGTTCCGCCGCGGCCAGACCATCTATCTTCCCGATGAACCCGCGCGCCTGCACCCGCCAGAGCTTTCCGAGGACCGAGCCTCGCTACTGCCTGGCACCGATAAGCCGGCCGTGTTGTGGACCTTTGACTTGGATGGCAATGGCGAGGTGGAGTCCTTCCACGTCGAGCGCGCGCTCATTTACTCCCAGGCCCGCCTGGATTATGAAGGCGCGCATGCGGATCTTGCGGCCGGCAACCTCCACCCATCTATTGCACTGCTGCCAGTGGTCGGACGGCTGCGCCAGGAATCCTCCCTGCGCCGCGAGGCCATTTCCTTGCGCCTGCCCTCCCAGCGGGTGGTGGACAACGAGGACGGTACCTTTGAGCTCATCATCGAGCCGCGTTATGAGGTCATGGACTATAACTCCGAAATTTCGCTGCTCGCCGGCATGTGCGCCGGGCGCCTCATGCAGGAAGCTGGCGTGGGCTTCTTGCGCACCCTGCCCGGGGCTGAACCGGAGCATGAGCGCCAATTCCGCGCCGAGGCGCAGGCCCTAGGCTTTGCGCTTGGCGACGCCCCCATTCCCCAATTCCTGCTCACCGTCGACGCCGATTCCCCGCGCGGCATGGCCGTCATGCGCGAAGCCCAGAGCCTGCTGAGGGGCGCCGACTATGCCTGGTTAGGCGAGCAGGAAGCGCAGGTACACGCCGGTATTGGTGGCTACTATGCCCACGTCACCGCGCCGCTGCGGCGCCTTTCCGATAGGTTCGCCACGGAAGTCTGCCTAGCGCTGTGCGGCGGTTATGAGGTTCCCGAGTGGGTAACAGGCAGCGCCACGGAGGTCATCGGGGCAATGCGTTCGACCTCGCAGCTCGCCTCCCAAGTGGATAAGGCCTGCCTGAACCTGACAGAGGCCACCGTGCTGCGACCTTGGCTCGGTACCAATTTCCCAGCCACTGTGGTCCGCGGCGATCCGAAGCGGGACAGGGCGCGGATTTTCGTGCCGGAGCCTCCCGTCTTCGCCCAATGCGTGGGCGCACCGGAAACCGGCAGTGAAACCACTGTCTCGCTGGTGACGGCGGATACCGATTCGCGCGAGGTTCTTTTTGCCTGGCCGGCCGACTAGCGGGCAAGGCTCCTAGCCTTCGCCGCGGGCGGCCTCGCCTGGCTGCAGTTCGACGACGAGCAGGCCATCTTCTGCAAGGTCTGCTGCAAAATTGTGCGCGCTTTTCGCTGGCACATAAGCGATGACCGCGTTCGAGGTACCGGCATGCGCCGATCGACCCGCTACGGCACCGCGAACCGTGACCAGCTCGGCGAGTTTTTCTGCCGAATCCAAACCGTAGATATTGGCCAAGGAAGACTGCGACTGCAACAGGATGGGGAAGAGCTCCGCGCCGCGGTGCGAGCGCAGGCAGCGCGCAAACTTTTCTACGCGCTCAGTTTCTTCCTCATAAAAGGCCATCCACTCCGTGGCGGCGCTGATGCTCGGGCGGCCTTCCTCGCCGTATACCTTGTGCACGGCCTTGAGCCAGTCGAGGACGCGCTGTTGGGCGTCGGGAAGCAAGCGCAGCGAATCGGTGCCAAAGGAGTGGCACGCATCATCGATAAAGCGCTGGCGCTGGCGGATATCGGCGATGGCCCTTTCCTCCTGCGCGGAAAAATCCTCCGGCACCGCCACCGCAAAGACGGACATCTCGCGCCCCACCACATGCGGGGCGTGGGTGACCGAACCATCGGCGTAGTCCATGATGCACACGCCCTCACCCGTGCTGCGCAGCGCTGCGCTGTGGCGTGCGCGCAGTGGCGGTCGCGCTGCGAAGGTGGAAACGGCCTGGGTGCAGACATCCGCCACTCGGGCCCTCAACGGTGCATCGAGATCCGCATCTGCGCCCATGAGCGCTAGCGCTACCGCAACGTCCGCAGCGGCATCTGCGCCCACACCCGCGCCCTCTGGAATATCGGAGGCGATGGTGATATCCGCACCGGCCGTCTCTCGGGAGAGCAACTGACGATTAATCATCGTGTGGACAATGCCACCTACGCGGGCCGCCAACCCACCTTGTGGTGCCGGCGGAATAACTGGCTGGCCTTCCGCATCCGTGGTGGGCTGTTGCGCCGTTGCCAGTTCTGCAAGCGCCTGCAGGCTAATCGAGTCATGGGCAGTCTCGCCCTGAGCTGGGTGGAAATGTACGGCCACCACGCCGTCGGTGCGCGGGCTTACCGCCGCTGCAGCGCGCAACTTTCCCACACACATGGCGACAATGCCGCCGAAGTGATCAATATGTTCACCAATGAGGGACCACGTTGCCGGCGCGCTGGCGGTATGCGTTGGAGCGCTGCCTGTGAGTTCGGTATGTGCTCGGGCGGCGCGCTCGGCTACGGGCTCTGCAGGCGTTGACCACAGTGGCATGGGTGCTAAAGCTCCTTTTCCAGGTTCTGGGACCAGTAAGTCTTCGTTGCCCCACACACGCGGCGGTGCGTTTAAAGCAACGAACGCCCGCCACCTATGTGCGCGGTGGCGGGGAATACGACATGGATTCGTATAAAAGAATTGTGCTGCCCCACATTCTAGCGGGCATCAATGGGACAGCGTGGGTAGTGTGGGCACAAACCATATCAGCGGCAGCACTTAGCCGATGCCGCTGATGCAACAACTGAGAGGATAGTTTCATGAGCGATGCAGACCAGAAGTGGTTCTTTGATCCCACCACTAAGGAAGTCAGCCAAGGCAAGACCTCTGGCTGGGAAAATCGGATGGGCCCGTATGACACCCGCGAAGAGGCAGAAAACGCCATCGAAATTGCCCAAGCCCGCAATGATGCGGCAGACGCTGCAGACGAAGAAGATGGCTGGAAGTAACTAACTCCCAGCCATCTCTTTTAAAGCCGTGTTTCCCAGCACCTGCCAGGGGAGCGCGGCTACTTTAGTTTCTTGCGCAGCGGCTTAAACGCGGCCTTGATGTCTTTGAAAGACTCGGCGTAATCATCAAGAGCCTTTAGGCCAATGGTTCGCTCGCGCTGGTAAAGCAGGCCGTAGCCAAAGGTATTCTCCCCACGGCGGCGAGCGGACCCTGCCAGCTCGAGCAGCTTATCGCGCGAGGTCACGGAATCCTGGAAATCACCGAGCACCGACTGCATCTGCTTGCAGGCCTTGTAGAGGCGCTTGGTCTTGAGGTTGGTAGCAGAACCAGCTGCTTCAGCTGCATAGCGCAGCTTCTTTGCTGCCTTGCGCATATCGTGGAAATAATCCTCGCGCTCGTGCAGGGACAGTTCCTGGTCATCCCAGTTCTCCACGGCCTTCTTATGGCGCTTGACCAGCTTGTTATAGGCCTTTTCAAGGTGCTGCGCCATCACGGTATCCATGTCGGCGGACTTGTCCTTGGACTTCTTTTTCTCTGGCTTCTTTTCGGCCTTTTCTGCAGCAGGTGCGCTGTCCTCGCTGGATTCGGTAGGGGTAGCGGCGTCATCTTCTGCAGAGGACTGCTCCTCTGTCTGCTCCGCATCGCTTGCTGCCGGGGCGGACTCCTGTTGCTTATCGGCCGTTGGCGGGTCTGCGAGCAGGCGATCGAGCGACTCCAGCAGCTCGAGGTAACGCTCGGAATCCAGGGCTGCGATAACGCGGCGGTGCGCGCGGCGGTAGGCGTTGCCCATATCGTGCGCAATGTGCTCGCGGGTGGAGTCATCCAAGGTGTCAGAATCCTCGGACTCCAGCAGCTTCTGCCAGCGCTCTTCCACAACTTCCGCATCGCGAGCAACGCCCAAGATGCTGGCAAGCTCCTTGAGCTCGGCTTCGATCTTGTCGATTTCTGGGCCGACAACGATGCCATGGAAGGTCTGCAGGTGGCTGCGCAGCTCGCGGGTGGCGACGCGCATCTGGTGAACCGAGTCCCACTCATCGCGGCGCACGCGAGGGTCATAATCAACTAGCTTGTCGCGGTTGGCTTGGAGCGCGGTGATGACGGCCGCGGCAGGGGAGTCTGGATCCACGTCTGGCGAAACTAGGGCTGGAGGCAGCGGTGCGTTGGCGTAGGAATCGCCCAAAGCAGACTTCAGCTTGGATGGGGAGGAAGAAACGCGCGCACCGGCACCGATGAGCAGGGAAGTGGCACGGCGAATGAATTGCGTGCCTTCCTCAGTGCCAGGAAGCTCACCGGCGAGCTCTACTTCCCACTCGCGCCACGACTGCTGCTGGCCACCTGGAAGGAAGGAAAAGGCGGTGACGTGGTCATCGCAGAATTCCGCTACCGGTTTATTATCGGCATCCGCTAGGACCATCTCGGTGCGCTTGTTGTCTACCTGAGCAATCGGGGTGAGTTCGTGGTGGCGGATAATGGAGCGGACCTGGTGGAGAAGCTCCTCAGGTACTTCGTAGCGGCCATCTACAGGTTCTCCCAGCTCGGCGTGGATTTCAGTGCGGCCAGCCTCGCTAGGAATCTTGATATGCCAGCCATCATCATTGCCACCCGTGCGGCGGCGGAGGGTGATCTTTGCGTGGGTCAGGCGGAGGTCTTCGGTGTCGTAGTAGATGGCAGAAAGCGCGTGGTGGCGCGTGTCTGCAACGTGGTCAACTCCCTCGAGGCGGGTCAGTTCAGGGAGCTGAGTGGACTCGGCTACGGAGAATTTCGCTTCAACTTCGAGAAAAGACTGTGTAGACATTCACGTACCTTTTACTTTCTAGACCAATATCTCACCGGTGATCCTACCCGTTAAGCATTCGTTTCGGTGTCGCTCCTCGCCCCCGTTCGCTAGCAGGGAACGGGAGGGAAGAATGGCCTTGAGCAGGGCAAAATTACTGCGTAATTTCTGGAACCGAACCGATCCCGGAAGCATCGCCGCCAAAGTGAGATTTATCGGCAGCGGCAATGCCATCGTTGATGCCGTGCATGCTGTTCATGGAAAGCGACATTTCCGTCAGGTTGGGGAAGAGGCGATTGCGAGTATCGATGGCGTGATCGGTGCGCGCCTGCAACGCCGGAAGGGTTTGGGTAGCTACAGTCTCTGCGTGGTGTGAGCAGTACTGCGACTCCCGCAGGTTATCTGCGATGCCATCCTCATTTGCTTGAGTGAGCAGTTCACCGATGCGGGCGGCATAAGAGAGCCGGAAGCTACGGCGATAAGCGGCGGTAGAGCCCGTAACGCGGGCAATTTCTGCGCCGTCACCATTGCGCATGAACCAATCGCATTGACGGTTGAGAGAGGCAAAAAGGTCGGCGCAATGGGCGGCGTCGGCAGGAGCGCCAATCACGCAGGCCAAGCCCTTGTCATGAATCAGGAGAGTGGTGCATCCATTGGCGTCAGAGATGGTGCTTAATAGGGAAGCCTGGTGCTTGATATACGGCGGGTGGATGTGCACGCGGTGGGAAATGAGATGAGGCAGCTCGGAAGTAAGCAGGTCTTCGATGCGATACTTCTGCTGCAGGGACTGCGCCTTAGAAATGAGAACCTCGGCCTCATCCTCAAAGCTGGTAGATTCCGCTTTCCGCAAAAGGCCTAGAACTTTTTCGCGGATTTTGCGTTGCTTATCGCTGAGCCCGTCCTCCCGCAAGGATTCGCCGGAGGCTAAAAGCTCGGTATCGCGCAGCTTCGGTAGGTGAATGAGCTCTTTAATGATGGCGCGTAACTTATCGCGGGGAATGAAGTTTTCCTGCGGAGGGGCCATCTGTAGCCATGCTTTGCGCAGCGCAGGGGAGGTAATTCGTGCCGGCACATGGGGGCTTGCACGGTAAATAATGGGGTAGGCGTGCGGGCCTAAGACGTGTTCTAAGTCCGCCGGCGCCCAGCCTTGTTGTGCGGCGGTGACGAGGCGTTCGATTACGTGAGCAGAAAGGTCATCGCAGTGGGTGGTCATAAAGATTCGTCCTTTAAGAGGTGTACGTGTGTTCGCTTGCTCACTTAGCAAAGCATGCGGTGCAGCTGTCTCCTGCCGGAAAATCCCCCACTGGCCACCCCCTAGATACTCTTGCGACCTGCACATTTTGCCCCGGAAAAACTGTCGCATGAACTGCACATCCCTCGGGGGAGAGCCGGTAAGGTCTAAAGCATGAATAGCCAACACGAATTTGTCTTGCGCACCGTTGAGGAACGCGATATCCGCTTTATCCGCCTGTGGTTTACGGATATTCTGGGCGCCCTTAAATCCGTGGTCATGAGCCCGTCCGAATTGGAATCGGCCTTTGAAGAAGGTGTTGGCTTTGATGGTTCTTCCGTAGAGGGCTTTTCTCGCATTTCTGAGTCTGACACCATCGCCCTGCCAGATCCCTCCACCTTCCAGATTCTGCCCTTTGATATGGATGAGCCGGACCTGCAATCGGCCCGCATGTTTTGCGATATCGCACAGCCAGACGGCCAGCCCTCCATGGTGGACCCGCGCCATATCCTGCGCCGCCAGGTCACTGAGGCCGCCAACGATGGATTTACCTGCATGGCCTCGCCTGAAATCGAGTTCTATCTTTTCGAGCGCGGCCGCGAACTCACTGACTTGGTGCCCACGGACAACGGCGGTTACTTCGACCAAGCAACGCACGATACCGCCCCGCTTTTCCGCAGGAAGGCAATGCTAGCGCTGGAATCGCTGGGAATCGCCACGGAGTTTAGCCACCACGAAACCGCGCCGGGCCAGCAAGAAATTGATCTGCGCCATGCGGACGTGCTCACCATGGCCGATAACATCATGACCTTCCGGCACGTGATTAAGCAGGTGGCCACCAACTCCAACGTGCGCGCCACCTTTATGCCTAAGCCCTTCGAGCATTTGCCGGGCTCTGGCATGCATACCCACTTGAGCCTTTTTGAAGGCCAATCCAATGCTTTCCACGATCCGGATGATGAATTCTCTTTGTCCCAGACCGGCCGCCAGTTCATCGCCGGCATCTTGGAGCACTCTACGGAGATGTCGGCGATTGTGAATCAATGGACCAATTCTTATAAGCGCCTGATGTTCGGCAACGAGGCGCCGGGCGCAGCCACCTGGGGAGTATCGAATCGCTCCGCGCTGGTCCGCGTTCCCACCTACCGGCTTACCAAGGAAGAATCGCGCCGGGTAGAAATTCGCTCCATTGATGCCTCGATGAACCCCTACCTGGGCTATGCGGTGCTACTAGCGGCAGGCCTGCGAGGCATCCGCGAGGGCTACGAGCTCGATGATCCGGCCGAGGACGATGTCCACCAGCTCACCCGCCGCGAGCGCCGGGCAATGGGCTATAAGGATCTACCCACTAGCCTGGATCAGGCCTTGCGAGAATTTGAAAAATCCGAATTCATGGCGGAAGTTCTGGGCGAGCACGTCTTTGAGTTCTTCCTGCGCTCCAAGTGGGATGAGTGGCATCACTATCAGAGCCAAATCACCACCTTTGAGCTGCGCAATAACCTGAACTTCTAGGAGAATAATGCGTCCTGCTGCTGTGCCTTCACCGGCCACACTAGGCCTTACCCGCCCGCACGCCGCCCAGGATATTGAGCAGCTGGGGTGGAAGAATCCGGAATCGGTGGATCTGTTGTGGACCCTCGCTGCCGTGGGCGACCCAGACCTGGCTCTCAATAATCTGATCCGCATCTATGAACAAGCCCCAGAGCTAGATGATGCCGTGCGGTCCAATGAAACCTTGCGCGTGCGCCTCTTCGCTTTACTGGGGGCGTCGACCGCCTTTGGCGATCATCTCGCGGCGCACCCTGAACTGTGGCGAGAATTAGAAAAACCCCTTCCTCAGCCCGAAGAGATGCTGCAAAGCTTGCTTGGTGCCGTCGATGCCCAGCCTGCGGACTTTGCTCACGACGTGGACCGGCCCGATCCGGCGCGCGAGGACTTGAGCGCGGCGGGTACTTACCGTGCCGGCGAGGGTGAGCATAAGCAGGCGCTGCGCACGACCTACCGCACTTTGATGATGCGCATTGCCGCCTGCGATGTGGCGGGCACCTTTCATTCACGCAAGGGCCAGACCAAGCTGCAGCCGGAGGTAGGATTTCGCCAGATTACGGCGCTGACCACCGCGCTTGCCGACGCCGCCTTAACCGCCTCCCTTGCCTGCGCGGTGCGCACCATCTACGGCGATGACCCCTTGGATGCACAGCTGGCAGTCATGGCGATGGGCAAGTGCGGCGCAGGCGAGCTGAACTATATCTCCGATGTGGACGTTATCTTCGTCGGCAGCGAAGCAACCCCTAGGGCCACGCGGCTAGCGGCGGAGTTTAATCGCATTGGATCCACCACCTTCTTCGAGGTGGATGCCAACCTGCGCCCGGAGGGAAAGTCGGGCGCATTGGTGCGCACTTTGGAATCCCACGTGGCCTACTACAAGCGATGGGCGGAGACGTGGGAATTCCAGGCGCTCCTTAAAGCGCGCGCCATGACGGGCTACCTCCCACTAGGCCAGGACTATTTGGACCAGATCCGACCGATGGTGTGGACGGCGTCGCAGCGCGAGTCCTTTGTTGAGGACGTACAGGCCATGCGCCGCCGCGTGCTGGCCAATGTTCCCGCAGAGCTCAAACACCGCGAGCTGAAGCTAGGCGTGGGCGGCCTGCGCGATATCGAATTTGCTGTCCAGCTCCTGCAGTTAGTGCATGGTCGCTCTGATGAGACGCTGCGTGCGCTTTCCACGGTGGAGGCGCTGGAGGCGCTGATTTCAGCGGGGTACGTCGGCCGCGAGGACGGCACCCAGCTCATTGAAGCCTATGAGTTTTTGCGCCTGCTTGAGCACCGTCTGCAATTGGAGCGCTTCCGCCGCACGCACACGCTGCCGGAAAAGGACGATGAAGAGGGGATGAAGTGGCTGGCGCGCATCGCCGGCTTTTATCCGCAGGGCACCAAGTCGGCGGCCGAGCGCATGCTATCGCACCTGCGCCGAATCCGTCTGCGGATCTCCGAGCTGCACTCGCGCTTGTTCTACCGGCCGCTGCTTAATTCCGTGGTCACCATGTCCGCCGATGAGCTCAAGCTTTCGCCGGAGGCCGCCAAGCTGCAGCTGGCCGCGTTGGGCTATAACCACCCCGACCGCGCATTCGAGCACTTGACCTCCTTGGCGGCGGGAACCTCGCGCAAGGCACGCATCCAGGCGATTTTGCTGCCTACCTTGATGGAATGGCTGGCTGATACCGCAGACCCCGATATGGGTCTGTTGAACTATCGCAAGCTCTCGGAGGCCGCGAACGATAGGTCGTGGTTCTTGCGCATGCTGCGCGATGAAGGAATTGTGGGCCAGCGGCTCATGCACATTCTGGGTACCTCGCCGTTTACTTCTGATCTGATTATTAGCGCGCCGGATTCGGTTAAGCAGCTTTCCGACGGCGCCACTGGCCCCAAACTGCTAGAAACCAAGCCCGAACAGGTTTCCAAGGCGCTGGTCAATTCCAGCAAGCGACACGCCGACCCGGATAAAGCGGTGGCGGTGGCGCGCTCGTTGCGCCGGGTTGAGCTGGCCCGCATCGCCAGTGCGGATTTGCTGGGCTTCATGCCGGTCAAGCAGGTGTGTCACGAGCTTTCCACAATTTGGGATGCCGTCCTTGAGGCTGCACTTCGCGCCGAGGTGCGCGCGTGGCGCCTTGCCAATGAAGACGCAGAGCCGCCAGCGCGCATCGCCGTCATTGGCATGGGCCGCTTGGGAGGCATGGAGCTGGGCTTTGGTTCAGATGCGGACGTGCTTGTGGTGGCAGAACCTACCGAACCAGCAGATGACTCTGGTGCGGAAGGGGAGGCCGTGAAGTGGGCCATCGGGATCGTCGATAAGCTCCGGCGCCGCCTATCTAAGCCTTCGGGCGACCCGCCGCTGGACGTCGATTTGGGCCTGCGCCCAGAGGGCCGCTCTGGTGCGGTGGCGCGCACCATCTCCTCCTATGAGCGTTACTACCGCGAGTGGGGCGAGTCTTGGGAGCTGCAGGCTTTGTTGCGCGCGGCCTTCGTGGCTGGTGACAAGGAAGTAGGCGAGCGATTTATGTCCATGGTCGATAGCTTCCGCTACCCAGAAGGCGGCGCGAGCGCCTCGACCATTCGCGATATCCGGCGGATGAAGGCGCGCGTGGACAATGAGCGCCTGCCGCGCGGTGCGGACCGCAATATGCATACCAAGCTGGGGCGCGGTGCGCTCTCAGATATTGAATGGACTGTGCAGCTCCTGACCATGATGCATGCTCACGAGTATGCCCAACTGCACGATCCGTCCACACTCCGCGTGCTCGATGCTTTGGAGGAAACCGCAATCCTGTCTGCCGATCAGGTCTCGGACCTGCGCGAAGCCTGGCTTATGGCTACCGACGCCCGCAATGCACTGGTGCTCGTGCGCGGCAAGCGCGTCGACCAGTTGCCCGGGCCCGGTCCGCAGCTGGCCCAGGTAGCCGGTGCCGCTGGCTGGCCGCCGGAGGACAACCAAGGGTTTCTAGAAAACTATCTGAAACTTACCCGTCATGCCCGGAAGGTTGTAGATGAGGTCTTCTGGGGCGAGGAGGAATCCTTCGAGCATTCTTAGAGTTAGCCTTGAAAGTCCCCGATGTGCGCACCACGCCCTTACTTTTTGCACTTGCGGACTCTAAAGTGGGATGGGAATAAGAAAGGACTGGCTAGTTATGTCTTTTAAGCTGCAACTCGATGTGGACAACGCCACGGTGGGCGAACTATCCGCGCTGCTTTCCGCAGCGCGTGCCGCGGGCGTGCGCGACGGTGACGCCCTCCGCCTTGATGGCACTACGTTGACCATCGAGGTCTCCACGCCGAGGGAGGAAAAGCCAGCGCCGCCGCGCCGGGAACCATCGCCTGATAGTTCCCGCCAGGCCCCTCGCTCGTGGGGGCGCGCCGACCGCATAGGGGAGGCCACCATCCGCTCCATCATCGACGCACTCAATGATCGCGGCGAGAACCCTCGCGGCAATGACTACGGTTCCTTCGGCGATAGCGCTGGTTACCATGGCTAAAATCAGCGGAGTGTATCGACATAAGCTCATCTACCTGTGGGCCTTTGTAGCCGTGGCCGTCATCGTGGCTATCGCTGTCGGGGTGTGGGCCACCAATCGCGATAATCCCCCCAAGGGGACGAAGACGGTGGGCGAGGCCGTGGCTGGTGGCGTAGTCCAAGAAGACATGCCCGCACAGGTCAATGGTGCTATCAAAGGCGATGATTCCACCGACGCCAACCGCGTGACCTCCTTGGCGAAGGCGCTGGGCATCCCGCTCAATTCCGTCCCGCGGGATATTACCCAGACTGAAAACGGCAAATCCGATGTGCGCGTCTACCTCGAGCGCGAGCTCAACAGTGCGGTGGAGTCTGGTGACATCAGCGAATCCGATGAAAAGGCAGTCCTCGTAGCATTTGAGAGAGGCCTTGTGATGCCGGCCAGCGATGGCATCGTGGCTGAGAGCTATCCAGCAAACTAGCCCTTTATTTCCTCGCGATTTCCTCGCGAACTGGGCGCGAAAATTCAGGTAACCCGCAGCTAGGCGGCATGGCCTTGGCAGTAACTCTTCCTAAGGTAAAACATCACAAATTGGTAACGGGCAGGGTGCTCGGTGCCGAAGCCTCTGGAGGAGACTATGACTTTCAAGACCACGCTGTCGACCGCGGTGGGAGTACTCGCCGCCATTGCCATCCCCATCACCGGCGGGGTAGGGGTGGCCTATGCCGTCAATACCGTGCCGACCGATACCATCGCCCAGTCAGTTCCGGCCGGCGACTTGGGTGGCCACCTGAAAAACTTTGGCGCAGCGGCAGCGCAGGAAGATGCGCTGCGCGTACTCGATGAACTGAATTAACCTAGGGCCCATGCTGGTTGATGCCCTAAGCCTGAAGTTCAAGCCCGATGACTACCGCGCCGAGCTGCCTGTCTTCGACTACTTAGTTGATTTGGGCAGCTTCAAGTTGCGAAGCCCTGTCACCGTCTTCGTAGGTGAAAACGGCATTGGCAAATCGAGCTTGCTCGCTGGCGTGGCTAGTGATTTGGGTTGTTCTCCCGCGGGTGGCCGCATGGGTGACCCAGATGAAATCGTTCCTCGCAGCCCCATCCGCTGTGTTACAGACGAAGTTATCCAGCGTGCCTATTTCCTGCGCGCCGAAAAGCACGAGTACTTGATTGGACGTGGGGATTCAGCGGCCGAACGTGGCGGCCGTTCGACTCTTTCTCAGAATGTGGATTTGTCCCGCCGCTCGCACGGGCAATCCGTCTTTGACCTGCTTTACGAGCACATCAATGGCCAAGGCGTGTACATCCTGGATGAGCCAGAATCAGGTCTGTCCGTTATCCGGCAACTAGCCCTCGTAGGGGAAATTGCCCAAGCAGTTGACCGCGGCGCACAGGTCATTATTGCCACGCACTCGCCAATTCTTCTGGCCTGCCCTGGTGCGGACATTGTGGAGCTCAACGATACTGGCTTTGAACGCATCGCCTTCGACGAGGCGGAAGCCGTGGCGGCGACCCGGGAACTTCTGGCGGACCCTGAGGGGACCATTCGCTTTATCCTCAACCCGGAGTGATCAACCGAGAGTTTCTAGGAAACCTCCACGATGGTGACAGAAGGCCCGTCTTCGCCCGCGCGACGGCGAAGGAAGTGGGTGATGACCACACCAATCATGCCTACTACCCAAACGGCTAGCACCGCAGCCGCCGCGGCAGTGAAATCCGGCATGGAGTAATCAGGGGCGTCGGAGGAGTGGTCCAACACCATTCCGAAGAGCTGCGCGCCCAACATGCCGGAGGTAAACCCGCCCATATTTCCCAAGCCCGTGGCTGTGGCCACCACCGAGCGGTCCATGCGCTCACGCACGATATCGAAGCCATAGTTAGCCGTCGGCGTGCACAGCGCGGTAACGAAGGACACCACCAAAATTGCGACCACACCGCTGTCGGTACCAAAGGTAAAGAAAATCAGCCAGGTCAGTGCGTGAATTGCTACAAACCCGAGGCTAAGCCACGGGCGGACATGCTGCGCGCGGGAGGAAATCTTGCCGTGCAAGGGGCCGACGATGACCAAGAATACCGCCAGCAAGGTGAGAACCAGGCTGGACTTGGCCTTGGACATCTCCATGCCCTGGGTCATCATGGGCATGCCCCAGAGCATGACAAAGACGATGAGCGGGAGCATGCCGATGTAGTGGATGAAGTAAGCCTGCCAGGCCACCGGGGAGCGGAATACCGTTTTCAAGCGGGCGGGGATGCTGGTGGCCTGCGAGTTGGGTGGTTCCTTCTCCGTGGGAATAATCCCCAACTTCTCTGGTGAGTCTGCCACCGCCACGATAGCGGCGATGGCTACCAAGATTCCTACCGCGCCAAGGGTAACGAAGGCGGCGGTCCATCCGGCCGCACCCAGCAACCACAGGAAGGGCACCGCGGAAATGAACTGACCCATTTGCCCCAACGACGACGTCACCTGGGTGAACATGGGGGTGCGGTGCAGTGGGAACCAATAGGGCAGGATGCGCATCACGGAGAGAAATGCCGTGGCATCGCCCGCGCCGATGAGAACGCGCGCGGCAATGGCTACGCCATAGCTGGTGGTAAAGCCCAGTACCACTTGGCCAATGCCCATAATGACGGCGCCGACCACGAGGAGTAAGCGCGGGCCAAATTTATCAATCAAGATGCCGGTGGGGATTTGGGCTAGGGCATACACGCCCAACTGCACAGAGGTAAAGACCGCGATACGGCCGGCATCGACATCGAAGCGCTCAATGGCATCCAAACCGGCCACACCAAAAGAGGTACGGCCGGTAATCGCTACGAGGTAGACCGCCATGGCGGCTACCCAAATGCCTAAAGCCTGAGTGGTAATGACTTCTCGGGGATTCGGATGCGACATGGCTGATACCTTACGCCTTAACTACTAAGATTCTTTTGTGTGAAGTACATTTCGACCCGCGATACCGCCCGTCAGCCCGCATCTTTTACAGATATTCTCCTCGGTGGGCTTGCCCCCGATGGCGGTTTATACCTGCCTGAGAGCTACCCACAGCTAGATACCGCCACTTTAAATTCATGGCGCAGGCTCCTAGCGGACAAGGGCTACGCGGCGCTTGCGGCCGAGGTACTTAAGCTTTTCATTGACGATATTCCAGCGCAAGACATCGAGGATATCGCCGCGCGCGCCTATACCAGCCCCAAATTTGCGGACCCGGAAATCGTTCCCGTCACCGAATTAGGCGAGGGCCTTTTTATCGGCCATTTATCCGAAGGGCCAACTGCAGCATTTAAGGACATGGCCATGCAGCTTTTGGGTGAGCTCTTTGAATACGAGCTCGCCCGCCGCGGTGAGACCCTCAATATTCTGGGCGCCACCTCCGGCGATACGGGGTCCTCTGCAGAGTATGCGATGCGCGGTCGCCACGGCATTCGCGTCTTTATGCTCACCCCGGCCGGCCGAATGACGGCCTTCCAGCAGGCACAGATGTTTGGGCTGGATGACCCGAATATCTTCAACATCGCTCTAGATGGCGTTTTCGATGATTGCCAGGATGTGGTCAAGGCGGTATCGGGAGACGCTGACTTTAAGGCCGCCTACCGCATTGGCGCGGTCAATTCCATTAACTGGGCACGGCTGATGGCCCAGGTGGTCTACTACATTTCCTGCTGGCTCAAGGTCACCGAAACTGCCGATCAGAAAGTTTCCTTTAGCGTTCCCACCGGTAACTTTGGCGATATCTGTGCCGGCCACATCGCTCGCCAGATGGGCCTTCCCATTGATCGTCTTATCGTGGCTACCAATGAAAATGATGTGCTGGATGAGTTCTTCCGCACCGGAAACTACCGGCCGCGCCCAGCCGTAGAGACCATGGCAACCTCTTCGCCGTCCATGGATATCTCGCGCGCCTCGAATTTTGAGCGCTTTGCGTTCGACTTGCTCGGCCGCGATGCAGCCGAAACCGCGGAGCTATTCGGCACCAAGGTGAAAGAGGGCGGCTTTAGCCTCGACCACGACAAGATTGCCGCTGCCCGCGAGGACTATGGTTTCCTGTCCGGTTCCTCCAGCCATGCCGATCGCCTAGCCACCATCAAGGATGTACACGAGCGCTTTGATTACCTGGCGGATCCGCACACGGCCGACGGCATCAAGGTGGCTCGTGGCGCACAGCGCGAGGGCGTAGAAACGCCCATCGTGTGTCTGGAGACCGCGCTGCCGGTGAAGTTTGCCGAGACCATCACGGAAGCCATCGGCTCTGCCCCTGAGCCGCCCGAGCGCTTTGCCGGCATCCTCGATGCTGAGCGGCACGTCAAGGACTTGCCTAATGATGCCGCGGCGGTCAAGGATTACATCACCACGTCGATTCAGAAAACGGAGGTTTAGACCATGGCCCTAGAAAATTTTGCCGGCCCAGAACACTACACCGAGTTTGATCCGGAAAAATTCATCCGCGATCTCAAAGCCCAGGCGGAGATGGATGCGGAAGAAGAGAACAAGGACAACGCCGGGAATGCGGACGCGGAGAGCAACTAGCGTTTTTGTAGTGTGCACGGCCGCGTTCCTTGCAGCCTGCAGCCCGGTGCGGGGTGGGGAAGAACCAAGTTTCTCCGCCCTGTCTTATAAAAACCTCATTCCTAACGAGTCCTATTCCCCAGCCGCGGCGCCGCTCGCTCCGGGCACCGCCTTAGATCTCTCCGGCGATGAA
Organism: Corynebacterium sp. MSK150; assembly: GCF_030229215.1. Taxonomy (NCBI): domain Bacteria; kingdom Bacillati; phylum Actinomycetota; class Actinomycetes; order Mycobacteriales; family Corynebacteriaceae; genus Corynebacterium; species Corynebacterium sp. MSK150. The sequence continues at coordinate 28,766 of NZ_JASPHM010000001.1, forward strand.
CCGCGGCCGGGCGCCTACTTCAACTACCAGTCGTGTACCGCGGCATGGTCATTTACGCTTGCCGACGCCCGCACGATCGCCGTTACCGCTTCCCATTGCGGCAAACCCGGCGATAAGGTCTGGGCCGGCACCGCCGACGGCGACTTTAGCTACCCCGCCGAACCTATCGGCGAGGTCATCTACTCTGATTTCTATTCCGAAGATAGCCACGACCTCGATGTGGCCTTTATCGAGATCACCGGCAGCGCTGAGTACTATGTCCCCGGGGCAGTAGACAATAGCGTCGCCACCTCCCTGGCCCACCTGCCGCATCAGGTGTGCAAGCTTGGCCGCGTGACCGATGAGACCTGTGGCACGCTTTCCCACGATGCAGAGATGGCGCAGCTGAACTCGGAGGGACTCCAGCGGGATTCGCTCGCCGCTAGGGCGCGCGTATGCAGCACCAATGGTGACTCCGGTGGTCCGGTGTACGGCGAGGTAGAAGGAAAGCAAACCATCGTGGGCGTGGTTTCCGGAACGACGCAGCGCCTCGAAGAAGGTCATACCTGCCAGACCACGCTGACGGACATGGAGCTATCTTTCACGTTGGCCACCGATATTCAGCTTCTAGCTAAAGAGGTCTTGGGGCCCATGGCCTAAGTGCGCCGCACTGGTCTACGCTAGGTGGCATGCCGACTCCAGATTTTATTGTTCAGCTGCGCGAAAAGATTGGCCACGATCAGATCTTTGTGCCGGCCTGTAGCGCCATCATCATCCGCGATGTGCCGGCAGACGCCGCACTCTGGGAAGTCCCCTCCGTGCTCCTAGTAAAGCGTTCCGATAACGGTACGTGGACCCCGGTGGAAGGAATCTGCGAGCCAGGCGAAGAGATTACCACCACCGCGCTGCGAGAAGTCAAAGAGGAAGTGGGACTCGACGCCAAAGTGGAAGCCCTTTTGGGCGTGGGGAAGTCCGGGCCAGTGACCTACCCCAACGGCGATGAGTGCACATTCATGGGAACCGCGCTGCGCGTATCAGTAGCAGAAAATGCAGAGCCGGTGATTAGCGATGAAGAAAATACCGAGGCAGGGTGGTTCTCCGTGGCAAAGCTTCCCGATAGCGTGTCGCGCCGCCACCGCCTCATGATTGCCGACGCCGTAGCGCAGATGAAACATCCCCGCGGTTTTGCCCCGCGCATGGGCTGGATGAAGCGCAGCGAGCAACCGGGACTGTAGGGCTAGTCTTCTGCGGCGTCGGCAAGCAGCCCGCACAACTGCTGCGGATCCTGGGCGGCGATGAGTTCTTGTGCAATGCAATCGCGTGCAGCGTCGATATCAGCTCCGTTGCCACACGCAATCACGGTATCGCCGATAGTAAGTAGGAGCTGTCCGCGCCGGGCTAAGTCATAAAAGAGCGGGCAGTCTTGTGCACCCCAGCGCCAGGCCGTGGCGTAGAAGTCCCGCGCGCCTGCGCCAAGCCACGACGTCTCCATCAGCAGGTGGCCGCGGCGCAGATAGATGCCGTCTCGCTGCAGGCCAGCGAGTACGTCTCTCACCGCAGTCAGGTTGGCGTGGTCCCAAGCGATGAAGGTGATAGGGGAGTTATTATGCATCAGCGGCGCCGGCGACGATTACCATCTGCACGGCCGCCGGAATAGGCGCGCACGGAATTTTCGCCGCCCTCGGGCTCCAAGTCATCTATGCCCCAGGAATCTTCCGCATAGATTGCGTATTCCCTGCTCCAATGCTCGCGCCGCGGTCGGGCTGCACGCGTGCGTCGGCGTGTGCGGCGCTTTCCTCGTTCGAAGCTGGCGTCTCGCATAGTGGCTTAGCCTCCTTGCTACCTTTTGGGCCCAGTCTTAATGAGCGGCTCTTCAGGGCCGGTTTCCTTCTTTCCTTCCCACACCCAGCTGAGGAAGCGGGTGGAGCACAGCATCCAGTGGGCGGTGAGGAGGACGGGAATGGTGAGCGCAATGGCGTCGATAAGCTCAGAGCCATTGACCAATGCCAGCTGGTGACCGCCCATGCTCACAGTGCCCGGCGGGAACGTGCAGGACCACCACGCCGGGGAGTACGGAACCCACCGTGCCACATTGGGATAGAAGGTAAACATGGCGTAGATGGACAGCGGAATGGCGATAATAAGCGCCGTAACGCCGTAATAGATGGACACCGGGCCGGGGAAGAGAATCTGCATTGCCGTGGTGGACTGGCCCACCACGCCTAACGGAACCCATGCGGTGGCTGATTTCGCGCCGGTGAAATCCACCTTGCCGTGCCAAGCGGCCCAATACACGCGGGCGAAGGTGGGCACCGCCGTCACCAGGGACATGAAGAAAAATACCGTACCCATCACGTGGTAGAGCGGGCCGTAATCATTAGCTAGCCAACCGGAAACGGAAGCCGAAATCATAGGGCCGACCAGCGGCAGGCCCCAGGTGAACTTCGGCTCGCCATCAAAGCGCGTGAGCTGGATAGCCCACGTAATAACCGTAACCGGGCCACCGATCCAAAAGCCCACGAGGCGGAAGGTAGGGATATCCGTCAGACCGGAAAGCGCGGCACCGAGCGCCAAGATTCCGATGAAAAACATCGACCACTCCGCCATAGTGGTGCGCTCAAAACTAGGATGGCGGTAGCGCAAGAAGCCCGCGGTGAGAACGACAAAGATGACGCACGCGATGGCGGCAAAAATGCCGGCCAAGATCATCAATCCTTCTTCCACGAGCAGGCGCGAAACGATGGAGGTGCCCATGAGGCTGCCTCCCCACGCGGGGCCAGGGGCCGGGAGTTGGCGGAATCTATCAGTCACACCCACATGTTAATTTCTTTCGGTCGGGTTATCAGAATTCTGTTGTCGTTTTTACTGGTGAGAACTCTCAACTGGCGCTGAATTAGGGGCAGGGGTCAAGACTTTAAGGATATGTGGCCGGGGTCGCATGAAAAGGGCCCAGAATACCATTGTGTGTTCATGCACCAAGAGGGCTATGAATGATGAGGATTCGCTATACCTTGGTGGAAAGCCGGAGTTCGTTTGACCAGCTCTATATACTCATCCAAAAATCCAACCCACGAATTAGTAAGAAAGAGAAAGTTATCAAGGGCTACAATTACTGCCAGTAGTGAGTTCTCGCCATAATTTCGACCTAAAACTTTCTCAGCACGCCGTTTCGTAGCACTAGAAACTGAAGGTTGGTCCAAAACGAAACTGTTCCATAACCGAGCTGAGTGAGCGCATTTATTTCTCACGAAGGTAAAAGAGCGCAATTGGCGCGCTAAGTATTGTTTCTTTACGCCAAGAATGGAACAAGTCTTTGCGTAAACTCGGTTGTCATCGTTTCGGAAGCTTATTGCTTTCGACAACGTACCAAAGGACAATGCCTCGACTGCCACCCAAATTGGAACATCGTAAACCCACCTTTCAGTGTCGGCCCCTGAGTCCTTTTGGTATTTATGGAGGTATGGTTCCTTAGACCGCTTGAGCTCACTGATAATTAGATCGTGTGTGGGCGGCATGGCCGGATTTGGTGGGCGCCGGTACGCAGTGGGCTGAAGATACTTCTCATAAGGAGAATGGATTTCACCTTCGCTGAGAGCAAAGGCCGTCCTGGCCGCAAGCTCTGCTTCTTGGAGCCCGCGGAGTAGGAGAGAACGAAGTTCGAAGTCCAACCGGTAGATATTAACTATTTCATCCCACTGGGTGCCAGGAAAGAATTTGGCTTCGTCACCGGCTAAGTTTTCTTGGAAGTACCGCATGTAGCCCGAAAAGCGGTAATAGTTTTGACGCTCAAGGAAATCTTTAGCAGATTTTTCGGAAGGAAGAATTAACCCACGGCGTTGAATTAAACTGACTTGCTCTTCAATGCTAAGGAACTTCTTCCTGCGGTTCATTGCTTCAGAATAGCAAAGCCCCCCTCTCATATTGAGCTGTTCCTATGGGAAGCTTGGAGGGGGTATCGATTGCCTAAAGTATAGCTCAAAATGCGCAATCTTAGTAATCATTTGCGCAAGGTTTGCTCAAGTGCCATGCATTTGAAAACGCTGCGATAGTCAAACAACAAGGAGTGGGGCACCGCCAAGAACCAAGGACGCTTGTCAATGTTGGGTGCAAAATTTCTGAATCCAAAGTGCAAATAGATCTGCAAAGCCCCCAATCGGCACTCAGCAATTTGGGAGCCTAGGAAGGCGGAAAGCCGGTGGCGAGAGGGGGCGTGGGCAGGCGCAGCTCTAGCAGTCGAAGTACATCTCAAATTCCTGCGGGGTAGGACGCAGGCGGACCGGGTTAATCTCGTTCTCGTACTTGTAGTTGATGTAGGTCTCGATGAGATCCTCGGTGAAGACATCGCCTTCGGTGAGGAAGTCCATGTCCTCCTGCAGGGCCTTCAGGGAAGCCTCGAGGGAGGTCGGCGCCTGCGGGATGGACTCAGCCTCTGCTGGCGGCAGCTCGTAGAGGTCCTTATCAACTGGAGCGTGCGGCTCAATGCGGTTCTTTACGCCGTCGATGCCGGCCATCATCATGGCGGCAAAGCCCAAGTAAGGGTTGCCGGATGGGTCCGGTGCGCGGAACTCGATGCGCTTGGCCTTCGGGTTGGAGCCGGTAATCGGGATACGGATGGCGGCCGAGCGGTTGCGCTGGGAGTAGACCAAGTTAATCGGGGCCTCGAAGCCCGGCACCAAGCGGTGGTAGGAGTTCAGCGTTGGGTTAGTAAACGCAAGAACGGCACCGGCGTGGTGGAGGATACCGCCGATGTAGTAGCGGGCGATATCGGACAGGCCTGCGTAGCCAGCCTCGTCGTGGAAGAGAGGCTTGCCGTCCTTCCACAGGGACATGTGGGCGTGCATACCGGAACCATTATCGCCGGCCAGCGGCTTGGGCATGAAGGTTGCGGTCTTGCCCCACTGCGCCGCGGTCTGCTTAATCACGTACTTGAAGGTCTGAATGTCATCGCCCGCGTGCAACATGGAGTTGAAGCGGTAGTTGATCTCATTCTGGCCGGCGCCGACCTCGTGGTGGAAGCGCTCGATTTGGAAGCCAACCTTTTGCAGGTTCTCTACCATAGCGTCGCGTACCTCACCGTGCTTGTCATACGGCGCGGTGGGGAAGTAGCCGCCCTTCAGGCGGGTCTTGTAGCCGGTGTTCGGGGTGCCGTCGAAGTTGGTCTCGCTATCGCGGTTCCACCAACCTTCATCGGAATCAACCTCGTAGAAGCCGTGCTGGACGTCGGTGCCAAAGCGCACGGAGTCAAAGAGGTAGAACTCGGCCTCAGCGCCGAAGTTGCAGGTATCGGCAATGCCGGTGGACTGCAGGTACTCTTCCGCCTTGCGCGCGATGTTGCGCGGGTCGCGGGAGAAAGGCTCAAAGGTAAATGGGTCGTGGACGAAGAACTTGATGTTCAGGGTCTTGGCCGTGCGGAACGGATCGATATGCGCGGTGGCTGGATCCGGCAGCAGGGTCATGTCGGACTCATCGATGGTGGTGAATCCGCGGATAGAGGAGCCGTCGAAAGCAAGGCCATTTTCGGCATCTTCTACGGTGAACTCATCTGCTGGGATGGAAAAGTGGTGCTCGGTGCCTGGGACGTCCGTAAAGCGGATATCGACGAACTTTACGTCCTCGTCCTTAATAAATTGGACGATGTCCTGCACTGTCTCGAAAGACACGTTTGTCTCCTCGTTGTTGACCGGTGAATTGTCTCTCTATAGCCTACTAGGTTCCCACCGTCGGCATCGCGATTCCCCTCGTTTCACATCTCACTTTGTGCCCGCTAGATTGGTGAGCATGGCAGATAAGCGTACGTGGCTCGACGGGCCGAATATTCCGGGCGAATACGATGACATGGAAGGCCCCGGCCGCTGGCCGGGCGAAAAGCTCGGCCTTCCGGAGTCCGGGCCGGGGTCACTGGCCCCCGTTGGTCGCCGCGCCGGCGCCGTGGCGATTGACTGGATCGTGTGCATGCTCATTGCCAACCTGATCCACATGTTCACCACGGAATTGGGCGGTGTGGCCTTCTTGGGCTACGCCCTGTGGGTCATCATGGGCATTGTGTGTGGTTGGCTCTTTGCCCGCACCCCCGGCATGCTGCTGCTGGGGATGGGCGTGGCGCGTCTCGATGTCCCCGGTGCCCACGTGGGCCTATGGCGCGCGGCGTTGCGCACAGTGCTCACCGGTGTGCTGTTCCCAGCGGCCATGGTTGATGCGGATGGACGCGGAATGCACGACCGCGCCACCGGCACCATCGTTATCCGCTCCTAAACAGCCTGCTTTCAAGGGCATAAGAAAATCCCTGCTACGCCGTAGACGGTGTAGCAGGGATTAGCTTTAGGCGCTTATTTATTCTTCTTGCGCTGCTGGGCACGGCGCATGCGGCGGTTCATGCCGGCCATGTTCTGCGCCTGGTGGGGCATAGGGCCCTTAGGCATGCCCGGGGTGGTACCCGGCATGGAATCCATGGCCTCGATGCGGCGGATGTTGTCGTAGGTTTCGTTCTTATTGAAGTTGCGCGGCAGCTTCATGACCCTATTGCGCAGCTTGGATACGGGAACCTCGTCCTCGCCGTTGCCCACGAAGATCTCGTAGATAGGAACGCCGCCGGCGATCTTGTCTACACGCTTCTTAAGCTGGTTCAAGGTGGGGCGAACGCGGTTCTTATTGCCCTCGCAAACGAAGATGACGCCGGCGTTGCCGATGACGCGGTGGATAAGATCCTGTTGGCGGGTAGCGGCCACACCGGTCTTTACGGACCACACGATGCCCACGGTATTGCGCAGCTGCTGCTCTAGCGCCCAGCCGGCAGCGCCCGGCTGGTCTTCCACGCGCTTGTACATATCGCGCTCAAGGCGGCGGGTAAAGAGGAACATGGCGAGCAACGCGCCAATGCCCAAGCCGAGGATGAGCATGAACCACTGGCCGCTAAAAAGCAGGCCAATGAGGAAGAAGAGCAATCCCATGCCCAGGAAGGCACCCAGCATGATGGGGATAAGCGCCTTATCCTGCTTGCGCTGCATATTGAATGCTTGCCACATCTGGGACCAGGTTTGCTTACGCTGCTGGCGCTTGGCCGCGCGTTCTTGCTTCTTTGCAGCCTTTAGTGCTGCCTTGTCATCTTTCGCCATGGCTCCTACTTTAAAGGTCAACGGGCATAAATGTTAAAACGGCCCACGCGAAAAGCGCAGGCCGTTATGAAAACGTTCGGTTTAGCGGATGGTGGCCGCCGCCGAATTCGCATTAGCCGGGGTCTTGGCCATGCGGGTGGTCACTGGAGTCTCTTCCGAGGGGCCGTACTTCTCCAGCAAGGTGGAGGCCTCTTGGGCGGTGGCACCCTGGGAGGTCTCGGCCAGGTGCTTGAGATTTTCCGGCAGCTCGAAGCCGCGCTTTTCCATGGCCTGCACATAGAGGCGGCCGGCGCGGTAGGACGAGCGCACCAGCGGGCCAGACATGACGCCGCCGAAGCCGAGCTCCTTGGCTAGCTTGGAGTGGGCGACGAACTCCTCTGGGCGCACCCAGCGCTCAATCGGGTGGAAGCGCGGGCCGGGGCGCAGGTACTGGGTGATGGTGATGATATCGCAGCCGGCAGAGCGCAGGTCACGCAATGCTTCCTCGACCTCATCCTCGGTCTCGCCCATGCCCAGGATCAGGTTGGACTTGGTAATCAGGCCATAGTCGTGGGCCTGGCGGATAACGTCCAGGGAGCGCTCGTAGCGGAAGGCCGGGCGGATGCGCTTAAAGATGCGCGGCACGGTCTCCAGGTTATGGGCGAAGACCTCCGGCTTGGCTTCGAAGACCTCCTCGAGCAGGTCCGGCTTGCCGGAGAAATCCGGGGTGAGGTTTTCTACGCCGGTATGCGGGTTAAGCTCGTGAATCTTGCGCACGACCTCGGCGTAGAGCCATGCGCCCTCATCCGGGAGATCGTCGCGGGTAACGCCGGTAATGGTGGTGTAGTTAAGGTCCATCTCCTGGATGTTTTCGGCCACGCGGCGCGGCTCATCGCGGTCGAGTTCTTCCGGCTTGCCGGTGGCAATATCGCAGAAGTCGCAGCGGCGGGTGCACTTATCGCCACCGATAAGGAACGTAGCCTCGCGGGATTCCCAGCACTCGTGGATATTCGGGCAGCCTGCCTCTTGGCACACGGTGTGCAGGGAGGCACCGGTCACGCGGGACTTCATGTCCTCGTAGCCCGGGCCGGTGCGGACCTGGTTGCGAATCCAGCGTGGCTTTTGTTCGATGGGTGACTCCGCATTCTTCTTTTCAATGCGGAGCATCTTGCGTCCTTCAGGCTTTACAGTCACAAAAACTCACTTTATCGGTTGATGGTGGTGATGGCTAATAGCTCTTCTAGGTATAAGTCGCCAGGGTCACATCCTATTCCGCGCCAGCCCCGAACGAGGGCTAGTGCCGCGCTTGCCGACGCCTCTCCCGTGCCCTTTCATTGGCCAGCTTCGTGGGATCCGGGGCTGAGCCGAAGGTGTGGTCGGCAACGATGAGGCGGCCCGAGAGGGCGTCGTCCAGCGCTTGCAACAGCGGCTGGGTGGCGTCCTCGAGGGTGACTTGGTGGCCCAGTTCTAGGGACAGGGTGGTCACGTCGGCGTCGTCGATGCCGCAGGCCTCGATGTGGTCGTAGTACTCCAGCGTATTGCAGCAATTGAGCGCCAAGCCGTGCATGGTCACCCCGCGGGTAATGCGGATGCCCAGCGCGGCAATCTTGCGGTCGCGCTTCGGGGCAGCCGGATCCTTGGCCTGGGTGGTGGAGGGGACCCAGACGCCCGAGCGGCCGTCGATGCGCCCAGCGGTGGTCACCCCCATCTGGCGAACCGTCTGGATGGTGGCTTCCTCCAAGCGGCGGACATAGTCGACGACGTCGACAGGCTCAGCCAGCTTGATAATGGGGTAGATGACCAGCTGGCCCTCGCCATGCCAGGTAATGCGCCCGCCGCGGTCTACGGTGATGACGGGCAGGCCGTTATCCGGCATATCCTCTGGCTGGGTGCGCTTGCCGGCGGTATAGATATTGGGGTGCTCGACCACAAGCACCACGTCGCCCTGCTCGCCCTTGGCGCGGGCGGCCGCTACCTCGGCCTGGTAATCCCACGCCTCCTGGTAGTCCATCCGGCCCAGGAAACGGACCTCTAGTGGCTTATCGGAGGCGCGGATAGAGCGCTCGGCGGGGAAGAAAGGATCGCGTGGTGCAGTCATAGCCTCAAAGTTTCCTCTGGTGCGGTGGGCAAAGCAAAGCGGGAGGATGCGCGTGGCACACCCTCCCGCGTGGGGCCGAATTAGTCCAGGCCGTTAGCGGATGCGTAGGCGGCGGCATCCATGAGCTCGCCTGCCTCATCTACCTCGACCTCGAAGAGCCAGCCTTCACCAAACGGGTCGTTGTTGATGACGGCGTAGTCATCGTGCACGGCCTCGTTTACGGCCTTGACGGTGCCGGTGACAGGGGAGTAGAGGTCAGAGACGGACTTGGTGGATTCGACTTCGCCGCAGGACTCGCCGGCGGTGACGGTATCGCCCACCTCCGGTAGCTCGGCAAAGACAACCTCGCCCAGGCGATCGGCAGCGACGGAGGTAATGCCGATGCGCACGGTAGCGCCTGCGACGGCGTCAGCGGTGGCGTTGACCCACTCGTGGTCTTCGGAGTAGGAGAAATCTTGTGGAAGGGTAGCCATGGTGATGTAGTCCTTTCGGGCTGGTTGAGAAAGTGTTTACTTATCGCGCTTGTAGAACGGCAACGCGGTTACTTCAAAAGGATAGCGCTTGCCGCGGATCTCTACCTCGACTTCGGCGCCGGGCTCGAGTTCAGCGCTGGTTTCCAGCAGCGCGATGGCCACTGGGTGTCCCAGGGTGGGGGAAGGCTGGCCGGAGGTGACGGTTCCGACCTTCTTGTCTCCCACGAATACTTCGGCTCCGGCGCGCGCGGCGCGGCGCTGCGTGGAGGTGAGACCGGTGATCGCTACCTGTGGGCCTTCGGCAGCGCGCTGGCGGATGACCTCGGCGCCGACGAAATCGGCCTCCTTCTTGGCAAAGGCACGCGCCATGCCCGCCTCTACCGGGGTGATATCGCGAGAGAGCTCGTTGCCGTAGAGCGGCATGCCGGCCTCGAGGCGCAGGGAATCGCGGGCGGCAAGACCGCACGGCTTGAGGTCGTATTCCGCGCCGGCCTTGAGCAGTTCTTCCCACAGCTGTGGGGCATCGGAGTTATACACGATGAGCTCGAAGCCATCCTCACCGGTGTAGCCGGTGCGCGCGATAATGGCGAAGGTGCGCGCTACCTTGCCCATGGTGGCAGCGTAGTAGCCGAGGTTATATACCTCGTCCTGCTTATTGTCTTCTACCAGCGGGACGAGGATTTCTGCGGCCTTAGGGCCCTGGACGGCGATCATCGCGACGTCACGGGACTCGTTCTTCAGGGAAACATCGAAGCCCTCGGCGCGCTTATTGAGCTCGTCCCATACGGTATCGGCGTTGCCGGCATTCGGGACGACGAGGAATTTGTCCTCTTCAAAGCGGTAGGTAATCAGGTCATCGATGATGCCGCCGTCCTCAGCGGTAATCATGGAGTACTTGGCCTTGCCCACCTTGAGGGGCTCAAAGTTGGAGATGAAGGCATAGGACAAGAACTTGCCGGCGTCGGCGCCGTTGACCCAGATTTCGCCCATGTGGGATAGGTCAAAGAGGCCAGCGGTGCTGCGCACCGCGCGGTGCTCTTCCAGCTCATTCTGGTACTTCAAGGGCATATTCCACGGGCCGAAGGCCGTGAAGGTGGCGCCGAGCTTGTCGTGCTCGGCATGAAGCGGGGAGGTGAGTAGTTCGGTCATGGTTACTCCTCAGAATCGTCGATGTCGAAAGCTTCTGGTGGTGGGCAGCTACAGACCAGGTTGCGGTCGCCGTAGGCCTCGTCGATGCGGCGCACCGGCGGGAAGTACTTGTAGCTGTGGCGCAGGGATTTCACGGGCCACGCTGCCTTTTCGCGGCTGAAGGCGAACTCCCACGCATCGGCACCGACGGACTCCGCGGTAAATGGTGCGTGGTGGATAACGGAGCCTTCGTAGGACACCTCGCCGTCGATGATCTCTTGGATCTCGGCGCGGATGGTGCGCATAGCCTCGATGAAGCGGTCCAGCTCGGCCAAGTCTTCAGACTCGGTGGGCTCGACCATGAGGGTGCCGGCCACCGGGAAGGCGAGGGTCGGGGCATGGAAACCAAAGTCCACGAGGCGCTTGGCTACGTCAGCTGCGGTGACCCCGGAGGCGTCGGTAAGCGCGCGCAGATCCAGGATGCATTCGTGCGCAACCAAGCCAGCATTGCCGGTGTAGAGCACCGGGAAGGAATCTTCCAAGGACTTGGCCAGGTAGTTCGCGCCCAAAATCGCGTGGGCGGAGGCCTGGGCTAGTCCCTGCGTACCGGTCATAGCTAGGTACGCCCAGGAAATCGGCAGCACACCAGCCGAGCCGTACTTGGTATTGGTAATTGGCACGCCCTGGCCTACCGGGGTAGCGGTGGTGGCATCCAGCTGCGGATCCGCGGCGTTGGTGGGCAGGAAGGGGATGAGGTGCTCGGCTACTGCGACCGGACCCACGCCCGGGCCGCCACCGCCATGCGGAATGGTAAATGTCTTGTGCAGGTTGAGGTGGGAAACATCGCCGCCGAATTGGCCTGGGCGGGCCCAGCCGGTCAGCGCGTTCATATTCGCACCGTCGATGTAGACCTGGCCGCCCACCGCGTGGACCTTATCGCATACGTCGCGGACCTCCGGGTCAAAGACGCCGTGGGTGGACGGGTAGGTCACCATGATGCCGGCGATGTGGTTGCCGTGCTTGGCAATCTTGTCATCCAAATCTGCCAGGTCAATAGAGCCATCCTCGGCGGTCTTGACCACAACAACGCGCAGGTTAGCCAGCGTTGCCGAGGCCGCATTGGTACCGTGCGCGGAAGCTGGGATGAGCACTACATCGCGCTCGTTATCGCCATTGGCTACGTGGTAGCGGCGGATGGCCAATAGACCCGCCAGCTCGCCCTGGGAGCCGGCATTGGGCTGGATGGAGACCTTGGCGTAGCCGGTGACCTCGGCCAGCCAGCCTTCAATTTCGTCTACCAAGGCGCGCCAGCCGGCGGTCGTTTCCTCTGGTGCGTAGGGGTGGATGCCCGCAAACTCCGGCCAGGAGATGGGTTCCATGGCGGCGGTGGGGTTGAGCTTCATCGTGCAGGAGCCCAGCGGAATCATGGTGCGGTCGAGCGCCAGGTCCTTATCGGCTAGCTTGCGCAGGTAGCGCAGCATCTGGGTCTCGGAGTGAATGCGGTTGAAGATTTCGTGCTGGAGCGGCTCCTCGCCGCGCTGCAGGTTCTCCGGCAGAGTAAAGTCGGCCTCAGCAGCTTTGGCGCCGAAGGCCTGGGCGAGCTTGGCGACGTCCTCCTTGGTCGCCGACTCACCAAAGGACACCGATACCTTGTCCTCGCCGATGGTACGCACGAGGTAGCCCTCCTTCTGGAGGTCAGCCTTGATGGTGGCGGCGTCTACGCCGGCGACAGTAACGGTATCGAAGAAGTCCTCGGACACGAGTTGCTTCCCGGCATCCTTGAGGGACTGTGCAAAGGAGGAAGCGAGCGCGTGGACGCGCTGGGCAATGGCCTTGAGGCCTTGCGGGCCGTGGTAGACGGCGTACATGGAGGCGACATTGGCCAGCAGCGCCTGCGCAGTACAAATATTGGAGGTAGCGCGTTCACGGCGAATATGCTGCTCGCGGGTCTGCAGCGCTAGGCGGTAAGCGGGGCGACCATCCGCGTCCTTGGACACGCCTACGATGCGGCCAGGCATCTGGCGCTTCAGCTTTTCCGTGACTGCCATGTACGCAGCGTGCGGGCCGCCGAAGAAGAGCGGAACGCCAAAGCGCTGGGAAGAACCGAGCACAATATCGGCGCCCAGCGAGCCAGGTTCCTCCAGCAGGAGCAGCGAAAGCGGGTCGGTGGCCACGGTCGCCAGAGCGCCGCGGGTGTGCAGCTCCTCGATGATGGTGGAGGGGTCAAAGATATCGCCCTCGGTACCGGTGTAGGCGATTACTGCGCCGATGAGATCCTCGCCCACGAGGCCTTCGCGCAGGTCTACGATCTCTACCTCGAGGTCAATCGCGCGGGCGCGCTCCGCGGCGACGGTAAGCACCTGCGGGTGCAGGCGAGAATCCAGTACCACGCGGCGACCCTTCTTTACCGCGCGGGACATAAGCCCCACGGCTTCCGCGGTGGCGGAGGCCTCATCCAGCAAGGATGCATTCGCGATGGGCAGGCCGGTCAGGGACTCAATCATGGTCTGGAAGTTCAGCAGCGCTTCCAGACGACCCTGGGAGATCTCTGGCTGATACGGGGTGTAGGCGGTGTACCATCCCGCATCTTCCAATAAACCGCGGCGGATGACCGCGGGGGTGAGGGTGTCAGAAAAGCCTTGTCCGTAGAAGGACTTCAGCACGGTGTTTTGGTTGGCGTACTCCCGCAATGTAGCCTGCGCCTCATCTTCCGAGAGTGCCTCAGGAAGCTGAGGCAGTTCTGCGGCGCGGATCTTTGACGGAATGGCGGCATCGACCAGCGCGTCCACGCTGTCGTAGCCTACCTTCGCAAGCATGGTGGCCTGCTCCGCAGAATCCGGCCCTAGGTGGCGGGAGATGAATTCCATGTCAGTGAGACTCCTTAATAGGGGGACAGTGGCTGTAACCGCCCCAATTATATGTTTAACAATGGGTGAGCCGATCCCCCTTTGGAAACTTTTATGCAGCGCGTCACTGTATAGAACTGCGCCCAGTGCGCTCACCATGGGCTTAGGGGCAAGGCATCCTCAAGACCTCGAATAAAAGGGGATGGATTAGTCCGGTGATTGTGGATCCATCACCCCCACTTGGCACCCCAGACATAGCTAAAGCCTCTTAGCCCCGCAGTGGGGCTAAGAGGCTTCAAGCGGCGATAGAACCTTTAGACTTCGAGGTCTGCCTGGAAGTCAGCGGTCTGCAGGCGGTCCTTGATGGTGGTAATGAAGCGGCCTGCGTCCGCACCGTCAACTACCTGGTGATCGTAGGTGAATGGCAGGTAGCACATCTGGCGGATAGCGATGGCGTCCTGGCCATTCTCGTTGACAACAACTGGGCGCTTTTCAATGGCCGCGGTGCCCAGGATGCCGGCCTGTGGCGGAACCAAAATCGGGGTATCGAGCATGGCGCCCTCGGAACCGATGTTGGTCACGGTGAAGGTAGCACCGGTGAGATCGTTCGGCTTCAGCTTGTTATTGCGGGCCTTATCAGCCAGCTCTGCAATCTGCTGAGCGATCTGCGGCAGGGTCATGTCCTGTGCCTTGTGGATGACCGGGGTGAGCAGGCCCTTCGGGGTGTCAACGGCGATAGCGATGTTGACGTCCGAGTGGTAGGTCATTTCCTTGGTCTCTGGGTTATAAGACGCATTGACGTTCGGGTGGGAGACCAGAGCCTCGGCGGTAGCCTTCACGATGAATGGCAGGAAGGACAGGTTGGCACCGTGCTTGTCGATGAACGCCTGCTTGTTTTTCTTGCGCATATCCCAGATGGCAGTCATGTCGACTTCCTGGACGTGGGTAAGCTGCGCGGAAATCTGCAGCGCCTCGACCATCTTGGCAGCGGTGATTTCGCGGATGCGGTTGACCTTCTGGGTGGTGCCGATGAGCTCCTGCTTAGCCGGATCCACGGACTTGGTGGACCAACGTGCGCGTGGGGAGTTATCGGACTGTGCGCCAGACTTGGCAGGTGCATCGCCCTCGCCAGCAGCGGCGAGCACGTCCTGCTTGCGGATGCGGCCGCCCACGCCGGTGCCCTCAACAGTGTTGAGGTCTACGCCGTGCTTTTCAGCCAGCTTGCGTACCAGTGGGGTGACATAAGGAACGTTGTCGCCATTGTTTACCTTGGCAGAGGTGTTCAGGGAGGAATCCTGCTTGGACTCCTTCTTCTCCTCAGCCTTCGGTTCTGGCTTCTTCTCTTCCTTTTCTTCGGCCTTTGGCTCTTCCTTCTTTTCTTCCTGTGGCTCTGGCTTGGCCTCGGAGGAGGATGCGGTGGCGTTTTCGTCGCCGATGCGGGCGATGACTTCGCCGACCTCGATGGTGTCGTCCTCGTCTGCGAGGATTTCTACCAGGGTGCCTGCTACTGGGGAAGGAATTTCGGTGTCGACCTTGTCGGTGGAGACCTCGAGCAGTGGCTCGTCTACCTCGACGGTGTCGCCTACGGACTTCAGCCACTGCGTGATGGTGCCCTCGGTGACGGATTCGCCGAGTTCTGGCATTTCCACGTCGGCTGCGTCACCGGAGCCGCCGTTGGAGGAGTCAGCCTTTGGCTCTTCCTTTTCTTCGGCCTTTGGCTCTTCCTTCTTTTCTTCCTGTGGCTCTGGCTTGGCCTCGGAGGAGGATGCGGTGGCGTTTTCGTCGCCGATGCGGGCGATGACTTCGCCGACCTCGATGGTGTCGTCCTCGTCTGCGAGGATTTCTACCAGGGTGCCTGCTACTGGGGAAGGAATTTCGGTGTCGACCTTGTCGGTGGAGACCTCGAGCAGTGGCTCGTCTACCTCGACGGTGTCGCCTACGGACTTCAGCCACTGCGTGATGGTGCCCTCGGTGACGGATTCGCCGAGTTCTGGCATTTCCACGTCGGCTGCGTCGCCGGAGCCGCCGTTGGAGGAGTCAGCCTTCGGCTCTTCCTTCTTTTCTTCTGCTTCTTCCTCGCCCTTGTCAGCGGAGGAGTCGTTGGATGCGGAGCCTGCCTCATCCTCGTCACCGATGATGGCGATGACCTCGCCGACCTCGATGGTGTCATCCTCGTCAGCCTTAATTTCAATAATGGTGCCGGCTACGGGGGAGGGGATTTCGGTATCGACCTTGTCAGTGGAGACCTCGAGCAATGGTTCGTCGACCTCGACGGTGTCGCCTACGGACTTGAGCCACTGCGTGATGGTGCCTTCGGTTACGGATTCGCCCAGCTCGGGCATCTCAACGGAGTTCGCCATGAGTTATAAGACTCCTCGAAAGTTGGAAGTGTTCTATCGCTACCCGACAATCTTACAGCGTGATGCTCACCCTCGTGCAGATGTGGGGTTAGTAACTACCCTCCTTCCGGGTAAGCTAGGGAATTATGTTCAACCCTTTCCGCCGCAACAAGTCCAGATCGTCACTGCGACCACCCCGCGGACCGGGGGAGACCATCCGCCCGGAAGACGCGCAGGATCTGCAACAATGGGCCGCCGGAAAGGTATATGTAGAGGCCTTTGTGGAACCGGAAACTGTAGTCAATGAGATGTCCGTTGTCGTTGTGGATGAACACGGCGATTTTATCCGGCGCCGTATTGGCGGGCCGAAAGGAATTGATGCGGTGGCCAAACTTTTGAGCTGCGATATTTATGACGTGGAAGAAACCGGCTATCCGCAGCGCATGCGCGATCGCATGGAAAGGCAGCGCATCTTGCGCAAAAGGGAAGAACAAAGGCAACGCCGCGCCCGATTTGAGCGCGGCGAAAATCCCGATACAGGGCGAGAGCTAAGCTAGGTCAGCATCCTCGCGTAAATAAATTTGAGACCCGTTGCGGCGGAATTCGGCGGATTTTTCCTGCATACCTTCCTGTGGTGCTGGGCCGTGGGCTGCCGCACGGACCTGCTCGCCCAGCGTCGGCATGCCGAGCTCGGCCATTTGCCCGCCGAACATCTCGCGGATGTCTTGGCTAATGCGCATGGAGCAGAACTTCGGCCCACACATGGAACAAAAGTGTGCGGTCTTTGCTGGCTCAGCAGGCAACGTTTCATCGTGATAGGCCTGAGCGGTCTCTGGGTCGAGGGAGAGCGCAAATTGGTCATTCCAGCGAAATTCAAAGCGGGCCTTGCTCATGGCATCGTCCCATGCGCGGGCGCCTGGATGTCCCTTGGCAACGTCCGCTGAGTGCGCCGCAATCTTATAAGTAATGACACCAGTTTTTACATCATCGCGGTTGGGCAGTCCCAAGTGCTCCTTCGGCGTGACATAGCACAACATGGCCGTACCACCCATTGCGATATGGGCGGCACCGATGGCGGAAGTGATGTGATCATAGCCAGGGGCGATATCGGTAACTAGAGGGCCCAGGGTATAGAAGGGGGCATCTGAAGCCCAGTCCTGTTCGAGTTCGTTGTTTTCTTGAATCATGTTGAGCGGCACGTGTCCGGGGCCTTCCACCATGACTTGGACGTCATACTCCCAGGCGCGGCGGGTAAGTTCGCCAATAGTCTTTAGCTCTGCAAATTGGGCAGCGTCGTTGGCATCGGCAAGGCTGCCGGGGCGCAGGCCGTCGCCAAGCGAAAATGCGACATCGTATTGAGCGAAAATCTCGCATAGCTCATCGAAGTGCTCGTACAGAAATGACTCTTTGTGGTGAGCAAGGCACCATCCCGCCATGATGGAGCCACCGCGGCTGACAATGCCGGTCACGCGATTGCTTGCTAGCGGTACATACGCCAAGAGCACACCGGCGTGAATGGTCATATAGTCCACACCCTGTTCGCATTGCTCGATGACGGTATCGCGGAAGATTTCCCAGGTCAGATCCTCTGCCACACCATTGACCTTTTCCAATGCTTGGTAAATAGGCACGGTGCCAATGGGAACTGGGGAATTGCGCAGAATCCACTCGCGGGTGGTGTGGATATCGTCACCAGTGGAAAGATCCATTACGGTGTCCGCGCCCCACTGGGTGGCCCAGCGCAATTTGGACACTTCTTCCTCGATGGAGGAGGTAACCGCGGAGTTACCAATATTGGCGTTGATTTTGGTGAGAAATTTTCGCCCAATGATCATGGGCTCAGACTCGGGGTGGTTGACATTATTAGGGATAATGGCGCGGCCGCGAGCTACCTCAGCACGAACGAATTCCGGATCGCAGTGCTCACGCAGTGCTACGAATTCCATTTCGCGGGTGATGATTCCTTGGCGGGCGTAGTGCATTTGGGTTACGCGGCGCCCAGGCTGAGCCTTAAGCGGCGTGCGCTTAGGGCCTTTCCATTCTTGGGAAGACGCCCCGCGGCGTTGTGCGGCACGTCCATCGTCAGCCAGCTCGCGGCCGCGACCGGCGTACTCTTTGGTATCTGCGCGCTCGCTAATCCACTCGCTGCGCAGGGCGGGTAGCCCCACTTCAGGTGCGCATTCTGGCCCACGCGTGCGGTAGACGCGGAAGGGCTCATTGGGACCTTGTGGGGAATCATCCAGTTGGATTTCGGTCTCTGGAACTTCTAGACCGTCGTGGTGAATGGGGGAATAGGAATGCTTAGGGTGGTTTTCTGGGGCAGCCGTCATGGCAAGCGCTCCTCTCTTCCTTCGTAGGTATTAACCAAACAGGTTCGAACGGTCTATGCGCAGCTTTAGCGCACTCTCAGCCCGTGCTCGGGCACCCGTGGGGACGCAGATCGCCCTATAACAATCGTCTCGCATAGCGCAGGGCTTTCGCCGTTTGGGTGGAGACGCATTTGTCGAGGTGAGGTAGTAGGAGCCTTGGTGGCATAATCCAACAGGAAACTTTCAGGTACTTGACACCCGGATCCAATTTCGATACCTCATACTTAATTCATGCGTTTGAGAGAGCGCATGCGAGAGAGATAGAGAGAACCCCTCCCGTTTCCAGAGGGCGGCTGCTTTAGCCGATAGATGGAAACACCTTGTAGAGAGACGTCAGCGGCCCTCGGACCAGATTCGGTTCGAGGGCCGTAGGCGTTTTCCTGTGTTTAGCAGATGGTGGCGCCGGCGGCGGCCAACTCTTGCAACGCGGCCTCGCCGCGGGCTTCGTCCACTGGGGAGCAATATTCACGCAATACGCGGACGGCAAAGCCCTCCCTGAGGGCGTCGGCGGCCGTGGCGCGCACGCAGTGATCGGTGGCAATGCCCACGATATCCACGGCGTCTATGTGGCGCTCGCGCAACCAGTCAGCGAGCAAGGTGTCGTTTGCAGCGCCTTCGAATCCGGAATAGGCGGCGGTGTATTCGCCCTTGCGGAAGTAGGCTTGCGCCGGCCCGATGGCCTCATGCATGGCTGCGCCGTGGGACTCGGCTACGCAGTGCACGGGCCAAGAATCGACAAAATCCGGGTCCTTAGAAAAGTGAGAACCCGGATCGATGTGCCAATCCTGCGTGGCTACGACGGTTTCGTAATCCCGTTGCAGGGTAGCGATTTTTACAGCGACCTCGTTGCCCCGCTCGGTGCCTAAGGCGCCGCCGGGGCAGAAGTCATGTTGCACGTCAACGATGATTAAAGCAGGCTTCATGCTTCTAGGATTCTAAACGCACTAAGCCTGTTGTGGTGCTACTTTAATTCAGCAATCTCGCGCAAGGCGGCAACCACCGTGCGGGTGGGCACGCCGGTGCCCATCTTTGGGGTGTATCCATAAGCGCCCGTGGTGTTGAAGGAAGGGCCTGCCACGTCGATATGAGCCCATTCGATTCCCTCGCCCACGAAGTGCTGGAGGTAGGTGCCGGCGTATTCCATGCCGCCCTCACGCTTGGCGTTGATATTGCGGATATCGGCGCTGGCGGACTTCACGGATTCCTCGTGTTCCTCTAGCAAAGGCATGGCCCATGCCTTCTCGCCCACCTCGCGGCCAATCTCGGCCATGCGATCGCGGAATTCTTCCGAGCCCATCACGCCGGCGGTGCGCTCACCTAGGGCGACCATCTGTGCACCGGTCAAGGTCGCGGTTTCGATGAGGAAATCGGGCTTGTCCTCGCTGGCGCGCGCAATGGCGTCGGCAAGCACGAGGCGGCCCTCCGCGTCAGTGTTGAGTACCTCGGAGGTAATGCCGCCGTAGTGGGTGATGACATCGCCTGGGCGGGTAGCATCGCTGCCTGGCATGTTTTCTGCCAGCGGCAGGGTAGCGGTGATGCCCACCTTCAGGTTTAGCTTTGCCGCAGCGATGATGGCCGCGGCCATTGCAGCGGAACCGCCCATGTCAGAAATCATGTCCCACATCTTGGCGCCCGGCTTCAGGGAAATACCGCCGGTATCAAAGGTAATGCCCTTGCCTACTAGGGCGACGTGGCGCTTGGCCTTCTTCGGCTTCCAGCTCAAGCGGACCAAGCGCGGCGGACGTGCGGACCCACGGCCGACGGCCATGATGCCGCCAAAGCCCTGCTTTTCCAGTGCCTTTTCGTCCAAGACCTCTACCTCAAGGCCGGCTTCTGCCGCTTGGGTGGACAGGAACGCGGCGTAGGTTTCTGGGTAGAGCAGGTTGGAGGGGGTATTGACTAGGTCGCGGGCGATGAGGACGGATTCGGCGGTAATCTTGGCGCTGTCGAATTCCTCTTGTGCGGACTTCTCCGCCACCACGGTGTAAGTGGTGGTCTCCGCGACCGACTCAGAGCGCAGGCCAGAGTACTTATAGCCGCCGAGGATGAGGCCTTCTACCACTGGGGCGACGCCAAAATCGCCTAGCGAGGTGGCTACGGCCCCCACCTTGGTGATGGAACGTGCGGCCTGGCCCGCAGCGCGGCGCAGCGTCTCATCGTCTACTTCTTCCGCATCGCCCAAGCCAACGGCGATGATGGAGGCCACGCCCGCCTTGGCCGGAGCCGGCACGCGCGTGACCTCACCGGCCTTGCCAGAGGCCCCGACGGCCACCAGTGCTTCATAGGTGGAACGCAGCGCTGCGCCCCCAAGTAGATCGGTGCCTGGCAGTTCGAGGCCGCCTTCGCCCTCGAAAGCGGCGATAAGTAGAGCTTCCGCCTTCTTAGGAACCTTCTTTCCCAGCTTTACCTGGGGAAAGTGGCCGCGTGCTGGTAGATCGGACTGTGCCATTGTCTCCTCCTTTATGGAAAGGCTTATCAATCTTCCCTCCACTGTACCGCTCGGCGATGAACTTATTCCTGCCTCGCTATAGATAAAGGGGTAGATTGTGGGCATGCTTGATTACACGATTACTCGTACCGATAACCCCACGTCCGCGGAAGACTTGAGCGACATCCTCGCCAACCCCGGCTTTGGCAAGCACTTTACAGACCACATGGTCACCATTGACTGGACCGAAGAAAAGGGCTGGCACGATGCTCAGGTGCGCCCGTACGGACCGCTGACCATGGAACCTGCCACCAACGTATTCCATTATGGGCAGGCAATCTTTGAAGGCATCAAGGCCTACCGTCAGCCGGATGGTTCTATTACTACCTTCCGGCCGGACCACAATGCGCAGCGCTTTATCAATTCTGCTGAGCGCTTGGCTATGCCCGAGCTTCCGCAGGAGGAGTTTATTGAGTCCCTGCGCCAATTGGTTGAGGTGGATCAGGACTGGGTACCAGAAGCCGGCGGGGAAGAAGCGCTGTACCTGCGCCCCTTTATGATCTCCACCGAAGTCTCCTTGGGAGTTCACCCGGCCAATTCCTACCGCTACGTGCTCATTGCCTCCCCAGCGGGTTCCTACTTCAGCGGCGGAATCAAGCCGGTTTCGGTGTGGCTATCCACTGACTACGTGCGCGCAGCCCCTGGCGGCACCGGCGCGGCCAAGTTTGCGGGCAACTATGCAGGCTCGCTCTTGGCGCAGGCCCAGGCAGATGAAAAGGGGTGTGACCAGGTTGTCTGGTTGGATGCCATTGAGCGCCGCTACATCGAGGAGATGGGCGGAATGAACCTGATGTTTGTGTATGGCTCTGGTGATAGCGCGGAGATTGTTACACCAGAACTATCGGGCTCTTTGCTGCCCGGCATTACCCGCGAATCCCTATTGCAGGTAGCACAGGATGTGGGCTACAAGGTCACCGAGCGCCGCATTACTGCCGAAGAGTGGCAGCGCGATGCCGAATCCGGCGCTATGTCAGAGGCCTTTGCTTGTGGCACTGCCGCGGTTATTACGCCGGTGGGTCACGTGTTGGGAGACTCTGCCGACTTCCAGGTCAATGGCAATGAAGCGGGGGAGATCACCATGGCCCTGCGCGAGCGCCTCACCGGAATCCAGCGCGGCGCAGTGGAGGATACCCACGGTTGGCTCCATACCCTAGTGAAGTAACCCCCGCTTAGGCGTCCGCGGCGATCTCCACTCCGGTGAGCAGCAGTGGCAGCGCCGCGAGGGCACCGAGCGTAGGTTGTGGCTCCATTCCCAGTTCCAGGAGGGGGTGGAGCCCTAGCTTTTCCAGTGCCAACTTGTGCGCAGGGGCAGTGGATAGGGAGGTGGCGAAGAGCCAGTCTTTCACACCGGGATTATCGCGCTCGGCAAGGAGCGCGGCGGTGGCGGTCAAGGGGGCGTCGATAAGCAGGGGCGTACGGCGCTCCGCGGCCCGGGTAATGAACCCCACCGTGGCTGCTAGTACGGTGGACTGGCACGATTCAACCAGCTCCATGCCTTCGAGGTTGCGGGCGCGGAACATGGCGTCCCGGATAGCGCAAACCTCGCGCTTCCAGTCTTCCACGCTGCGCTGCTTGCCGACGATCACTACCGGTTCCGTTTGCGTCATAGTTGCCATTACCACGGCCGGTACTCGGGCGAGCTCTTCGCCGCCGGGAATCAGTAGGTCAGCCCCGGCATCAATTTCCGCATCCGCTGTTGCGGCTCCAAGGCTGTAGGCTTGGGAATAATCCGTCACGGTGACTACATTCAGCCCGGCCTCGGCGCGACGCGCAGCGGTCTCAGCGGCCGAAAGCGAGGTCTCTTGATCCGCGAAAATCACGGCCCGCACGCGCCGCGGCTCATGGGCAGGTGCCGCGCCTTGGCAAGCAGCCAGCCATTGAGCGGCGTCGGTCAGGCGCCCCCAAGGGGCGAGCTGCGCGTCCTGTGCGGTATGTGCCTGCTTATCGGGCTGCGGAATGGCCATGAGTAGTCCCCCTAAACGTCAGCGCCGAGCTCCACGCGGGGGCGCGGGATGCGCCACTTGCGCGGCTGGCTGGCGCGAGAATACGCATAAAAACCAAGACTAAAGCCGGCTTCGGTGGTGCCAGGGAACTTGGCGCGCACGGCATTATTGCAGCGGCGGGCCAAAATGACGCCCTCGATGGCGAAGATTACGAGGATAACCATCGCTACCGCGTTGATGATTGTTGCAATGCTGGGTACCGCGTAGGTCAAGAACATGACCACGATGAGCACCAAGGCCATCGGCATGACCCAGTTGCTCAGGCTGCGGCGGGCATCCACCCAATCGCGCACATAGGCGCGCACTTCACCCTGGTCGCGGGCGGGGAGGAAGCGCGGATCGCCTTCTGCCATGCGGGCCTGCTGCTCGCGGTTGGCCTGCTGGCGCTCTTGGCGCTCCTTCTTCTTATATTCCTTCCACTCGTCCTTGCTCATGGACTTCTTCATGTCCTTGCGGTGCTGGTAGCGCTGCGCATCGGACATGCCATTGGGATCACGCTTTACGCCGCGCGCAATCTCTTGCTCTGCGCGCTTTGGCGTAGGACGACCCTTCGGTGGGGTGTAGCCCTTGCGCTGGGGCTCTTCCTGAACTTTGGCCTGAGCTTTGTCCTGTACAGGGGCGGGTTCAGTGGAGGTCTTGTCATCTTTTTGCCACGGGAGTTTCACGCTCCTCACACTACAAGGTTTAGGTGTGAATAGGGGAATAGGCCCGGCCCAGATGGTGTTGTAGGTATGGGCTACCTTTTCCCACCTGAACTAACCGGGTAGGGTAGTGGCAACGAATCCAATACTTATTGAGGAGAAGTGATGACCGCTCCAGCTTCCGCAACCGGCGTCATTCTGACTGAAGCAGCAGCCGCAAAGGCAAAGGCGCTGCTTGATCAGGAAGGCCGCGACGATCTCTCTCTGCGCATTGCCGTCCAGCCTGGTGGCTGCGCTGGCCTGCGCTACCAGCTCTACTTTGATGACCGCACCTTGGATGGTGACAAGGTTGACCAGGTAGGCGGCGTAAACCTCGTTGTGGACAAGATGTCCGTTCCCTACCTGACCGGTGCCAAGATTGACTTCGCTGACACCATCGAGTCCCAGGGTTTCACCATTGATAACCCGAATGCCACCGGCTCTTGCGCTTGTGGCGATTCCTTCAACTAAATAGAAGGACAGAAAAGAGGGTGGGTGCCACTGGCACCCACCCTCTTTGTATGTGTGGAAGGCTCTTAGAGCTTGACTGGGTAGTCGCGCTGCTCGATCTGCGGATCGATGCGCTTTTCCACAAAGATGCCGTGCCAGATCATAAAGGACAGCACGGTCCACAAGCGGCGGGAGTGATCGGAAACGCCGTCGCGGTGCTCCTTGAGCATCTCGAGAACTTCCTTCTTATTGAAGATGTCCTCGGTCTGGGATTCATTGATGGTGTCCTGGGCCCAGCCATAAAGCTCATCGCCGGCCAGCCAGTGGCGCATCGGCACTGGGAAACCCAGCTTCTTGCGGTGCAGAACATGCGCCGGCACGATCTGTTCCATGGCCTTGCGCAGGGCGTATTTGGTGGTGCCGTGCGAGATCTTCAGGTCATAAGGGATGGACTCGGCAACCTTGAAGACTTCCTTGTCCAAGAAGGGCACGCGCAGCTCCAGCGAGTTGGCCATATTGATCTTATCGGCCTTGACCAGGATGTCACCGCGCATCCAAGTGAATAGATCCAAGTGCTGCATGCGGGCAACCGGATCAAAGTTCTCGGACTGGGCGTAGATGGGGGCGGTAACCTCACGGTGGTCCCATTCGCGCTTTGCCCACGGGATAACGCGCTGCATCTGCTCAAAGTTGAAGGAACGAGCGTTGCCGTAGTAGCGCTCTTCCATCGTCATCGAGCCGCGATTAAGCAGGGACTTGCCCTTCATGCCCTCGGGCAGAACCTGCGAGAGCTTGCCCAGACCGCGACGCAGTGGGGACGGAATCTTCTCAAATGGGGCGAGGGACAGTGGTTCCTTGTAAATGGTGTAGCCGCCAAAGAGCTCGTCTGCGCCCTCGCCGGAAAGAACTACCTTGACGTGTTTGCGGGCCTCCTGCGCCACAAAGTAGAGCGGTACCAGCGAGGGATCAGCCACCGGATTGTCCAGGTACCACATGATCTTCGGGATGGACTCGGCATATTCTTCAGGGGATACAATCTTGACGATGTGCTCCACACCAATAGCTTCCGCAGACTCTGCCGCGACATCGACCTCAGAATATCCCTCGCGCTCGAAGCCGGTGGTAAAGGTCAGTAGATCTGGGTTGTGGCGCTTGGCCAGTGTGGCAATAGCGGTGGAGTCAATGCCGCCAGATAGGAAGGAACCCACGGTGACGTCGGCACGCATGTGCTTAGCGACGGAATCTTCGAGCGCCTCTGCAATGCGGTTAAACAGCTGCTGCTCTTCGCCTTGCTTTACCTGCTGCACAGGGAAACGGGGCTTGAAGTACCGCTCGGAGACGACATCTTCGCCCGGGCGAAGAGTGACAGTGCAGCCGGATTCAACGCGGCGAATATTCGCGTGGAGAGATTCTGGCTCCGGGACATACTGCAGGTCCACATAGTGTTCAATGGCGCGTCGGTCAAGGTTGAGTTCTAGACCAATGTCGTCTGCCATTTCAAGGATGCACTTCATCTCGGAAGCGAAGACAGTTCCTGCTGGGGTGGTGGCGTAATACAGCGGCTTGATGCCAAATTGATCACGGGCAGCAAACATCGTCTTGGTGTGGGTATCCCAGATGACGATGCCAAACATGCCGCGCAGGTGGTTAACCACATCCTTGCCCCAGTGGTGGTAGCCCACCACAATGGGCTCGCCATCACCCTCGGTGTGGAAGGTGTAGCCGAGACCGGTGAGCTCCTCGCGTAGCTCTACGTAGTTGTAGATTTCACCATTAAAGGTCATGGCGTAGCGGTCAGGCTGGTCCTTCGGGCCCCAGCGGAGGGGCTGATGGGAATGCTCCAAGTCAATAATGGACAGACGATTGAAGCCGAAGGCGGCATCGCCGTCATGCCACGTGCCGGCCGCGTCTGGACCGCGGTGGCGCATGCAGGGCAGGGATCGTTCCAGCGCATCAACGTACTTATCTACGTTGCCTGTGGCGGCGAGCATGCCAAGAAGTCCGCACATGTAAAGATTGCTCCTTATATATAAGCGTCTATTGCTAGTCACCCACTTTACGGCTAGAGAGCGTGAAACCAGAACACGCCACGGCTTAAGGAAACCTGCCGACTGCCTTGGAATTAGCTTCCCCGATAGGGGTGCGAACTTTCGGATGATGGCTCCACGAGAATCCTGTGAATTGGCGCACACGAAGCCTATGGATACTGGGGGTGCGGTTGGAACATTGTGCAGGTGGGGCGGTAACCTACCAGAAGGAGAATATGAAATGAGCACACTAGGTGCCCTTTTGTGCCTTTAAACAGGCTGGGAATCTGGCAATTATCCTCTATTCTGATTGGGTAAGAGTGCTCTGTGAGTATTCGAGAAGTTTTGTGTGGACAGAAAGGCAGAACACACGTGGGACAGCGTAATAAGCGCACCTTTGCCCGCAAGGCGGGCGTAGCTGGCGCACTTGCCCTGGGTGGACTCGCTCTGGCAGGTTGTGACGTTCAGGCGCCAACTGCTGTAGAGAACCTCCTTGGATTCGGTTGGCCGAAGGGTATTACTCCTGAGGCAGAGGCCATGTACAACTTCTGGATTTGGGTCTGGGTTGCCGCATGGATCGTTGGTTTTATTATGTGGGGCCTGTTCCTCACCGCAATCTTCCGCTGGAGCGCGAAGAAGGCGAAGAAAGATGGCAAGGGCGAGTTCCCGCGCCAGATTCAGTACAACGTTCCGCTGGAGATGGTTCTGACCATCGTCCCGATCCTCATCATTATGGGCCTGTTCTTCTTCACTGTTCAGACTCAGCAAAAGGTCACCGCCTTGGATAAGGATCCGAAGGTTGTCGTCGACGTCACTGCATTCCAGTGGAACTGGAAGTTCGGTTACGCCGAGAATCACGTCAATGGTGAGAACTACGACGGTGCCGACAAGGAGCGTCAGGCTGAGGCAGAGAAGACTGCTCACGACCCTGAGGGCGTGGACAACCCGAACCCAATCCACGGCAAGTCCATGGGCGACCTTTCCTACCTGAACTACAACAAGATTGAGACCGTCGGTACCACCGAAGAGGTTCCGGTTCTGGTCCTTCCTTCCGATACCGCGATTGAGTTCCGTCTGGCTTCCGGCGACGTTTCCCATGCATTCTGGGTACCGGAGTTCTTGTTCAAGCGCGACGTCTACGCACACCCCGAGGCAAACGCTCAGGAGCGCAGCTTCCAGGTAGAAAAGATTGAGAAGCAGGGCGCATTCGTTGGCCGTTGTGCCGAAATGTGCGGTACCTACCACTCGATGATGAACTTTGAAATCCGCGTTGTCTCTCCGGAGGACTTCAACACCTACCTGAAGTTCCGCGAGGACAACCCAGAAGCCACCAACGCGGAAGCTCTGGAAGAAATCGGCCAGGACCCATACGCGGTAACCACCCACCCGTTCTCCGGCGAGCGTGACACCGCTAAGGGCGACAACTACGTAAACACCGCGGCATAAGAGATAAGGACACAACACAATGCGTGCAACATCGAAAGTCTTTTACTCAATCGCGACGTACCTTCTTGTCTCGCTGATTGTCTATATCTTCGGCGTCACCTTCGTTAAGGACGACGGCTACCTCTACGGTGCCGAGTGGGTTGGCATCGTCGGCATGTTCCTCGCCTTCCTGCTGTGCATGATGCTGGGTGCTTACCTTCACTTCACTGATGACCGCAGTGACGTTCTGCCAGAAGATTGGGAAGAGGCAGAAACTGAAGATGCCGCTGGCATCCTGGGCTTCTTCTCCCCAAGCTCCATCTGGCCGCTGGCTATGACTGGCGCCATTGGCCTCCTTGGCTTGGGTATCATCTTCCTCTACTTCTGGCTGATTGCCCTCGGCGCTGTCTGCCTCATCGCGGCCTGCACCGGCCTGTCCCTGCAGTACGGCCTGCCGAAGGAAAAGCACTAATTCCTTGATGTAAAGGAATCCCTGCCTAAAACTTCTCCGCCCTCCTAGTCATCATGGCTAGGAGGGCTTTGGCGATCCAGCGTCGTCTGTCGCGTCATAAAGTTCCCGAGATTTCTAAAAAGTTTGCCGGTGGGGGAGTGACACCTGACTGTGTGACGTATTGTCGACTAGTCTTCTTCTGCATTCTGGCACGTAGAAGCCGATTTTAGCGGGGGTCGTTCGAAAGTTGTAAAGCTGGGCGTTTAGGGGGCCCGTGGAATGTGATTTATCTCTCTGGAGGACTGGGATCGGGTGCACTAATTGGCGCATCGACAAGCGTGGGCCGCAGGCGTCTGGGGTGCTTAGGAATTTCAGGGTAGGGCCCAGCTGGTGGTGTCACCTGCATCAATGGGGCGTCGGAAAGCGGGGTAAAAAGTTCCCGTTTGGAGGAATATTGTTTTTGGCCCTCACGAGCTGAACGTTCGCTGGATGAAGCATCAAAAACGAATAGAGAAAGCGGGGGGGAATCGAGGTGACTTTAGCGCTCAGAACAGCCATAATAGCCACTGTGACGAGCGTAGTTTCTAACCAAGGTATGACAGCACCACGTGCTGCCTCGCTGAACCGACCCAATATGGTCAGCGTGGGCACCATCGTGTTCCTGTCTCAGGAATTGATGTTCTTTGCCGGACTGTTCGCGATGTGGTTTACCTCGCGAGCAAACGGTCAGGAAGGCGATTGGGCGGAGCACACCGCCCATATCAACCTGCCCATGGGTTTCCTCATTACGGCAGTGCTGATTTCTTCTTCTGTGACCTCGCAGTTCGGCGTGTTTGCCGCAGAAAGGGGTGACGTTTACAAGCTTCGACTCTGGTACACCGTGACGCTGGTACTGGGCGTTGTGTTCTTGGGCATCATGGCGTTCGAGTGGGCCGAGTTGATTCACGCAGGTGTGACTGTCCAGGCCAGCGTCTTTGGCTCGGTGTTCTACATCATCACCGGCTTCCACGCTGCGCACGTGACCGCGGGCCTGATTTCTTTTGCAATCATTCTCGCGCGCGTTGCTAAGTCCAAGTTCACGCCGGCACAGGCGACCGCAGCAATGGCAGTGTCCTACTACTGGCACTTCGTTGACGTTGTGTGGATCGGCGTTTTCACCGTTATTTACTTGGTTCAGTAGCACTGGCCAAGATCCCCAAACAGTCCTCCCGTGTTCGAGTTATCTAAAGGAAAATGATGGATAACAATTCGCAGTCCGTGGCAGTGGAGCAGACCACTGCGGCGGCTAAGAAGACCCGCCGTCGCCGCAAGGCGAAGCGCACCCTTGCCGGTGGCTTCGCTTTGGCGATTGGCCTGTCCGGTGCGGGCGTCTTGGCTTCTGCCTTGACCCCAGACGCACAGGTCGCCACGGCGGAAAAAGATGACCAAGCCCTCGTCCAAGAGGGTAAGGACATCTATGACACCGCTTGTATCACCTGCCACGGTGCCAATCTGCAGGGCATCGAAGGTCGCGGTCCGTCCCTCGTTGGTGTCGGTGCTGGTTCCGTGTACTTCCAGGTGCACTCCGGCCGTATGCCGATGATGTCTAACGACGCACAGGCAGAGCGCAAGGCTCCCCGCTACACTGAGCAACAGACTCTGGCGTTGGCTGCATATGTTGCAGCTAACGGTGGCGGCGCTGACATTGTCTACAACGACGACGGAAGCGTTGCCCAGGAATCGCTGCGTGGTGCTAACTACAACGGCGAAATTCAGGCAGAAGACATAGCGAAGGGCTCCGAGCTCTTCCGCATGAACTGCGCATCCTGCCACAACTTCACCGGCCAGGGCGGCGCACTGTCTTCCGGTAAGTTCGCTCCGGAGCTGGCTCCGGCAAGTGAGCAGGAGATCTACCAGGCAATGCTGACCGGCCCGCAGAACATGCCTAAGTTCTCTGACCGCCAGCTGACCGCAGACGAGAAGAAGGACATCATTGCCTACCTCAAGTCTGCAAAGGAAACTCCTTCCCCAGCAGGTTGGGACCTTGGTGGTCTCGGCCCAGTAGCGGAAGGCCTGGCAATGTGGATCATCGGCATTAGCGCCCTGTGCGCTGCCGCTATGTGGATTGGATCGCGCTCATGAGCA
This sequence comes from Corynebacterium sp. MSK150, assembly GCF_030229215.1. Classification (NCBI taxonomy): domain Bacteria; kingdom Bacillati; phylum Actinomycetota; class Actinomycetes; order Mycobacteriales; family Corynebacteriaceae; genus Corynebacterium; species Corynebacterium sp. MSK150. The sequence goes on from NZ_JASPHM010000001.1 coordinate 58,737, forward strand.
ATGTGAAGAAGAATTACACTAACGCTGAGCTCGACAAGATGAGTAACGATGAACTCGCTGCTCTTGGTACCGAGCTCGACGACGTCACCGTTGCGTTCCGTAAGGAGCGCTTCCCAGTCGAAGGTGACCCAGCTGAAAAGCGCGCTGGACGTAACGTTGCTATCTGGTTGTTCCTGTCCGTCATTGGCGGCCTTGGATTCCTCGGCGTTTACCTGTTCTGGCCGTGGCAGTACAAGCAGCTAGGGGAGGAGGGCCACATTTGGCACACTCTTTACACCCCTCTGCTGGGTATTACTGCTGCCCTCGCAATTTGCGGCTTGGGCATTGCCATTGTTCAGTACGTTAAGAAGATTCTCCCAGAGGAGATTTCCGTTCAGCGTCGTCACGACGGTCCGTCCGAAGAGGTTGACCGCCGTACCCTGACCGCTCTACTGAACGACTCTTGGAAGACCTCGACTCTGGGTCGTCGCAAGACCGTTCAGGGTCTGCTGGGCGGCGCCGGCGTTCTGTTTGGTCTAACCGTGATTGCTCCGCTCGGCGGCGCAATCAAAAACCCTTGGAAGGTACGCCACAACATGAATTATGCCGGCGACGGCACCCTGTGGACTTCCGGTTGGACCCTGCACAATGAAGGCGTCAAGCTTTACCTCGCCCGCGACACCGGTACTATTGCCGAGAAGCACTCTGGTGAAACTGGTGAACACTACAGCACCAAGGGTGTAACCCGCTTGGTTCGCGTGCGTCCAGAGGATCTAGCGGCAGGCGGTATGGAAACCGTCTTCCCGCTGGCGGAAGAAGACGTTAATGATGGCGACAAGTACGATGCCGAGCGCGATGTCTACGAGCACCACATGCACTCGATTCACGGCAACCGCAATGCGGTCATGCTGATTCGCCTGCGTCACAACGACGCTCAGAAGGCAATCGAGCGCGAAGGTCAGGAAGACTTCCACCACGGTGATTACTACGCCTACTCCAAGATCTGTACCCACATCGGTTGCCCGACCTCTCTGTATGAGGCTCAGACCAACCGAATCCTGTGCCCGTGCCACCAGTCGCAGTTCGACGCTTTGCAGTACGGTAAGCCGGTCTTCGGCCCGGCTGCCCGCGCACTGCCACAGCTGCCTATCACGGTGGATGACGAGGGCTACCTCGTTGCACAGGGCAACTTCATTGAGCCTGTCGGCCCGGCATTCTGGGAGCGTAAGTCATAATGAGCAATAAACTCGCCCAAATGGGCAACAACATGGATGAGCGCTATAGCGCCGCCGGCGTGTTGAGGACTCAGCTGAACAAGGTCTTTCCGACCCACTGGTCCTTCATGCTTGGTGAGATGGCGCTATACAGCTTCATCATTCTTGTACTGACCGGTATCTACCTGGCGCTGTTCTTCGACCCTTCCATCACCAAGGTCATTTACGACGGCACCTATGCACCGCTTAATGGTGTAGAAATGTCCCGCGCATACGCCACCGCGCTGGATATCTCTTTTGAAGTTCGTGGTGGCTTGTTCGTGCGCCAGATGCACCACTGGGCAGCTCTGCTGTTCATGATGTCCATGGTTGCGCACATGCTGCGTATCTTCTTCACCGGCGCGTTCCGTCGTCCGCGTGAAGCAAACTGGATTATCGGTTGCGCACTTATTCTGCTGGGCATGATCGAGGGCTTCCTTGGTTACTCCCTGCCGGATGACCTGCTTTCCGGTGTTGGTCTGCGAATCATGTCCGCCATCATCCTGGGTCTGCCGATTATCGGCACCTGGCTGCACTGGGCAATCTTTAGCGGTGACTTCCCGTCCGACCTGATGCTGGATCGTTTCTACATCCTGCACGTTCTGGTTATTCCGGGCATCATCCTTGGCCTGATTGCAGCCCACCTGATTATGGTTTGGTTCCAGAAGCACACCCAGTTCCCTGGACCGGGCCGTGCGGAGAACAACGTCGTTGGCGTCCGCATTATGCCGGTCTTCGCCACCAAGGCCATTGGTATGGGCATGATGGTGGCTGGCGTACTGGCGCTGATGTCTGGTTTGCTGACCATCAACGCCATCTGGCTGCTTGGACCTTATAATCCATCCCAAGTTTCTGCTGGTTCCCAGCCAGATATTTACATGCTGTGGACTGACGGTGTTGCCCGTGTCATGCCGGCTTGGGAACTCTACATTGGCAACTACACCATTCCTTCCGCGTTCTGGGTAGCTCTGCTGTGTGGCCTCATGGTCGTCCTGCTAATGGCGTACCCGTTCTTGGAGAAGAAGTTCACCGGTGACGATGCACACCACAACCTGCTGCAGCGTCCGCGCGATGTTCCTACCCGCTCCGCTATCGGCGCTGCTGCCATCGTGTTCTTCCTGCTGGTCACCCTGTCCGGTGGTAACGACCACGTGGCACACTTCTTCCAGATTTCGCTGAACGCTATGACCTGGGTTGGTCGTATCGGCCTCATCGTGCTTCCTCCGATTGCGTACTTCATGACCTACCGCATTTGCGTTGGTTTGCAGCGCTCTGACCGGGAGGTTCTCGAGCACGGTATTGAAACCGGCGTTATCAAGCAGATGCCGAATGGTGCCTTCATCGAGGTTCACCAGCCGCTCGGCCCGGTTGATGCCGAAGGCCACCCGGTTCCGCTCGAGTATGCAGGCGCTCAGGTGCCGAAGCAGCTGAACCACCTCGGACTCGCTGACTCCGAGACCCAGGGCACCTTCAGCCCTGATGATTCGGCCCTCATGCACCGAGTACACGAAATCCACTCGGATAACCACGACGAGGAAGCGGAGATGTTCCGCCGCCTCAACGAGGCTAACCGCCGTGAGGACGAGGAAAACGGCCGCATTTAGCCGCTTTTCCTGAGGATTACTCGAAACGCGCTCACAGAACCGCCCTTGCTCCTGCTGAAGGAGCAAGGGCGGTTTGCGTATGTACAGATAGATTCCGACCCCAGTCCTCATCCTTTTGGCTGCTACAGGAGTTGTTGAAGGGGAGCTGTTGCGTGCCAGTGAGTATTTATGAATCTAGAAGCATCTAAAGAACTGCTGAAGCTTGTTGTGCAGCCGGTTTAGTACATGTTCTGGTGCGCGGATTGTCGATAGTTTGCGGTTTTGTCGCGCTTTACTGTTTCAGGAGCCTAGTGCGTGGGCTCAGGTGGGTGTGAATGCCGAAAGGCTTTATTGTCTAGAGGTACGCTGCGCTCGTCGGTTTAGTGCCTTTGGGGCTTCAAGAAGCGGTTTAGCTAAAACGACCGCAAGGAAAGGTGGCAAAGCGGGGCGCCGTCGTGATGTAAGCGAGACTCTAGAGGTGTGTTAAAGGAGTGACATCGTGGGGGAAGAGGGACTGTCAAAATGTCGTAGTGTTGAAAGTCACAAATTAGAAATGTGTTAATTGTTAAGCTTACTCTTAGTGGGGACACTTCTTGGTCGGATGCCCGGCATCCGCTGTCATTTGTGCAGCTTATGGCCTCGAGGCGGTGGATTCTGGCGGGTGCTAGCATCCATATGGAGGTTAAATCTCGGCAAGGTCAACGGAAGGTAACGAAGCGATAACAAACGTTATTTTGGTGTCGCGAATGGACATTGCTTGTGATGATTTCGTAACCTATTCGAGACATTGAGTTACCGCCCGAAAAGGTGCTCAATCTAAACAGAAGAATTACAGCGCCGCATCTGGCCCTTCCTACTGAGGGGCCGAGTGGAGGAAATCCTAAAGGAACGGATTCCCAACGAACGCTAGTCCCCCAGGGTCAGAGCTTCCTTTATTAGGGAAGTAGGCGCGCAGGAAGATTTGGAGTTTTACTCATGGCACAGCACCGTCGTCAGGGCATTAAGAACACCCGTCGCATCGCATCTACTGCAGCACTGGCTGCAACCGCAGCAGTCGTCGCACCGGGCGTCGCACAGGCAGCAGAGGTCGTCGTACCTAATACCGACTACCGCTTTGAGGTAGCAGGTCTGGAAAACGTCCCGAACATTGACCAGGTGCCGAACATTGACCGCTACGTTCCGTCCCTGGGTCAGGTTTCTAACCAGCAGAACACCAACTACGCAGCAGCTGGCCACAAGCAAGCCGCCCCAGCACAGCAGACCGTTGGCCAGAAGGCACTGGCAGCAGCCCGCTCCGTCATCGGTTCTCCATACGTATACGGCGCCGCTGGCCCGAACGCTTTCGACTGCTCCGGTCTGACCAGCTGGGCATACGCTCAGGCTGGCAAGCAGATCCCGCGTACCTCTCAGGCACAGGCTGCCGCCGGTACCCCGGTATCCCTGGATCAGCTGCAGCCGGGTGACATCATCGCTTACTACGGTGGCGCTTCCCACGTTGGTATCTACACCGGCCACGGCACCATCATCGACGCCCTTAACTCCGGCGTGCCGGTTCAGGAGCGCGACCTGAACTACATGCCGATTCACTCCGCAGTTCGCTTCTAAGTAGCGGCGGATCTTGCCCTCCCCTTCGCGGGGAGGGCTTTGTCGTGCATCAGGGGGTAAAACCCGCTATAGTTAGTACGATTTTTAAATTTCTTAGTCTAAGGGTCCTTACGTGTCTAAACGAGTACTTCCTGCAGCTGCACTTGCAGCGGCTCTTGCTGTTACGTCGGTTTCTGGGATTTCGCAGGTTGTTGCGCAGGAGGCCGCTCCACAACAGGAGAGTGCCACCGAAAATGTAGACGCCTTGGTGGAGCGCGTAGGAGAAGTTGCGCGCAAAGTTTCTGCCAAGAACGAAGAAGTAAAAGAGCTCGAGGTCAAGCTTGAGGAGAAGCAGGCTGAGGTTGCTGAATCCGAGCAGGCCGCCGCTGAGGCACAAACGCGGGCGGACGATGCGAAGGGGGATGTTTCCACCCAGCAGGACCGTGTCAATGGCATCGCACAGTCGCGCTACCGCGGTGATTCCCGTTCGGCAGTGTCTGGAGCTTTGGCTGCAGAAGATCCCTCCGATGCCGTAGAGCGCATGGGCTACCTCGGCGCGCTTTCCCGCAAGGCCCAGCGCACTCTTGATGCAAAGGCTAATGCCGCTTCCATGGCGGAAGAGCAAAAGCATAAGGCTGCCGATGCCGCCGCGAAGGTGCGCGAGGAAAAGAAGGCGCTGGAAGAGCAGCGCGAGGAGCTTCTCAAGGAAAAGGAGGAGTTGGAAAAGCAGCAAAAGGACATCGAGAAGCAGGTGGACGCTCTCGATGAGCAGCAGCGCGAGGCCTGGGAAGGCCAATTCGGCGGATCTGATAAGCCGGATATGGATCTGGGGGAGGTAGCTGATGGTGCTGTCTCGGCTGCCTTGTCGAAGCTGGGCGCCCCATATGGCTGGGGTGCGGCTGGACCCGACCAGTTCGACTGCTCTGGATTGATGTTCTGGGCGTATCAGCAGATTGGTAAGTCCATTCCGCGTACATCGCAGGCTCAGATTGCAGGTGGCACATCGGTACCGTTGGAAGACCTACAGCCGGGCGATATCGTGGGCTATTACCCGGGAGTAACTCACGTGGGCATGTACATCGGTAATGGCCAGGTAGTCCATGCCTCTACCTATGGCGTGCCTGTTCAGGTGGTACCGCTAAAGTCCATGCCGATTACCGGAACGGCGCGGTACTAAGTGGCCCGCGTTCTGCTGGTAACTAATGACTTCCCGCCCAAGATTGGCGGGATTCAGTCTTACCTGCGCGATTTCGTAGCAACCTTAAATCCGCGCGATGTCGTGGTCTTCGTCTCTACCCAGGAATCGCCGGCGGAATTCGATGCCGCGGTGGACTACAAGGTCATCCGCTGGTCTCGCCGCGTGATGTTGCCGACGCCTGCCACGGTTCGTCGGATGCAGGAGATCATCCGCACAGAAAATATTGACATCGTCTGGTTTGGTGCAGCCGCGCCCCTTGCTTTGATGGGCAAGGCTGCAAAAGAGGCGGGGGCGACCCGTGTAGTAGCTACGACGCACGGGCACGAAGTGGGGTGGTCAATGGTGCCCGTGGCGCGGCAGTGCCTGCGCCGTATTGGTGACTATGCTGATGTGATTACCTATATCTCCGACTACACCCTGCGTCGGTTGCGTCGACCATTTGGACCGAACCCGTGCTGGGAGCACCTGCCTTCCGGAGTGAGTGTGGAGGGCCTTTCTCCAGCCACGCCGGAGCAACGTGCAGCGGCAAAGGCAGAGTTCGGAGTCAGCGGGCCGACCATCGTTTGCATTTCGCGGTTCGTTCCACGCAAGGGGCAGGATCAGCTTCTACGCGCTATGCCTCTCGTGCGTGAAGAATTTCCGGATGCACAGCTCCTACTTATTGGGCGCGGACGCTACCGCGCGGCTTTGGAACAATTGGCGGAAATCTACTGTCCAGACGCAGTGATTCAGGAAGCGGAAAGCATTGAGGCTGCATTGCACGCAGCGGATGTTTTTGCCATGCCGGCACGCACCCGTGGCGGAGGGCTAGACGTCGAGGGCTTGGGCATCGTCTATTTGGAGGCGCAGGCGTGCGGCTTGCCAGTTGTCGCCGGAGACTCCGGTGGTGCACCAGAGACGGTGACGGGGGAGACGGGAGTCGTCGTCAAGGGCGCCTCTGTGCCGGAACTAGCTGAAGCGTTGAAAGCTCTTTTGGCCGACCCGCAACGTAGGCTTCGCATGGGGCAGGCGGGGCGTCGCCATGTGGAAGAGAATTGGACGTGGCGGATTATGGGGCAGCGATTGCGGCAGCTGATGTCTTGATGTGACCCTAACCCGGTTGTCGGTATATTCTGTTATGCATGCTTAAGAACAACTCCGCCGATCTGACTATCGGCTTCGACGTCGGTGGCACCAACGTGCGCGGCGGAGTGATCACTCGGGAGGGTGAGATCCTCGCGAGCCGCACGGTTCCCACTTCCATGGACGCCGAGCAGCTGGAAGCGGATATTGTGGGCATCGTCGATGAGCTACGCGCTGACTATGAGGTGGACGCCGTCGGCCTCGCCTTGGCGGGTTTTTTGGATCCTACGTGTGAGGTAGTGCGCTTCGCCCCGCACCTTCCTTGGCGGCACGCCAACGTCCGAGAATCGCTTTCGCATAAACTCGGTATGCACGTGCGTTTGGAGCATGATGCCAATTCCGCCGCGTGGGGTGAGTGGTGCTTTGGCGCTGGCCGCGGAGCTGAGGATTGGGTTTTCTTTGCGGTAGGAACAGGAATTGGCGCGACGTTGATGACGCATGACACTATTTACCGCGGGGCGTTTGGTACCGCCCCAGAATTTGGGCATATCGTGGTGGTCCCCAATGGTCGGCAGTGCTCCTGCGGCAAGCGAGGCTGCTTGGAACGCTATGCCTCCGGTACCGCGTTGCCGGATACCTGCGCTGATCTGCGTGGAAGCTATGAGACCTCGCTGCCGGCTGATCCCACAGGCAAGGAAATTACCCAGGCCGCGCGGCGTGGAGATCCGCTTGCCGTCGCGGTGATGGAAGACTTCAGTCGGTGGCTGGGCCAGGGCCTATCCATTGTTGCTGATGTTTTGGATCCGGAGCTCATCGTGCTCGGCGGCGGCGTATCCCAAGATGCGGACCTCTACCTCGAGGGCGCTGCCCAAGCCATGGGACAGGACATTGTCGGGGCAGGGCATCGCCCCCTCGCACGTGTTGCCACCGCAGAATTAGGGTCGGCAGCGGGTATGATTGGCGTAGCCGATTTGGCCCGCAGCGGCCGTTAAAACTAACAAAGGACGACCTGGCGATGAAAAACAAGTGGTACTGGGCTTTTAAGCACATCTTCTTCGGACCCGCCCTGCGAGTATGGAATCGCCCGTGGACCGAGGGCATCGAGAAAATCCCCGCTGAGGGCCCTGCGATTTTGGTGTCGAATCACCAGGCGGTTATGGATTCCTTCTTCTTTCCTTTGGTGTGCCCGCGCCAGATCACGTTTCCGGCTAAGTCAGAATACTTCACCACTCCTGGCCTTGTTGGTAGCCTGCAAAAGTGGTTCTTTACCTCGGTAGGCCAGGTCCCCATCGAGCGCGATAGCGAGGACGCTGGCGACGCCATCGTGGAAACCGCAGAAGGCATTTTGTCCCGTGGCGATCTCTTCGGTATCTATCCGGAAGGAACTCGTTCCCCAGATGGCCGTGTGTACAGGGGACGCACCGGCATGGCGCGTATCGCCATGGAGACTAATCAGCCAGTATTTCCCATCGCGATGATCAATTCGCGCAAGGCCAATCCCATTGGCTCGTGGATTCCCCGCCCCTTCAAGGTGGGCGTGCGGGTAGGAGACCCCATCTGGCCGCATGAGTGGGCCAAGGAGCGCGGGATGAATCCGGCCGAGCATGAGACTATCCGCGCCTTCACCGACTTTGTGATGCGCAATTTGGCCGAGCTGAGCGATAAGCCTTATGTTGATGTGTACGCCTCCGATGTGAAGGCTTCGCTCAAAGCCGGCCATGGTTACCCCGCCGGCGCTGAATACAAGGGGAGGTAATCACTATTCCCAAGGCCCGCTTAGCTTGGCCAGATACCGCTAAAGGCGTATCCATTATCGGCGTGGTGCTCTTGCACGTCACGCTGGTGGTTCCGGAAGGTGAGCTAACGTGGTTGGCTGACCTAAACATGTGGCTGGATCCCCTTCGCCTGCCCTTGTTTTTCCTCGTATCCGGCTATTTCTCTACCAAGATCTTTCGCTATTCATTCAGCGAGCTTTTTACACGCCGCCTGTGGTTCTTCCTCGTGCCCTATACGGTGTGGATGACCGTTGAGCTGTGGACTAAGCGCATCGAGTATCACTGGGTATTTGGTGATCCGTATCTGCAGCTTTCTGATCTGCTCTATAACCTCCTGTTGGGTCATACCATGGCGTGGTTCATTCACGCGCTCATCTTTTTCAATATATTTTTGTGGGCCGTGCGCAGGTTGCCCTCGTGGGCGGGTATAAGTCTGAGCTTTGCGCCGTTGCTGCTTATAGCCTGGCAGGATCATTACTTCTTTATTGGCAAGGCAATCATGTTCTTGCCCATCTTCGTCGGTGCGGCCTACCTTCGCGGGCCTATTACGCGGTTTGCCGACGCCGCCGAAGCACCCTTCAAAGGCACCTTCCGCAAGGCCTCTATGTGGGCATATGGTGTGGCAATCATTAGCTACATCGCGGGACTTACCATCCGGCACACCTGGAATGCCGTCGAAGGCGAGGTAGCGGTGCAGTGGCCACTGCCAGGCGGGGATTTTCTTGGCCGAGGCGATCTAGACCTACTGATTCGCTTTGCGGAGCAGACGCTTGAAACCCCAGCGGGCATCGTTGGTGCTGTCCTTATTAGCCATATTTCGGCTCTGTCCACTGTTGTAAAGTTCGTGGGCCGGCATACCCTGCCCATTTACTTGGCCCACCCAATCGGCATGACGCTGGGGTACGGCTTCTTCATGGCCCACCGCGATTACGTGGTGAGCCTTGCTGGCCAGTGGCCGCTGGAAAATACCTGGTTCTGGATCGGAATGTGCTTCTTCTACTCCGCTGCGGCATCGGTAGCGCTTTGGGCGCTCGGGAAGGTTCCTATCCTTGGCTGGACGCTGGTTCCGCCGCGGATTGATAAACGCCGGCCCGTCGTAGAGCCAATGGTAGCGAGCAAAGAACCAGCAGAGCGGTAACGATGGCGTAGTCATTGCCCACGATGTGCTGCCACCATGCCCAGTCCAGCTCTTGGTCATTGGCATGGGGGACAAGCCAATGCCCGCGGGCGAAAAGCGCCAGCCATGTCAGCGCACCGAGCGCCCAGTGGCGCTGCGCCACTAGCAGCACGCCCGCCAATACTAGCCAGGTGAAGTGGTGTGACCATGACACGGGCGAGCACAGGAGCGATACTGAAGCGGCCAGCAGCATGAGTACCGCCTGGTTCCCGTGAGAGAGGCGCTCCATGGCAAACCACACGATGGCGACGACGAGGACAACGGCCACGAGCCACAGCTTTTCAGCGTGTTCGGGGACTAGGCGGCTAAACAAACCGCGCAGAGATTGGTTGGAGCTATAGGCAAGTCCACCGATGCGGTTGGAATCGCGCAGTGTTTCGCTCCAGTACTGGATGGAGCTATGTGGATTACAGGCGAAGGCGATAAGTCCAGCTGCCAGAAAGGAACCCAGGGCGCTGAAAAATGCGCGCCATTCGCGGCGGACGAAAAATACGGCAAGGAATACCGCAGGGGTGAGCTTGATCGCCATAGCGATACCGGTGAGCACGCCCCTGCCGCGTCCGGGGCGCAGCCAGAGAATATCGACCACTACGAGTGCGGTGAGCAGGATGTTGACCTGCCCGAAGCTGAAGGTCTCCGTAATCGGTTCAGTAAGCATCGCCGCTAGAAGCGCCCAGCCTGCCCATCCCGGGCAGCCAAGAGAGCGCAGGACCAGGGCAACGCAGACCCAAAGGGCAAAAAAGGAGGCGACAGATACGAGGATGCTCGCGGCGGTGAGGGGAATCCAGCTCAGCGGGGCAAAAAGCAGCGCCGCAAAGGGGGGATAGGTGAAGGGAAGAGAGACATCGCGATTGCTGCCAACGAGGTAGTCCTTGGCATAGAGGTCGCTGCCAAAGCCGGCCCCGCCTTCGCGATAAACATCGAGGTCAATGTGGTAGTAGGTGGAGAAATTGCCGGAGAAAAGCGCCGGGATATCAATGAGCCACCAGAGGGCCACGAAGGCAGAGAGGCACAAGGGCAGAGCAGTAAACCACAAAGATTTCTTCACGCCAGAAGTCTACAACCGTCTCTTTAAGGGGCCAATTTATCGCCGCAGACTAGGCGGCGCTAGGCTTGGGAGACGTGCGCTACTTCTATGACACCGAATTTATCGAAGATGGACAAACCATTGAATTGGTCTCCATCGGCATCGTCGGTGAGAATGGCAGCGAGTACTACGCCGTGTCTACGGATTTCGATCCGTCCAAGGCCAATTCTTGGGTCAAAGACAATGTATTGGCCAAGTTGCCCAGCCCGCGGGACCCAGTATGGAAACCTCTGGCGACCATTCGCACGGAGGTCTTCGAGTTCCTGACCCAGAGCTCAACTCCAATAGAGCTGTGGGCGTGGGTGGGCGCTTATGATCATGTGGTTTTGGCGCAGCTGTGGGGCGATATGGCCGGACTGCCTAAACGCATGCCACGCTATACCCGCGAGCTGAAGCAGTACTGGGAGTTTGCGGGGCGTCCCAGCCTGCCGGCTGTCCCTAAGGGCAATCACGATGCGCTTGTCGACGCCCGCCATAACCTCGCCAAGTTCCGTGCCTGCGCCCAGGTGCTTCCGCTGTCTAAAGGCAATAGAATTAATATCTAGAATTTAACTAACGCGCGATAGGCGCTTGATGGTTAAATAGCAGTGTGAGTTGGACAGTAGATATTCCGCAAGGCGTTCTCCCAGACCTCCCGCCATTGCCCGCCGGCATCGAAGAGGTTTTCCAGGACGTCATCAAGCGTGACGCAAAGCAGCAGCCCAGCTGGGATACTTCCCAGGCCGATAACGTGCGCAAGATTCTCGAGTCCGTGCCGCCCATCGTGGTTGCGCCCGAGATCGAGGCGCTCAAGAAGAAGCTGGCAGACGTTGCCTTGGGTAACGCATTTTTGCTGCAGGGTGGCGATTGCGCGGAAACCTTTGAGTCCAATACTGAGCCGCATATCCGTGGCAATGTGAAAACGCTGCTGCAGATGGCCGTGGTGTTGACCTACGGCGCATCCGTGCCCGTGGTTAAACTCGGACGCATCGCCGGCCAGTACGCCAAGCCACGTTCTTCCGATACGGACTCCAATGGTTTGTTGAATTACCGCGGTGACATTGTCAATGGCGTGGAGCCGACCGATGAGGCTCGTCGCCACGACCCGGCCCGAATGATCCGCGCTTACGCGAACTCTTCGGCGGCAATGAACCTCGTGCGTTCTTTGACCTCTTCCGGCACTGCGGATCTTTACCGCCTGCATGAGTGGAACCGCGAGTTCGTGCGCAAGTCCCGCGCTGGTGCTCGCTACCAGGACTTGGCCCGGGAGATCGAAAACGGTTTGAACTTCATGAATGCCTGCGGCGTGCACGATGACACCCTGCGTTCAGCCGATATCTACTGCTCGCACGAGGCATTGCTGAAGGACTATGAGCGCTCCATGCTGCGCTTGGGCCAGGACAATAACGGCGATACCAAGCTCTACGATCTCTCCGCACACCAGGTATGGATTGGTGAGCGCACTCGTGGCATCGAAGATTTCCACGTGAACTTTGCGGCGATGATTGGTAACCCAGTGGGCATCAAGCTGGGGCCGGGCGTCACCCCGGAGCAGGCCGTGGAGTACGCGGAAAGGCTGGACCCGAATCGCGAGCCAGGCCGCCTGACCATGATTTCGCGCATGGGACACGATAAGGTGCGCACGGTTCTGCCTGCCATTGTCAAGGCAGTGGAAGACTCCGGCCACAAGGTGGTATGGCAGTCCGATCCGATGCACGGCAATACCTTCACCGCTTCTAATGGCTACAAGACTCGCCACTTTGACAAGATCGTGGATGAGGTCCAAGGCTTCTTTGAGGTTCACCGCGAACTGGGTACCCACCCGGGTGGCGTACACCTTGAGTTCACCGGTGAAGACGTCACCGAGTGCTTGGGCGGCGCCGAGGATATCACCGACGTGGATCTGCCGGGCCGCTACGAGTCGGCCGTGGATCCGCGCCTTAATACGCAGCAGTCGCTCGAGCTCTCCTTCCTTATCGCGGAGATGCTACGTAACTAAATCCACAGGTGCGGCGTCGTGCCGTAGAGCGAGGAGCCGAACCACCACCCGCCGATAGCCACTGCGCCCACCGCAATCGCGACCACTACTAAGTACAGCACTAGTGACAGCGGATTGCGGTTGGTCAGCGGACGCTCGGCGGGTTCTTCATGCGCGCTCTGGACCGGCTGCTCGGGGGCAGGAGCAGGTACCGGTGCAGGCGCAGAGGCAGCTGCCGGCGCAAATGGTTTGAGTGGGGGCTCGGACGCGGAATACGGCTGTGCCTGGGGGCGTGACAATGATTGCGGCTCCGGTTCTGGAGCGGCCCCGGCCTGCGGCAAATCCAGTTTCGTCTCAAAGCTAAGGCGCTGCGGTGGGATGACTTCAGTCGGGCCACCGTCGAGATGCTCCGTTTCACCCTGTGGAATGCTGCGGGTGGGTTCGAAAATTTCCGTGGCTCCAGTGCCAGAAAAATCCGTGGGTGCTTGTGCCGTGCGTGCCGCGGCAGCGTTCCTTGGCACGGGGATGGTCACGTCCGGAAGATCGAGCTCTCGGCAAACATCATCGAGCGCCTCGAGGAATTCTCCGGCGTCGGCGAAGCGCTCGCGAGGGTCGCGGGCAGTGGCGGTGGCCACGAGGGCGTCGACAAGCTTGGGCACCCCAGAAATCCGCGAGGACGGCGCGGGGACGTCGGAATCCAAACGGGCCGTGGCATGCGCTAGGGGAGTATCCCCCGAGAATGGAACGGTGCCGGTAAGAAGCTCGAAGAGGACAATGCCGGCTGAATACACGTCCGAGGCCGGTGTAATTTCTTCGCCTGTGACCTGCTCCGGCGCGAGATAGGACACGGTGCCCACAATCATGTCCGAGGTAGCCTCGGCATTGGTGGCACGCACCAGCCCAAAATCGCCCACCTTTACCCGGTGGTGGGAGGTAATAAGCACATTATCGGGCTTGATGTCGCGGTGGATGAGCCCGGTTGAATGCACCTCTTCCAAGCCGCGCAGAACATTGCGCAGGGTAGAGGCGGCCGCCTGCACTGGAAAGGGGCCACCCTCAGCCAATAGCTCGCGCAGCGTACCGCCATCGATGAGCTCCATGATGAGATAAATGGGCTCGCCGTCAGCGGAAAAATCGTGAATAGCTACGAGATTGGGATGCTGCAGGCGGGCCATGGCGCGAGCCTCGCGAGAAAAACGCTTGATAAAGACCGGGTCATCGGAATAGCGCTCGTCCATGACCTTGGCCGCGACCGCTCGCCCCAGCCGCATGTCCACGCAGCGATAGACGGTAGACATGCCACCGCGGGCAATGGGGCGATCGATCCGGTAACGGTTCTCCAGAACGTCACCAATTTCCAACCTAGTCATGCTTCCCAGTATGGCTGATCATCTAGCCCGCGTTAAAGTAGAGAACGTGACTAACCAAGAAAAATCCCTCGATTCCTTGCTCGCAAACGAAGAACTGCTCAGCATGCAGCAGGTGGCAGAAAAGCTAGACCTGCCCATCACCCGCGCTTATGACCTGCTGCAGGACCGAAAGTTTATTGCCTGGGATTCCCCAGAAGGAAAGCGCGTGCCGCTAGCCTTCTTCAACGACAAGGGCGTTATTGCCAAGCACGTAACTGCGGCAATTACCGTGTTGACAGACGGCGGCTATAAGGACGACGAAATCTTCAAGCATCTCTTCACCGAGGATGACTCGCTGCCGGGCCGCCCGATCGATGCCCTGCACGGTCACCTTGCCCGCGAGGTTATTCGGCGCGCGCAGGCTGCCGCTTTTTAGGCACGTCTTCAAAGATCCACTGGGTGGCAAACCATGCCACCACAATCATGCCGATGACCCAGAACCAGTTGTAGAGCTGGTGATTGCCATCGCCAGAGAACGAGACGCCGATAAACAGGGCCACGCCGGTCGTGAATTTGATAAGCCAGAGCGGCGGCCGGAAGGTGCCCATCAGGGTGAAGATTGAGGCGTAGTACCACGGCAGAGTCACGGCATTGAAAACAAAGGCAACTTGGTACGCGGCCGCGGTGCCCATAATGGCGTCGCGGTTGTCCTTGCGGCAAAGCCACCACACCGCCACCAGCCCAATGAGCATGCAAGCCATGGCGATGCTGCGCAGGACGGCCAGGATGGCGTTATAGGACGCATCCGGCATAAATATTTGTACCGCTGGGAAGATAATATCGGTGGCCAAGGTGGGACCTGCCAGCGGGTTAATCACCTTGGAATTGCCGCTTACCTGCGATAGCCAGCCCCACGACGTGCCGGAAACCCACGTGATGAGGGCCACTGCGGCGATGATTTCTGCCACTGCGGCGATGCCAGATAGCACAAAGACAGCAAGTTGTCGCCACTTACTGGAGCCCTTGGGAGCGTAGTGGTGGAGCATCATCCATACGATAAACGGTGCCGCAATAACCGCAGTTGCCTTCATAGCCACGGCCGTGCCCACGAGGATGAGGGCGGCGTGGAAGCGCTTATGCAATGCCGCTAGCAGGCCGATAGACACGATCCCCACCATGAGTGACTCATTATGCATGCCGCCGATAAGGTGCAAGATAATGACTGGATTAGCTACACCAAGCCACAGTGCTACCGCAGGATCCGCGCCGAGTTTGCGGGCGATGCGGGGGATTGACCAGGCGATGGTAACAAACCCGAGCAGAGAAAGAATCTTATAGATCACCACGCCTGCAGTGACGTTATCGCCTACCAGGCTGGTGACCAGTTCTCCTATCCACAGGTGAAGGGGACCATAAGGCGTGGTGGTATTGCGCCAATCTTGAGATACCTCAAGGAGGAAGGGTCCGGGGTTAACGGCGGCACCTTCGGTATACGGGTCGAAGCCATCGCGAACCATAGCACCTTGCATGAGGTAGGAATACACATCGCGTGAGGCCAATGGCCCGGCTAATAAAAGGGGAGCTACCCAGGCGATGAGGATGCGCTGGATGTCGCGCAAGCCGCCCTCGGGGAGAGGATTTTTGAGCTGCGGGCGAATGATGGTGCGCCCAGCTAGCACCCACGCTGCGGCTAAGAGGAAAATACCCACCCAGTACAGCGCGAGGCCGAGATTGCGCCCGTGTCCATAGGACAAGAAGCCGATATTTAATGCTTCGAGGAGTCCTCCACGGTTGCGGGTGGCACCGCCAGAGAAGGACGCGAGCAGTAAAATGCAGGAGGCAGATAGCCCTAGCGGCAGCGCGCGCGGAATGGGAAAAGAGTACGTCTTTGCCACGGCACAACCTACTTGCGGCGAGCAGTAGCCTTGATAGCCAACTGCTCTAGGGTTTCGGTGACCGCGGGATCTACCTGTGCGGAGTGCAGGTGTTGCAGTCCCGATTGTGTTAGGGAATCGATGCGGCGCTCAATTTCTTCTGGTGCGCCCGAATCAGCGATGATCTGGGCCAAGCGCGATAGCTCCTGGGGATCTGAGGTGCGGCCAATGAGCTTGCGCAAGGTAGCAGCAGCTTGTGGATCAGACTCATCCGCGCGCTGGAGCGCTAGCGCTAGAAGTTCGGTTCGCTTGCCTTCGCGCAGGTCATCACCGGCAGGTTTGCCGGTCACCGCGGGATCGCCAAAAACACCCAGCTGATCGTCACGCAACTGGTAGGCAATGCCAATATCGTGCCCATAGCCGCGGAAGGCAGCGATAAGTTCCTCGCTTGCACCGGCGATAGCGGCGCCCAAGTGCAGCGGGCGTTCAATGGTATAAGCGGCCGTCTTATAACGGTTGACCGAATTGGCAAGCTCTACCGATTCGGAACCTGCCGCCTCCAAAGAGATATCCAAGAGCTGCCCGCCGATAACCTCAGTGCGCATGCCGCGCCAGGGGCCGCGAGCACGGTGCAAAGCGGCCGCACTCAGGCCGGAATCTTGGAACATGTCCTCTGCATACACCAGTGCTAAATCGCCTACCAAGATTGCCACGGAGGTGCCGAAGAACTCTGGATCCCCTAGGTACTCCGATTCGCGGTGCAGCTTTTCGACGCCCCGGTGCACCGTAGGATTGCCGCGACGGGTATTGGAAGCATCGATAATGTCATCGTGGATAAGGGCGCAGGCCTGGATAAATTCCAAAGAGGCGGCCGCGCGGAGCATGGCCGCGGGATCTTCTTCTCCTCGACCTGCGGCGAGGTAGCCCGCCCAGGCATAGGTAGGTCGTACTCGCTTGCCACCGTCAAGCACGAAGGATTCCAAAAAGCTCACGGCCTTGGTCACAGGGGCGCCGATTTCGGCCACCTGCTCTCGGCGTTGATCGAGAAAGGTGGCGAGTTCCTCGCGCACCGCACCGGGGATGTCCGCAAGCTCAGGAATATTCTGCATAGTCACACCCCACACGATACCGGCTAGGCTGCGCAAGAAATAACAGAGGTTTACAGCGGCAGGCTTGCGCCCAATATGGCAAAGGGGCGAGCATCGGCGGGGTAGAGATGATCACGGAGGACATCGAAGAAGCCGACGGCTCTATAAAGACGGAAGGCACCGTTATCCTCGTTCGGCACCTCGGGTGTGGACAACAGCGCATAGCGCGCCGGGGCATTCCACAGCAATCCTTCCAAGAGCTTTCTGCCTAGGCCGTGCCCCTGGTACTGCGGCAAGACGTGGATCTCAGCCAGCTCAAAGTAGTTGCGCACAATGTCCCACTGCTCTTCGGTGGGCCCGCCTTGTAGGCGGAGCCCGCGGCGAAGTTCAGCGTCCCACCAGCTATCTGGGGAGCCTAAGAACCCATAGGCCACGCCGACGATGCCATTTTCATGGGTGACAATCTGCGCGCCGAATCCGGGGCGGGTCACGTCATTTCGCCAGCTTGAAATGCGGCTATGCAAGATTGCGGGATTGTAGTGCATTGCCTCGATGTAAATCTCAACCAACTGTGGGGCTAGCAGGGAGAATTCTGGCGGGGTTAGGCGGCGAATTTCAAAGCTCACTCTTCCTATGACACCAGAAGTCTGTGGCGGAGGGAAAGCAGGGCTCGCTATGTTCTTCGAAATTCACAAAATTGAATCGAACAAGAAGTCTGGAAAAAGCGTGTGGCCAGCTATTAACGTTGCTTAAATCGAACAGGTGAACTATGCTCGGGGGTGAAATGTCTAGCGGCTTGCTTAGGGTCAGGGGCAGTTCAACGACGTTATTTATTTAGTTAAGGACAGAGGCAATGGCACAGATTATTTCGGCAACGCGTACCCATTCTCTTGGGCGAGAAGGTGGCAAGCGGGCACGTTTTCTCTTCCAGGCGCGAGAATTATTAGACGCTGCGCGCGGTTATGCGGCTGAGGGACGATTCGATCAAGCTTTAGAGGTGGCGTACCAATCGGCTTTACGTACTGCTGGCGCACGAGTAGCTGCATCTGTCGTGGCTCGGCGCCGCCGCCTTCCCTCCAGTGCATGGGATCGGTTAGCGCTCGTCGGTGTGGAAGGCAAACGGTGGGCTGAATCCTTTAAGGGATATTCGCGGACTCGTGCGCGCGTGTCTTCGGGGCTGGATGAAGCGCCGAGCGAGGAATATGTTTATGGTCTCATGCAGCATGCCGCACAATTTTTGGATGAAAGTGAGACAGGGACTACTTTCGGCGCTTTTGCTGCGTAGTCACTCCGTGGGGGCGCTCACTACCTTTTGGGGAACATACTGATTATTCTGGGCGTTAGTATAGGTAGAACCATTACCGCCCGAAGCTCAATCCCTAGTTGGAGGAACAGTGTCCCTTTCTGAGCAGGAGCAGCGTACGCTCCGTGAAATTGAGGAATCGTTACTTGCTGACGATCCTAAGTTTGGCGCTTCCGTTTCTGAGCCTACGTCGTTCGGCGGATCCGGCGGTGCGGTAACCCTCCGAGGTGTAGCGCTCGTTGTGGTTGGCCTTTGCATGCTTGTCGGCGGTGTTGCTCTCGCGCAGCAAAGCCTGTGGTTTATCGTGCTTTCTATCGCGGGCTTTTTGGTGATGTTTGCCGCAGGTGTGTGGATGCTGCGCGGAGATGGATCTGGGCATTCCGCCCAGGGCCATTATTCCAGCGCTCGTGCAAAGAAATCCGCGTCCCGCAGTGGTGGAGTCAGTGGCAAGTTGGAGGAAAACTTCCGTCGCCGCTTTGAGGAGCGTTAGCGCTTTTTAATTTAGTTCGCCCCGGTTGACCCAGTGAGGGTCAACCGGGGCACTTTTGTATCTCGCCAAAATTCCCCACTTTGCCCCACGGATGAGGCGCTGGGTGGGCAATCGTGGGGTAGTTGCCCCATGGGCTTAGGTAAAAGTCCTCGATAACACAGCATATGGGGTCGGTGGGTGGAGTGGGGCGCATTATATTGGTGTTACGGGTGGGGTGAGTGGGGTGATTGTAGTGAGCTGTCAAGGCCTTTCGCGGGATTTCTTCCCACTGGAAAAACCATTATCTAGCTGCACGTAATCGAGAGCTATCTGAGGGACACGCCGCTTTAAGTGGGTTAGGTGGGGGAAAGTGGGGTAGAGTGGGGCGCAGCGGAGGAAAGAGGGGCTTAAGGGCCTCGATTCTGAAGTAAGAGAATCCGGAGTTTTCGAGTAAGGAAGGTGGACGCCGGGATGTTTCTCGGAACCTACACTCCGAAGCTCGATGACAAGGGACGTCTTACGCTTCCGGCAAAGTTTCGCGATGAACTCGCGGGTGGCCTCATGGTCACCAAGGGGCAGGACCACTCGCTGGCCGTGTACCCGCGGGAGGAATTTGCGGCACGCGCGCGGAAGGCTGCGGCAGTTTCTCGAACCAACCCAGAAGCACGTGCTTTCATCCGTAACTTGGCAGCAAGTGCGGACGAACAGCGGCCGGACGGGCATGGGCGCATTACGTTGTCCGCGGGGCATCGGGAATATGCGAACTTGTCTAAGGAGTGCGTTGTGGTTGGCTCTGTGGACTTTCTCGAAATTTGGGACGCAGCCGCGTGGGCTGAGTACCAGTCGCAAACTGAAGATGCTTATTCGGCAGCAGATGCCGATGACGTACTGGCGGGCTTGCTCTAAGCCTGCACAAGAGTGCGTGTAAGGACTCTGTCCGAGGCGGATGATTCTGGTGTACTTCCCCGATATCAGAAACCTGCCTCGGACAGGGCCCTATACGCACTCGCATGCTTTCCACCACTGGAAGTCAGGGAATTTGAGAAAGGGGGTTGCGGGGAGACATGGCTACTAAAGACCTTAATTATGACGTGGCGGATAACCACGGCCACGTGCCAGTCATGCGCGAGCGCATGGCCGATCTCCTGCGCCCCCAGGTAGAGGCGGCGGGGGATAAGGCCGTGCTTGTCGACGCCACCTTGGGCGCCGGCGGTCACACTCGCTACTTCCTGGAATCTTTCCCCAAAGCTCGAGTCATTGGCGTTGACCGCGATAAGCAGGCGCTGCGCAATGCCACCGAACGTCTTGCGCCCTACGGCGATCGCTTCGTTGGTGTTAATGCACGATTCGATGAGCTGGGCAGCGCCATCGCGGAAGGGGAGGGCGATATCTTTGATTCGGCCCGCACCGTAGGCATTGCCGGCGCTCTTTTTGACCTTGGTGTTTCCTCCATGCAGCTAGACCAGGCTGACCGCGGATTCGCTTATAAGGCGGATGCACCGCTGGATATGCGCATGGACCCTTCGCAAGGGATTACTGCGGCAGATGTACTCAATACCTATTCGCACGGCGATTTGGCTCGCGTCCTCAAAACCTACGGTGATGAGCGTTTCGCGGGAAAAATTGCCTCCGCCGTGTTGAAAGAGCGCGACAAGGAGCCTTTCGAGAACTCCGCGCGGCTCGTTGAGCTGCTATATGATGTCATTCCCGCTGCGACCCGCCGTACCGGAGGGCACCCCGCCAAGCGCACCTTTCAGGCGCTGCGGGTTGAGGTCAATCGCGAGTTGGAGGCTATCGAAAATGTCCTGCCGGTCATAACCCAGGCGCTTTCAGAAGGTGGCCGTGCCGTATTCATGAGCTACCAATCTTTGGAAGACCGCATCGTTAAAGCAGCCTTCAAAGAACTGACCACTTCCAAGACGCCGGCTGGGTTGCCGATGGATCTTCCGGGCACCGCGCCGAAGTTCAAGATCGTTACGCGCGGGGCGGAAAAGGCCTCTGAAGAGGAAATTGTGGAAAATTCGCGAGCTGCGTCGGTGCGTGTTCGTGCCATCGAAAGACTCGAGGGAATGCCAGAATTTCTACCGCCGGGAGGCAGGCAATGAGCACCATCCCACGCCGCAACCACCTAAAGACTGACAGCCGCGACAGAGAGGCCACTCGCACCATGGGCGCCAGCCGAGACTTCACCACCGGAATCGATACCGGAGCCCCGACGGCGCTGCGCGAGCGTCCCAGCACTAAGCGTGCTCCGAGCCGCACTCGCGTGCCGCACCGCAGCACGAAGCGCCTAGGTTCGAAGCAAGTAGTGAGCTTCCGCGGACGCCAGCTGCAGCCGCAAACGAAGAAGAACGGGCTCCTTACCCGGTTGGGCGTCATTTCCCTCACCCTGCTTATCGTCGGTGTGGCCTTGGCCATGTGGCTGTCTGGTCTGTCTACCAAGCAAACCTTTGCCATCCAGCAGCTCACCGTGCAGGATTCCCAACTGGATAACCAGATTGAGACCCTCAACCGCGATGCGGAAAATCTCAGCTCTTCTGCTGATATTGCGCGCCGCGCGGATGAAATGGGAATGGCTATTCCTAAGCAGCCGGGTATTGCGGAAGTTGGCGGCGATGGAAAGATCGTCGACAAGCGCGAAGGCACCCCGGATACCGAAAAGCTCATTGATGTCAACGGTGAACCAATCCGCCCGGGCCAGGCTTCCAGCGACCCAAAGGATACGGAGGGGATGTCGGATTCCCTCAATGCCGTGCCACAGGGACAGCAGCGCACCAGCAATGGTGGCGATGCCGACCGTAATTCCGATCGTGAGGCCGGCGAAGCTGATGCCGCCCAGAACAATGCGCGACCCAACCTTCCGGCCCGTGCGCCGTATGCCAGCCGCGCCGAGTAGCTAGGGAAGAATAATCGGTGAAAAAGATGATGCTCGCGCGTGGTGGCGCGGGCATTCTCACTTTTGTAGGGCACAATCAATACACGCAAGAAATTGTGGCGGAAATAGGGAAGGTGACACTGGACTGTGACTACGCCAAGTAAGGCTAGGCGCCGCCCGCGCCGCTCTGCCAGCTCCGCGGTGCCGCAAAAGAAAATGATGCGCAAACGCCTGCGCATCATCGTATCCGTGGTGCTCGTGGCGATGGTCGTCCTCGCTGGCCGCTTGGCGTGGGTGCAGCTTGTGTGGGGCCCGGATCTTTCCGCCAAAGCCGTCACCCAGCGTGAGCGCGTCTATATTGAGCCGGCCCGGAGGGGAGAGATCTTAGACCGCGATGGCCAGCGCTTGGCCTACACGATGAAGTCTCGTTCCTTGACCGTCTCGCCGACCCGCCTGCGCGATGAGCTAAAAGACAAGGCCGAGATCGAGGCCCAAAAAGATGGCTCGACCGAGGGCATGGATGATAAAAAGCTGGATAGCTTCCTCACCAAGAAGATGGAGGAGACCCTCAAGGACATGTCTGAGGGAATCCCGAAGCTGATTGAGGATTCCGGCGCCTCGACCTCCAAGGTGGATAAGGACGACATCCTCAATAAGCTCAAAGCCGATACCCAGTATGAGGTACTGGTGCGCAATGTCGATCCGGATGTTGCCGTAGAGATCGCCAATAAGTACCACGGAGTGGCAGCGGACCGCCAAGACATCCGCCAATATCCCAACGGTGCCATTGGTGAAAACGTTGTGGGCAAGGTGTCGATGGATGGCCATGGACAGTTCGGTTTCGAGGCCGCGCGCGATACGGAACTTACCGGCATTGACGGCCAGTCCACCGAGGACGTATCCGCGGATGGCCAGGTAATTCCAGGCACGCTGCGCGACGTCGTGGATACCGTTGATGGTCGCGACGTCACCCTCACTTTGGATCTGGACCTGCAGACTTACGTTCAGCAAAAGTTGGAGAAGGCTAAGGCCAACTCCAAGGCTTCTGGTGCGGAAGCAGTGGTCCTCGATGCTGCCACCGGCCAGGTGCTTGCCATGGCCAATACCGATACCGTGGATCCCAATAAGAATGTTGAGGATCAGCTCGATGAAGGCAAGGACTTTGAAAACCGCAGCGTCTCCCATCCTTATGAGCCGGGTTCTGTAGCCAAGGTGGTTACCGCGGCTGCTGCACTGCAGGAGGGTGTGACCACCCCGGATGAGGTGCATCAGGTCCCCGGCTCCATCGATATGGCGGGCGTGACGGTCAACGATGCATGGGAGCACGGCACCGAGCCGTATACGACCACCGGCATCTTTGGTAAATCCTCCAACGTCGGCACCTTGATGATCGCCGATAAATTGGGCCAGGAAAAGTACGCCGAGTACCTCAAGAAGTTTGGGTTGGGCAATACCACCGGCGTTGAGCTGCCGAATGAATCGGCCGGTAGCGTGCCGGACTTGGAGCAATGGTCCGGCGGCACCTTCGCTAACCTGCCTATTGGTCAGGGCCAGTCGTGGACCACCTTGCAGATGGCCAGCGTGTATCAAGCGTTGGCCAATGGTGGCGAGCGTATCGAGCCGCGCATCATTGACTCGGTCAAGGGGCCGGATGGCAAGGACGAAAAGCTAGAGGAACCGGAAAAGAACCAGGTGGTAAGCCCGGAGACCGCCAAGACTACGGTGGATATGTTCCGCGCCGTCTTCCAAGACGATGATGCAGGCCTGCAAAACGGTACGGCCGGCAATGCGCAGCTAAAGGGCTATCAGCTTTCCGGTAAGACCGGTACGGCCCAGAAGGTGGACCCAAATACCGGGGCGTATTCGAATTCCGCCTATTGGATCACCTTCGCCGGCATTGCACCGGCCGATGATCCGCGCTTCGTTGTCGCCGTCATGCTGGATGAACCCAAGTCCGGCGTGGAGGACAATGGAGGCGGCGGCCAGTCGGCGGCACCTATCTTCCGCGATATCGCCTCGTGGCTACTTAATCGTGACAATATTCCAACTTCGAAACCAGCACCGCGGCTGACCCTGCGGGCACAATAGGAGCTTAGTATGACCGTTTCTTTGGATACTCTCGCCCAGCTTTCTGGTGGGCGCGTCATTGGTGATGCCTCCGTGGAGGTCTCCGCGTGCGGGCTGGATTCTTCCCGTTTGCCGGAAGGCGCGCTCTTTGCCGCCCTGCCGGGCACGCGCGTACACGGCGCGCAGTTCGCTCGCGATACCAAGGCTGGAGCTGTGCTTACCGACGCCGCCGGGCTCGACCTGCTTACCAAGGCCCAAGAGACCCGCCCCATCTTGGTGGTGGAGGATATTCGAGCCGTGCTCGGTCCAATCTCCGCTGAGATATATGGCCACCCGACCCGTGACCTGACGGTCATCGGCGTTACCGGCACCTCCGGCAAGACCACCACCAGCTACCTGCTGGAGGCCGGACTGCTTCACGCCGGGCATTCCGTGGGCCTAATCGGGACCACCGGTACCCGTATTAACCGCACGCCGGTTCCCACCTCGCTGACCACGCCAGAGGCGCCGACCCTGCAAGAGCTTTTCGCGCGCATGAAGGACGAGGGCGTTACCCACGTGGTGATGGAAGTGTCTTCGCATGCGCTGGAGCTGGGACGCGTGCGCGGAACTCGGTTTGCGGTAGGCGGGTTTACGAACCTGAGCCAGGACCACCTCGATTTTCACCCCACCATGGAGGACTACTTCCAGGCTAAGGCGAAGCTTTTCGCTGGGGAGCAGGCGGCCGAGCGAGCTGTCCTCTGCATCGATGATGAGTGGGGCGAGCGCATGCGCGGCGTCGCCAAGAGCGCCGGCCACCCAGTTACTACGGTTGCCACCCAGGGCGCTTCGGCCACGATTAGCGCGCGCCAAACCGCCACCGAGGCCACCGGTGCCCAAGAGGTAGCCCTGAATTATGACGGCGCTGATTTCACCTTCCGGCTGCCGCTGCCTGGCGAGTTCAATATCGCCAATGCGTGCTTGGCACTCGGCATGGCCACCGCGGTAGGAGAGGACCCGGCGGAGTTTCTGGCGGGAGTGGAAAAGGTCGCAGTCCCCGGCCGTATGGAGCGCATCGACCGCGGCCAAGACTTTGTGGCCGTGGTGGACTACGCGCATAAGCCAGCGGCCATCGCTGCGGTGCTCGATACCCTGCGCGGCCAGCTGGAGGGAACCACGGGCCGCGTCGGCATCGTCGTCGGCGCCGGCGGAGACCGCGATAGTTCTAAGCGCCCCATCATGGGCGCAGCCGCAGCCAGCCGCGCTGACCTTACCGTGGTTACCGATGACAACCCGCGCTCCGAGGACCCCGCCACCATTCGCGCGGCGGTGATGGCGGGCGCACGGGAAGCCGCCCCGCAGGGCGATATCCGCGAGGTCGGCTCCCGCGCCCGTGCCATCGATGAGGTCGTCGATTGGGCCGAGCCGGGCGATGCCGTCATCGTCGTGGGCAAGGGCCACGAGGTGGGACAGCTCGTGAACGGAAAGACCTTGCACTTTGATGACCGCGAGGAAATGGCCCGCGCCATCGAGGAAAAGCTGGCCGGAACCCCGCACCGCGATACCCTTGGGGATGCGAAGGAGTAGACATGATTCCACTTTCTATTGCCGATATTGCCGAAATTACCGGGGGCAGCCTCGATTGCGTGCCTGACCCGGACCAGCGCGTTACTGGGTTCATCGAATTCGATTCCCGCAAGGTGACAAAGGGCGGGCTTTTCCTTGCCTTGCCCGGTGCCCGCGTGGATGGCCACGATTATGCAGAAAAGGCCATCGAGCAGGGCGCAGTGGCGGTGCTGGCGGCGCGGCCGGTGGGGGTTCCGGCGGTCGTCGTCAAGCCCCAAGGCCGCGTTACCGGTGATGCCGCCAACGCGGATATCTATGCCCACGACGAGGACGGCTCGGCCGCCGCGGTGGTGCAGGCGCTTTCCGATATCGCGCGGGAGGTCACCCGCCGCCTGACCGCCGAGCAAGGCCTAGACATCGTGGGCGTAACCGGCTCGGCAGGTAAAACCTCCACCAAGGACCTGCTCGCCACGATTTTCCGCGCTGAGGGCGACACCGTCGCCCCTCCCGGCTCGTTCAATAACGAGGTCGGCCTGCCGTATACCGCTTTGCGCTGCGATGAGCACACCCGTTTCCTGGTTGCCGAAATGTCTGCCCGCGGCATCGGTCATATCCGCCACCTGACCACCATCACCGCGCCTACTGTCGGCGTGGTACTCAACGTTGGTACCGCGCACTTGGGTGAGTTTGGCTCACGCGAGAATATTGCCCAGGCCAAAGGTGAGCTCGTGGAAGCCTTGCCCTCGGCCGCTGAGGGCGGCGTCGCCGTGCTCAATGCTGATGATCCCTTCGTCGCGGGCATGGCGCCGCGCACCTCAGCCAAGGTCGTCTACTACTCGGCCAATAAGCCGCCGGCTTCCGACGCCCAGTACTACGCCAGCGATATCCAGCTCGATGACGTCGCCCGCCCCTCGTTTGTGCTGCATGCGCCGGGAACGGACCCACTTCCGGTGAAGCTGCAGGTCTTTGGCAAACACCAGGTCTCTAACGCTTTGGCAGCGGCCGCCGCGGCTATTGAATCGGGCATGGACCCGCAGGTGGTAGCTAATGCGCTATCCGGGCACCAGAATGCCTCGGAACACCGCATGGACGTGCGTACCCGCCGCGATGGAGTAACCACCATCGACGATTCCTATAACGCCAACCCCGATTCCATGCATGCGGCCATTGCCGCGCTGGCCTATACCTCGGCCGCCCGACCGGATGCCCGCGCCATCGCCGTGCTCGGTGAGATGGGCGAGCTCGGCGGAGAAGCGGTGGCCGCCCACCGCGCATTGGGAGAGGTGCTTTCCAAGTACCACGTTGATCACCTCGTGGCCGTGGGAGACAACGATAATATGAGGGCCATGGTTGAGGCCGCACAGGCGCGGGGTATAAATACTACTATCAGCCCGGATGTTGACGCCGCTGCGGCGGCGGTCGAAGACATCATCAGGGTAGTGCCTGCCGGCATCGAAGATTGGACCGGGCGCGAGGCCAAAGATGTAGTCCTCATCAAGTCGTCGAATGCCCAGCGCCTGTGGCGCGTGGCAGAACAGCTCAATCGCCGTTAGTCCTCAGTACAAGGAGAAAGACCTCTAGCAATGACTCAGATCATTATCGCGGGCATCCTCAGCTTCCTCGTCGCGATCTTTACCACTCCCATGTTGGTGCGCTACTTTTCCGGGGTAGGCAAGGGGCAAGAAATTCGCGAGGACGGGCCGCAGCTGCACTTGCGCAAGCGCGGCACGCCCACCATGGGCGGTCTGGCGATTTTGCTGGCCATCACCGTGGCCTACCTCGTAGTGGGAATTTATGCCCGCGTGACTGGCAACGTTGGTTTTAGCCCCTCTGGTCTCTTGGTTTATTTCCTCACGATGGGCCTTGGCGGGTTGGGCTTTGCCGATGACTTCATCAAGCTATTTAAAAAGCGCAACCTTGGCCTGAACAAGACCGCCAAGCTGGGAGGGCAGCTGGCTGTGGCGCTCATCTTCGGCATTTTGGCGCTGCAGTTCCCAGACGAGCACGGATTGACGCCAGCGTCTACCAACCTTTCTTTCGTTCGCGATTTTGAAACCTTCGACATCGCCGTGGGCGGTGCCGTCATTGGTACCATCGTTTTCCTAGTCTTTCTTTACCTACTCATTGCTGCGTGGTCGAACGCCGTGAACCTCACCGACGGACTCGACGGCTTGGCCGCAGGCACCACCGCGATGGTGATGGGTGCCTATGCACTGATTTCCTTCTGGCAGTTCCGCAACTCTTGCGCCGTGTCGCCAGCGGCAGGGTGCTATGAAGTTCGCGATCCGCTCGACTTGGCCGTGCTGGCTGCAGCTGGCCTGGGTGGTTGCTTGGGCTTTTTGTGGTGGAATGCCGCACCGGCAAAGATCTTCATGGGCGATACCGGTTCGCTTGCGCTCGGCGGCCTCGTCGCCGGCCTATCGGTGACCACTCGCACCGAGCTGCTCATGATCATCATCGGCGCCATCTTCGTGATTGAGACGGTCTCCGTAGTTATCCAGATCATCGTCTTCCGCAGCACCGGAAAGCGCTTTTTCCGCATGGCGCCCATCCACCACCACTTTGAAAATGGTGGCTGGGCCGAGACCGCCGTGGTCACCCGCTTCTGGCTGCTGAGCGCCATGGCTGCTATTGCCGGCGTATGCATCTTCTACGGCGACTGGCTGTCTGCCGTCGGCTTTGCTTCCTAAGACTCACGCCTTTTTAGCTTTATCGAGGAAAGAGGAATTGAGATGACCGAGTTGCCATCCTCGTTGCGCGGGCGAGTGCTCGTGGCCGGGGCGGGAGTATCGGGGCGCGGTTGCGTCGCTATGCTGGCAAGCCTCGGGGTGGAAACCACCGTGGCAGATTCCAACCAGACCGCGCTGGCGGAATTGGCGGAGGAGTACGGGGTAGCAACCATCTCCGTCGATTCCGCCGCCCAAGGCGATTTTGACCTTGTGGTTACTTCGCCGGGCTGGCGTCCCGATTCGCCCTTGTTGGTCGCCCTCCAGGACGCTGGGGTAGAGGTTATCGGCGACGTGGAGCTCGCGTATCGCCTGGATCGCGCGGGCGTCTTCGGCGCGCCGCGCACCTGGCTGGTAGTTACCGGAACCAACGGCAAAACCACCACTACCGGTATGTTGGCCCAGATCATGCAGGCAGATGCCCAGCGCACCGGCAAGCGCGCACTGGCGGTGGGCAATATCGGCGTGTCGCTTTTCGACGCCCTCACGGCCACCCCTCGCGTCGACGTTCTCTGCGCCGAACTATCTTCTTTCCAGTTGCATTGGTCGAGCCATTTGCGCCCGGATGTGGGCGTGCTACTGAATTTGGCTGATGACCACCTGGATTGGCACGGTTCGTTCGATGCCTATGCCCGCGCGAAGGCCAAGGTGCTCTCCGGTGACGTCGCTGTGGTGGGCAAGGATGACTCCGAGGCGGTCCGCTACGCCGCAGATACCGCAGCCCTCTACGGCTTTACTGCCTCTGAACCTACACAGGGAGAGGTGGGCGTAAGCGCCGGCCGTCTTGTCTCGCGGCTTAACGAGCAGCGCGAGGATCTCGCGTCCGCAGAGGGCATTGAGCCCGCCGGCCTGGCAGGAGTCCTAGACGCTGCGGCCGCAGCCAGCGTCGCGCGTCTGGCAGGCGCCACCCCGGAGGCCATTGCGCAGGGGCTGGCCGCATATACCGTCGCCGGGCACCGCGGCGCTGTGGTCCATGAGCATTCCGGCATCACGTTCATCGATAATTCCAAAGCCACCAACCCGCACGCGGCGGATGCGGCGCTCAAGGGGCTCAACTCCGTGGTCTGGATTGCCGGCGGGCAGTTGAAGGGCGCGGAGGTAGACGGGCTCGTCGCCAAGCACGCCGCCCACATCAAAGCCGCGGTAGTCCTGGGCGTGGATAGGGAAGCGGTTGCCCGGGCCCTCGCCGCCCACGCGCCGCATGCCCCAGTGGACGTCATCGAAACGCAGGAGCCTTTCGCAGCCATGAATGCTGCGGTGGAGGCTGCACTGCAACACGCCGACGCCGGGGATACCGTTCTTTTGGCGCCGGCTGCGGCATCGTTGGATATGTATACCGGCATGGCTCAACGCGGTGATGTATTCGCCGCGGCCGCGCGGGAGCTTACCCGTAACTAGAGCTATAGATTTAAGGATCAGGAGAACACATGACGGCCACTTCCCAGCAGCGCCCGCGCTCCAAGAGTTTTGGCGACCGCGTTCGCGAGCTGCGCGAGCGAGCCCGCCAGGAAGCAGGCCTTGATTATCAGCTGCTGCGCCTAATCATCTTTTTCCTCGTGGGCATCGGCGTGCTCATGGTCTTTTCTTCCTCCATGGCCACTTCCCTGACCGAAGACGGCGGAGTATGGAATCAGGCATTGCGCCAGTGCGTGATGGTGTTCTTAGGCCTCGTTGCCTTTTGGTTTGGTCTCAAGGTGTCGCCGCATACCCTGCGCAAATGCGTGCCGTGGATTGTGGGTTTGTCCATCATTTTGCTCATTGCGGTGCTGATCCCCGGCGTGGGTACCGGCCGTGAAGAGGTAGGTTCCCAGTCCTGGATTTACTTGGGTCCGTTCTCCCTGCAGCCCTCGGAGCTTGCCCGCATCGCCGTAGGCATGTTTGGTGCGACCGTATTGGCGGATAAGGAGCACAAATCCATGAAGGTGACAGATCCCTTCATGATGTACTCCCTCATTGCCGGCGTTATGTTCTTGCTCATCGTCTTTCAGGGCGACTTGGGTATGGCTTTGTCCTTTGCCCTCGTGGTTGTCTTCACCCTGATTTTCGCGGGTGTCGACTGGCGCGTTCCGGCGACCATCGGCGTCGCAGCCGTGTGTGGTTTGCTGTTTATCTTCCTTTCTGGCGGCTTCCGCTCCAACCGCTTCCACACCTATTTCGACGCCCTAGTGGGCAATATCTCCGATACTCAAGGTACTGGTTTCCAGTCCTATCAGGGCTTTCTCTCGCTTGCCGACGGCGGCTTCTGGGGCGTTGGCATTGGCCAATCCCGTGCCAAGTGGTTCTACCTGCCTGAGGCGAAAAATGACTTTATTTTCGCCATCGTAGGTGAGGAACTCGGCTGGTGGGGCGGTGCGCTCGTCATCGTGCTATTCGCCGCGTTGGGCTATGTCGGCCTGCGCACCGCGATGCGCGCGCAGAACCAGTTCCAGTCCCTGCTCGCTGCCACGCTGACTATCGGTGTGGTCACGCAGGCCTTCGTGAATATTGGCTATGTCATTGGCCTGCTGCCGGTGACCGGTATTCAGCTGCCCATGATTTCTGCCGGCGGTACCGCGGCGATCATCACGATTGGCTCGATGGGCATTCTGTGCAATGTGGCGCGTCATGAGCCGATGCAGATTTCCGCCATGCAGAACTTTGGCCGCCCGCTGTTCGACCGCCTCCTTTTCATCGGCGAGCCGCAACCGGTGCCGAAGCCGAAGAAGAAGGGCCGTCACGCTCGTCCGCAGGAGCCGCGGTCCCGCGTGCGCGAGGAGCGCTTTGGCCGCCCCGTGACCGGAAGCGGCCGCCGCTATCCGCGCGCCGAGCGCCGCTATCGGTAGGTGGCGCTGGTAGCCTTTAGGCTATGAATTCCACGCCTATTTCCGTCGTCATCGCAGGTGGCGGCACCGCCGGACACATTGAACCCGCCCTCGCCGTGGGGGAAGCTTTGCGCGAGCGCCACGGCGCACGTATCACCGCTCTCGGTACCGAAAAGGGCCTCGAGCGCGATATCATTCCCGCCCGCGGCGTGGACCTTAGCCTGATTACCCCCGTGCCAATCCCGCGCAAGGTCAACGCACAGCTCTTCAAGCTACCGTTCAACCTCTCCCGCGCGGTGGGGGAGGCCAAGCAGGTACTCAAGGATGTCGAGGCGGATGTCGTCTTTGGCACCGGCGGCTACGTGGCCGGGCCGGCTTATATCGCTGCGCGATCCCTCGGCATCCCCTTTTATGTTCTCGAGACCAATGCTTTGGCTGGCATGGCCAATAAGCTTGGCGTGAAGATGGGCGGCATTGGACTCAACGCCCACCCGGATTCTGGCATGCCGGGCGAGGTCGTTGGCATTCCCGTACGCCCGAGCCTGGCAGACGACCCGAATGGCAACCTGGCCGCAGACGCGCGCACCAAGTGGAACCTGGCCGAGCTTCCCACCATTCTCATCACCGGCGGGTCCCAAGGTGCGGCCAGCATCAACCGCGCCGTTGCTGGAGCGGTGGAGGACCTGGCACAGGACTTCCAGCTCCTGCACGCCTATGGCAAGAAGAATGACCCGCCCGCGGAACACCCGAACTACGCCGCACTGCCGTATATCGAGGACATGGGCTCCGCCCTTGCGGTAGCTGACCTCGTCGTGTGCCGCTCCGGCGCGATGACCGTTGCCGAAGTATCCGCCGCAGGCCTGCCGGCCATTTACGTTCCGCTGCCGCACGGCAATGGCGAACAGGCGCTCAATTCCCGCGAAGTGGTCGAGGCAGGCGCCGCCATCCAGATTCCGGACGCGGAGCTGACCCCAGAGCGACTCATCTCCGAGGTACGCGGCATTCTCGATGACCCGCAACGCCTCGAGTCGATGACGCACGCCGCCGCCCATGCCAGCGCCGGAGACGTGGCAAATTCCATCGCAGACCGCATCGCCGCCCGCGTATCCGAGGCCGAAGACGCCGCTGGAAGGAAGGATAAGTAAATGACCGATCCCGCACACTACGATCTGCGCCGCGTCCATCTCATCGGCATTGGTGGTTCTGGCATGTCGGGGCTCGCGCGAATCCTCGCTGCTCGCGGCGGAGTGGTCACAGGTTCCGATGTCAAAGACTCCACCCCGGTTGAGGTGCTGCGCACCATGGGCGCCAAGGTCGCCATCGGCCATGCCGCGGAAAACCTGCGACTGTCTGGCGAACTGCCCACCGTCGTCGTTACTTCTTTCGCCGCCATTCCCCAAGACAATCCGGAGCTAGTAGCCGCAAAGGATAACGATATCCCGGTAATTCGCCGCTCCGATCTGCTTGCCGCGTTGATGGAGGGCCACAAGCAGGTGCTGCTGGCTGGCACCCATGGCAAAACCTCCACCACGTCGATGACCGTGAGCGCGATGCAACACGCGGGTCTCGATCCTTCCTTCGCCATCGGCGGCCAGCTCAATCGCGCGGGCACCAATGCCCACGGTGGCACCGGAGAGGCATTCGTTGCCGAGGCCGATGAATCTGATGCCTCGCTGCTGCGCTATAGCCCGGACGTCGCGGTGCTCACGACTATCGAGCCTGATCACCTCGACTTCTTCCACAGCGAGGAAGCCTATTTCCAAGTCTTCGATGACTTTGCTGACTTGGTCACCCCGGAGACCGGCTACCTCGTTGTCTGCGCCGAAGACGAGCACGCTGCCCGCGCTGGCGAGCGGGCGCTGGAGCGCGGCATCAACGTCGTGGCCTACGGCTCGCCGGAGAAGTCTTTTACCTCTACCGTGCCACTGGCCGCCGAGCTGGTCCGCGAAGAGACCACCGCGGAAGGCATGGACACCACGGTCAAAGTCAACCTTCCTGGCGTTTCTGAAACCGTGCGCTACGAGCTGCAGATCCCAGGCCACCACATGGTGCTCAATTCCATGGGCGCTTTGGTCGCTGGCGTGCTCTCCGGCGGCACCCCGGCCGCTATCGCCGAGGGATTGGCTGATTTTGGCGGTGTGCGCCGGCGCTTTGAGTACCGGGGGAGCGTCGACAAGCAGGGCAAACCCGTGCGCGTCTTTGATGATTATGCCCACCATCCCACCGAGGTTGCGGCGGTGCTGCGGGCCGCGCGCGCCAAGGTTGAGGCGGAAGGCCACGGCGGGCGCGTCATTGCCTGCTTCCAGCCGCACCTGTACTCGCGCACCATGGAATTCGACGCCGAGTTTGCCCAGGCACTCTCGCTTGCCGACGCCGCCGTGGTACTCGACATCTACGGCGCTCGCGAACAGCCCGTGGAGGGAATTACCTCTCGCATCATTACCGATAAGATGCCCGCTGATATGCAGGTCATCTTCGAGCCGGATTTTTCCGCCGCTGCCCGCGACGTCGTGTCGGTGGTGGAGCCGGGCGATGTGGTGCTGACCATTGGTGCTGGCTCGGTAACCATGGTGGCAGCAGAAATCCTCGATGAATTGCGGGCAAGCTAGTGCGTGTATCCGCAAAGCTCATCGCTGGGGTCATCGCCGCAATTGTCGCTGTGGCCCTCATAGCGGCCGCCGTGATGTGGACAGTTCCAGTCCTGAAGGTACGCAATTTTCAGGTGGAAGGTGTCCACCAGCTTGATCCCGCACAGGTGGAGGAGGCCTCTGGGGTTCCCAAGGGCGAAAATTTGCTACGCGTTAACGCGCGTGAGGCAGCTTCCGGTGTTGCTGGATTGGACTGGGTCGATTCGGCGACAGTCTCCCGCGATTTCCCTTCGACCTTGACCATCAACGTGTCCGAGCACAAGGCCGTGGCGTTTGTAAAGCGCGATAATAAGCCCTTCCTGATCGATGATAAGGGCGAGGAATTTACCTCCGCTGAGCCTCCCGCGGGCGCGGTTGAGGTGACGGGCTCCGTCGATAGCGGCTCGCCGCAAATCCAGGATGCCGTGCGAGCGATTGCAGCGCTTTCCGACGACGTCCGTAACCAAGTAGCAAAGCTGGAAGTGGCGGGCGAATATTCGCTGACTTTTACCACCAAAGATGACCGGCGCATCTTCTGGGGTGCCAGCGATTCTAACGATGAGGACAAGGCGCATGCTTTTGCCACAGTGTTGAAGATGGAAGGCCGCGAGTGGAATATTTCCAACCCTGAGTTGGTCACCACCCGCGGATAGGGCGACGGGTGCCCCCGCAGGTGCCTTTATCGCTCTTGTGGGCCCGTGCAGCACCGCTTAGGCGTGTGCGCTGCACGGGCTCTTTTTAGTGCCTGAACCGTGGGGCGGATGATGCGGGTGTGACTTATAAAACCGCAGGTGAGCAACCCTAAAGTGGAACTTGAGGGTCTCGACACGCGGAAAATGTGCGTGAAAATTACACCGCTGTCGTTAAAGATGGAAAGGAACGCGATTCGCCTTCGGCGGAGCGCATTACATTCCTCGTTTAATGCACGTGCAGACTTAAAGTAGCGAAAGGTGAGACCTACTCACATGATCTCTTCCAATAACAATCTCGCGGATATCAAGGTCGTCGGCGTCGGCGGCGGCGGCGTCAACGCCGTCAACCGCATGATCGAAGAAGGCCTCAAGGGTGTTCAGTTCGTCGCCATCAACACCGACTCCCAGGCCCTCATTTTCTCCGATGCAGACACCAAGCTCGACATTGGCCGTGAGGCCACCCGTGGCCTCGGCGCCGGCGCTAACCCTGAGGTAGGAAAGACCTCCGCAGAAGACCACAAGTCCGAAATTGAAGACGCCCTCGAGGGCTCCGACATGGTCTTCGTGACTGCCGGCGAGGGTGGCGGCACCGGCACCGGTGCTGCTCCGGTCGTGGCGTCTATCGCGAAGAAAATGGGTGCGCTGACCGTCGGTGTTGTCACCCGCCCGTTCAAGTTCGAAGGCGCTCGCCGTACCCGCCAGGCCATGGCCGGCATTGAGGAGCTGCGCGAGGTCTGCGATACCCTCATCGTCATCCCGAATGACCGCCTGATGCAGCTCGGTGGGGAAGAGCTCTCCATCGTTGAGGCTTTCCGTGCTGCCGATGAGGTGCTGCACAATGGTGTGCAGGGTATTACCAACCTGATCACCATCCCGGGCATGATCAACGTCGACTTTGCGGACGTCCGCTCCGTTATGTCTGACGCTGGCTCCGCGCTGATGGGCATCGGTTCCGCCCGCGGTGATAACCGCGCCATGACCGCTGCTGAGCAAGCCATTAACTCCCCGCTGTTGGAATCCACGATGGAAGGCGCCAAGGGTGTGCTGCTGTCCATCGCCGGCGGCTCCGATCTTGGCCTGCACGAAGTAAACGCCGCTGCCTCCATGGTGGAAGAGCGTGCTGACGAAGACGTCAACCTCATCTTCGGTACCATCATCGATGACACCCTGGGCGATGAAATCCGCATCACCATCATCGCCACCGGCTTCGATGCCGAGGCCAATATGACCCAGGCTGCAGCGCAGCAGCAGGAACAGCGCAAGCCGGGTTCCCTTTTTGACAATCGCCAGCGTGAGACCGCAGAGCCGGTCACCCCGGCACCGGCGCAGCCTGCTGCCGCTCAGCCGGTACAGGATGACTACTCCCCGCGCCACTCCTACGAGCCGCGCGCCGGCCAGGAGCGAGAGCGCTACACCCCGCAGCGTCCTGCGGAGGAGCGTCGCCCAGAATCTAGCGGTCTGTTTACCAACTCTGACCGTTTCTCCCGCGAGGAGCGCCGCGATGACTACCGTTTGTCCCGCCCGTCCCAGCGTCGTGACGATGACGGTGACGACGATCTGGACGTGCCTTCCTTCATGCGCTAAGCGCAAAGCGCTACGCTGGTGTGCATGCCAGTAAACGAGGAACATCGCACCACCCGCCCCGTCCGCATGGTTTTTACTAGCCGTGCTGGCGGGGCGTCTGCTATTCCATACGATTCCTTTAACTTGGGGCACCACGTCGGCGATGACCCCGCCGCGGTTGCCGCTAACCGCGAGCGCCTGAAGCGCGTGACCGGTCTGGACGACATCGTGTGGATGGAACAGCTTCACACCAATACCGTCACCGTCGTCGATGGTCCACAGGACGAGCCCGTGCCAGCCACAGACGCAATTGTCACCACCCAGCGCCGCTTGGGCTTGGGCGTCCTTGTTGCGGATTGCACGCCGGTACTGCTTGTCGACGTCGCCGCTGGCGTCATCGCCGCCGCCCACGCCGGCCGCCTTGGCGCCCGCAACGGCATTGTGGTCAATACCGTGCGCGAAATGCAGAAGCTTGGCGCACAGCCCGAGCGCATTCAGGTGGTTATGGGGCCGGCTGCTTCGGGAAAGAACTATGAAGTGCCCGAGGAAATGGCCACTGACGTCGAGCGTCGCTTGCCCGGCTCCAAGACACGGACGTCGAAGGGCACGTGGGGCATCGATGTGCGCGCAGGGCTGATTCGCCAGCTTATGGGACTAGGTATCACCGCGATTGAATCCGACCCGCGCTGCACCATCGAAGACGAAGACTTCTTTTCCTATCGACGCGAAGGCGTCACCGGCCGCCAGGCTGGACTAATTTGGTTGGAGGCTAAGTAATGTCAGACCGAAAGGCACAGCTAGACCAAAACCTAGCGGCTACCCGTGCCGAGATTGAACGGCTAGCAGCGCAGTCAGGGCGAAAACCACCGCAGCTGTTGCCGGTGACGAAATTTCACCCAGCTGCGGATATTGCCCTGCTGGCAGATTTAGGGGTTACCGATGTCGCCGAAAACCGGGAACAAGAGGCCCGTGCCAAGGCCGCTGAGCTGCCGCAGCTGCGTTTCCACATGATTGGCCAAATCCAGACCAAGAAAGCCAACCATGTAGCCCGATGGGCGGCCAGCGTCCATTCGCTTGATTCCCTCAAGCTCGCCCACGCGCTGGAGCGGGGACTTTCCTTAGCCAAGGAACGAGGCGAGCGTGAAAGCAATTTGCCGGTATTTATCCAAGTCTCCGCCGACGGTGATGGTGCTCGCGGCGGTGTTTCTCCTGAGGCGCTCGATGAGCTCGTGCGTGCCGTAGAAGACGCGCAGCACCTAGAACTTGCGGGACTCATGGTCGTTCCGCCTCTCGACGCCGATGCAGGTGAGGTATTCCGGAAAGTCCGCGGAGAGGTAGATCGTCTATCGTCTGAGCTTAACCGACCGCTGAAAATGTCTGCTGGAATGAGCGCGGACATGGCCGAGGCAATTGTTGCGGGCAGCGATATCGTGCGTGTCGGAACCAGTATCATGGGACCGCGACCAGTAGGTTAAAAATATCGCAAAAACGCATTTCACAGCGTAAATCACATGAGTCACACCAGACACATTTTACGCGTTTAGACTTGTACAAATTTAGGTCAGAGGGAGACCCAAAAATGTCATTCATTGATAAGACGAAGGATTTCTTCGGGCTGGGCCCGGTGGACATCGAAGAGGACGATGCCTACTACAACGAGGAGCCGCGTTACTCCGAAAATAGCTCCTCGGCCTACGCGCCTCGCCGCGCCCCGCAGTCCTATGAGCCGGCCCCGGCGCAGGAGGAATTCGTTCCGACCATCGTGGCTATTTCGCTGACGTCTTTCAATGATGCAGCCAAGGTGGGCGAACCTTTCCGTGACGGTGATGCCGTTGTCTTCGAGCTGACTGACGCAGAAAAGGCCACCGCCAAGCGCTTCATCGACTTCGCTGCCGGCCTCTGCTTCGGCCTGGAGGGTCGTATGCTCAACCTCACCAAGGGTATGGACACCGAGCGCAAGGTCTTTTCCATCGTGCCTAAGTCTGCGGACATTGCAAAGCACGAGCTCGAGCGCGCCGCAGGCCTGCGCTAAAGCAGCAGGTCTCACTTAGCCCCCGTGGGGTGCCGGTTGGGCATCTGCGGGGGTTTATTCGATAGGCTCGGTTATTGTGACACAACTCGGAATTATTCTTATCCTGCTCGTGCGGATCTACACGTGGGTGCTTATCGCCCGCATCATTATTGAGATGATCCAGTCCTTCTCGCGGCAGTTCAACCCTCCACGCTGGTTCATGGTTGTAGCGGAGCCTCTGTTTGTAATTACGGATCCGCCGGTCAAGGCGTTGCGCCGCCTGATCCCGCCACTGCAAATGGGTGGCGTAGCGCTTGATGTATCGGTGCTTGTGCTGTTCGTCTTACTCTCGATACTCACAATGATTTTGCGGATAATTTTCCTGACTTAGCACCCCCGTCGCCTCGAAACCTGTGGTAAACGTTGAGACTCGGCGGGGCGTCGATTATTGTGGGCGTTTGGTTACGATAAATCGCGATAACCCGTATTATGAACCACATGTACCTTTGTGGGGAAGGTTTAGTTAGACCTGAACCGCACTCCTAAGGCCCTGGAAGCTCCGGGGTTGTACCAACCTGAAGGGGAAGAGAAGACATGCCACTGTCACCAGCTGATGTTCACAACGTCGCGTTCAGCAAGCCGCCAATTGGCAAGCGCGGCTACAACGAAGACGAGGTGGATCAGTTCCTCGACCTCGTAGAGGACGCCCTTGCCCAGCTGCAGGATGAGAACGAAGACCTGCAGGCGCAGGTTAGCGATCTGAACTCCCAGGCCAAGGCGGGTGCTGGCGCCGGTGCTGCTGGTACCGCAACTGCGGCTTCCACCCGTACCGATGAGGCTGCGCTGCGCAAGGAGATTGAGGCCAAGCTGCGCGCCGAGTACGAAACCAAGCTGGCGGACTCCAAGTCCGAGGTTTCCCGTGCCAAGGAAGAAACCAAGAAGGCACAGGAGCAGGTTAAGGCTGCTCAGGCTGAGGCTTCTAAGGCGCAGGCGTCTGGCTCCGCTGCTGCTTCCTCTTCTGCAGACCTGAAGGCAGCCCGCGAGGAGGCTGCTCAGGCGAAGAAGGATGCAGAGGCAGCCCGCGCGGAGGCAGCACAGGCTAAGAAGGAACTCGAGGCCTCCAAGAAGGAAAACGACGAGCTGAAGAAGTCCGCTTCTGCAGCTGGTTCTTCCAAGGCTGGTGCAGCGGCTGCGGGTATCGCAGGCGCTGGTGCTGCTCAGACCGCCGATGGCCTGGCTACCCCAGAAACCCACATGCAGGCTGCCCGCGTTCTGGGTCTGGCACAGGAGATGGCAGATCGCCTGACCTCTGAGGCTCGTGCGGAGTCCGAGTCCATGCTGTCCGAGGCACGCACTGCCGCCGAGAAGCAGCTGACCGATGCTGATTCTCGCTCCAAGGCGCAGCTTGCCGACGCCCAGAAGAAGTACGACGCCCAGCTGCAGGATGCAGATTCCCGCTCCAAGAAGCTGGTATCTGACGCTGAGGCTAAGGCAAAGCAGACCGAGTCCGATGCTTCTTCCCGTGCCGAAGCACAAATCCGTCAGGCCGAGGAGAAGGCTGCTTCGCTGCAGGCCGATGCCGAGCGCAAGCACACCGAGGTTATGAACACCGTCAAGCAGCAGCAGACCGCACTGGAGGCTCGCATCTCCGAGCTGCGCACCTTCGAGCGTGAGTACCGCACCCGCCTGAAGACCCTGCTGGAGTCTCAGCTGGAAGAGCTGGCTACCCGCGGCACCGCCGCACCGAACGGCGAGGCTGGCAACAACTAAGCCACCCCGTTCTTCTTAGCGCCCCCGCCACCGCGGCGGGGGCGCTATTGTTGTTTTAGACCGTCGTGTTTTAGCCCGCTCCTACCGAAAGGAACCATTGTGCTCGTTGCCGCTTTAGTTCTCGCCCTCGTGGCATTCGTGGCCTTGGTCAACTTCGTTATCTCGGGAGCCGATTGGTCGTTGTATATCGTTTTTGCCGCTGCTGGACTCGGACTTGTGTGTTTCATCCTGGACTGGGCGCATAAGCATCGCGCTGACAAAGCCCAGGCAACTGAATCCCCCGAGGAGGAGGCTGTGCGCGCAGCCTTTCGCGAGGACTAACGCCGCGAGACCCCAAGCTTTCGGTTGCAGGCATGCCAATAAGGCGCACGAGGCGCCTTATTCCGCGGTCGGGTTCTAGCAGTCGGGCGGTTGCCACCGAATCTGCCCGTTGGTCCGGGCAAGTCGCCCGCGCAGCGGAGGGGCGTTGGGATCGTCATCGTTGGCGCCATTGTGGTACGCGCAAGCTGTGGATAAGTTTGCGATATTGGTCAATCCACCGTGCAACCACGGCTCCAGATGGTGAATTTGGCATTCATCGGCAGGCTTAGCGCACCGCGGCCATGGGCATACCGGATTTTCCGCGCCCGCCATCAACCGCTGCTTGGCATTGGCGAAGCGCTCCGTGCGGTACAGGTTTACCGCACCTTCATAGGGGCTTACTAGGGTAATGAGCCCATGTTCCTTCAAGGTGCGGCGCACATACTGCGTACCCGTAAGCGTCGCTCCGTTGGTCATCTGCAAAGTGATTTCTTCACCATCACCGTTGACGATGCGTACGTAATCTTCCAGCCGCACGATGACATTGGTTACCACCGTGCTTCGTTGCGCCGTATCTCCTCCGAAAAACGTATCTTCCACTACATCTAACGGCTTCCTATCCTGGTTTTCCACCGCCGCGTGGAGATCCGCAATTAACGAAGACGAGCCGTCGATCGCTAGCGTCCACGGCGCATCCTTGCGTCTGATGATGCGTACACCAGGCTTCACCTTGCGCTTTTTCTTCGGGACCTTGGATTGGGCCAGCTTTTCCAGTGCCGCTGCTGTGGCCTTGGTGGTGCACAGTTGTTCGCGGAGTACCCAGGCGTCGAAAAGCGTGGGCATCTTGCGTGCATACTTTTCAATGATGGATAGAGCAACAATGGAATGCCCGTTGTGCTGAGCACCTTCGATAGCACGACGACGCTTCCTCGTGAACTTGGTCGTGCCGCAGTACGCCTCTTTTAGCAATGCCAACTCGCGGGCCGTCTTTTCAGCGGCACCTCGCGCGCAGAGGTCCTCCTCGGACATGCCTGCGCACCCGAGGACGATGTCCATCCCGGGTGCCATGGCTGCGAGGTAGGTATCTAGCGCGTTCACGACTCACAATTTATTTCCCCGCGCAAGCCCCCACAAGGGAAAATTTTTAGCCTGTGGATAACTTCTTGTGCACGAAGATTCTGGGGCGCTATACTGTGGCCTACACGCAGTGATCCGGCCATCACCGGGGAGCAATTCAGAAGAACAGCCAGTGTGGCCCAGTAGAACTGAACGGGTGGGACCGTCAACTCCTTCACCGAAACGAAGCGGAGCCTGCGGGCTCAAGCAGGGTGGTACCGCGAGCCTTATTGGCGCGTCCCTGCACCGTGTTAAGAGTGAAGGATAATTATGGCGAAAAAGATTTACCCCAAGGTCGACATGACGGGCGGCTCCAGCCGCTTCCCAGATATGGAAGAGGAAGTCCAGAAGTACTGGAAGCAGGATGATACCTTCCAGGCTTCGCTAGAAAAGACCAAGGACTGCCCAGAGTACATCTTCTATGATGGTCCTCCATTTGCCAATGGTTTGCCGCACTATGGCCACCTGTTGACCGGTTATGTGAAGGATATCGTCCCGCGCTACCGCACGATGGCTGGCAATTTCGTTCCTCGCGTCTTCGGCTGGGATACCCATGGCTTGCCCGCCGAGCTGGAGGCGGAAAAGCAGCTGGGTATCACTGAAAAGGCGCAGATCGAGGACATGGGCTTGGAAAAGTTCAATGAATACTGCGCTAAATCCGTGCTGGAGTACACCGACGAGTGGGAAGAGTACGTCAACCGCCAGGCACGCTGGGTGGACTTTGAAAACGGCTACAAGACCATGGATATCAACTACATGGAATCGGTCATGTGGGCGTTCAAGGAGCTTTATGACAAGGGCCTCATCTACAAGGGCTTCCGAGTTCTTCCGTACTCCTGGGCGGAGCACACTTCTTTGTCCAACCAGGAGACCCGCCTGGATGATTCTTATAAGATGCGCCAGGATCCGACCCTGACGGT
Source organism: Corynebacterium sp. MSK150 (assembly GCF_030229215.1). NCBI lineage: Bacteria > Bacillati > Actinomycetota > Actinomycetes > Mycobacteriales > Corynebacteriaceae > Corynebacterium > Corynebacterium sp. MSK150. The sequence goes on from NZ_JASPHM010000001.1 coordinate 100,488, forward strand.
TACCTTCCCCGTGAAGGGCGCGCGCGAGGGAAGCGCGGCAGAAAAGACGTTGGCGGAGCACCCTGCGCTTGCCGACGCCTCCTTCCTCGCCTGGACCACCACCCCCTGGACCTTGCCTTCGAACGAGGCTCTGGCGGTTCACCCCGAGGTTTCTTACGTGCTCTTTAAAGCTACGGAGGGTGATTTCGCTGGCCGTACCTTCATCATGGCGGAAAACCTGCTGTCCACCTTGGAGAAGGAACTGGGTGAGGCCGAGGTACTGGAGTCCTTTACCGGCGCGCAACTCGAGGGCTTTACCTATGAGCCTATCTTCGGCTTCTTCCCGGATCTGCGCAATGCCTACCAGGTCTTGATCGCTGATTACGTCACCACAGAGGACGGCACCGGTGTGGTACACCAGGCTCCTGCGTTTGGTGAAGACGATATGAATACCACCAACCAGTACGACATCGAGCTGGTTATCCCGGTGGATGAGGATGGCAAGTTCACCTCGCAGGTTCCGCCTTATGAGGGCCAGCTGGTCTTCGATGCGAATAAGGACATCATCAAGGACCTGAAGTCTGCTGGGCGAGTGGTGCGCCACGTAACCATCGAGCACTCTTATCCGCACTCATGGCGCTCGGGCGAGCCACTTATCTACATGGCACTGCCGGCCTGGTTTGTGAAGGTAACCGAGTTCCGCGATCGCATGGTGGAGCTTAACCACAAGGAGATTGAGTGGCTGCCGGAGCATATCCGGGATGGCCAGTTTGGCAAGTGGCTCGAGGGTGCACGCGATTGGAATATCTCTCGTACCCGCTACTGGGGTGCGCCTATCCCGGTGTGGATGTCTGATGATGACAATTACCCGCGCATGGATGTCTACGGCTCCTTGGATGAGCTGGAGCGCGATTTCGGAGTTCGTCCGGAGTCGCTGCACCGTCCGCACATCGACGAGTTGGTGCGCCCGAACCCGGATGATCCGACTGGTAAGTCGATGATGCGCCGCGTGCCAGACGTGCTGGATTGCTGGTTTGAGTCCGGCTCGATGCCGTTTGCGCAAAAGCACTACCCATTCGAGAATAAGGAATGGTTTGAAACCCATTCGCCGTCCGACTTCATTGTGGAGTACTCCGGTCAGACGCGTGGTTGGTTCTATGTGATGCACGCACTGTCCACCGCGCTTTTTGATCGCCCGGCGTATAAGAAGGTCGTGGCCCATGGCATCGTGCTGGGCAACGATGGCCTTAAGATGTCTAAGTCCAAGGGCAACTATCCAAACGTCAACGAGGTCTTTGATCGCGATGGTTCGGATGCCATGCGCTGGTTCCTGATGTCTTCGCCTATCCTGCGCGGAGGCAACCTCATCGTGACCGAGCAGGGCATTCGCGAGGGCGTGCGCCAGGCTATCCTGCCTATCTGGAATGCCTATACCTTCCTGCAGCTCTACGCAGAAAAGGAAGCAACGTTCGACACCAGCTCCACGCATGTTCTGGACCGCTATATCTTGGCCAAGACCCACGATGTGGTGGCCAATGTCAACGCGGCGCTTGCCGATACCGATATCGCCACGGCAACCGAAGAGGTGCGCCTGTTTGCCGACGTCCTGACCAACTGGTACGTCCGTCGCTCACGCGATCGTTTCTGGGAGGGCGAGGACGCCCATCCTGAGGCGTTTAATACCTTGTACACCGTGCTGGAGACCGTGACTCGCGTGGTGGCACCGCTGCTACCGCACGTGGCGGAGGTAATCTACCGCGGGCTTACCGGTGAGCGTTCGGTGCACCTGGCAGACTACCCGCAGGCCGCGGATTACCCGTCTGATGCAGGTCTCGTCTCTGCGATGGATGCGACTCGCGCGGTGGCCTCGGCAGCGTCTTCGGTGCGCAAGTCCAATAAGCTGCGCAACCGCTTGCCGCTGCCGAAGCTGACGGTGGCCCTCGATGGGGCGCAGCGCCTGGCGGACTTTGCCGATATCATCCGCGACGAGGTCAATGTCAAGGAAGTAGAGCTTACTGACGACGTCGATTCGGTAGGTACCTTCCAGGTGGTCTGCAACGCGAAGGTCGCCGGCCCGCGCTTGGGCAAGGACGTGCAGCGCGCCATCAAGAACCTCAAGGCTGGCAACTATGAGCGCCGCGGGGAAGAGGTTGTAGTGGACGGCGATATTGTGCTTGGCCCGGATGAGTACACCGAGCGCCTGCAGGCAGCGAATCCGAAGTCGACCGCGCGTATCGAAGGCCTTGACGGCCTGGTAGTACTCGATACCGAGGTGACCGAAGAACTCGAGGCCGAAGGTTGGGCGGCGGACGTTATCCGCGGCCTTCAGGATGCCCGCAAGGCTTCTGGGTTCGAGGTCTCGGACCGCATCGCGGCCGTACTCTCTGTTCCCGAGGAGAAGAAGGCCTGGGCGGAGCGTCACGCCGACCACATCGCCGGTGAAGTGCTCGCCACCGATTTCCAGGTGACCACCGAGGCGCTCGATGGTGCGGATGTGCACGAGGTGGTGAAGGGGGTTAGCGCTACTGTCGTTAAGCAGTAGCGCGTACGTTGCCACCTAAAAAATAATTGCCCAGCCAGTGCGGCTGGGCAATTTTTTATGAGTGATAGGACTTAACGGACCGGGCCGGGCAGGTGAGAGCGCCAACCAAGGACCACGTTAACGAGGCAGCACAGTGCGAGCACGGCGCCAATGAGGAATAGGGTGGTAAAGCCGAGCAGCGGCGCGAGTGCGCTGAAGGCCATGGGGATAAAGAAGCCGGTATAGGAGACTGAGTAGTAGACGGCGGTGAGGCCGGCGAGTTCTTCAGCACGGGCGATGCGCTGGACTTCGGAGAGACCGGCGACAAGGGCGAGGCCGTAGCCTGCGCCCATGACCGCTGCGCCGGCGATTCCGAGCGGCAGGGAGCGAGTATGGGAGGCAACCGCGCCGAGGATGGTGCCCACAGTGATAACGCCCATGGCAACTGCGGAAGCGCGGGCGGAGCGGCTGGTATCGATGACCTTGCCGAGCATCTGGATGCCAACGCCGCAGCCCAAGGTGATAACGGTCATGAGGCCCGAGAAAGCGATGGGGGCATCGCCGGCGGACTTGGACAAAAGCTGGGGCAGGAGGGCATAGGCGGCGCCAGCGCAGCCGAAGACCCACGGTGCGACCGGCAGGACAATGCGCACGAAGCGGCGGTGCGCTGCGGAGGGAATGTGCAGCATGCGCAGCATGTCGCGGATGCTCAAGTCAAGGAAGGTGTCCTTTACCGTAGCGCCCCGCGGTGGGCGGGTTTCCGGGGTCTTCATCAGCCAGATAGCGGTGGCGACGGTGAGGAGGATGTGCAGGATATACGCCAAGTGGGTCGGCCACGGACCCCATTGGGCCAGCACCGATGCGAGGCCGGCACCGATGAGGAAGCCTAAGGTCAGGCACAGGGAGGCGTGGCGTGGGCCGGCAGCAGGATCACCGCCAGCGCGGGTAATGAGCTCTGCCACCCACGTGGAGCCGACCGCCATGACGATGCCCAATGCCAAGCCACACATGATGCGGCCCACGGCGATGACGAGCGGCTCGTTCGGCGCGATGGATAAGAGGAAAGAACCCAACAGTGACAGCGGTGCGGCAGGCAGCATAGTGGGGCGGCGGCCAATGTAGTCCGAAAGCGGGCCAGAAATGAGCAACGCCGGAACGATGCCGAGCACATAGGCGGCCAAGAGACCATTGACGGTAACCTGCGAGAAGTGCGACTCCTCGCGGTACATCACTAGGAGAGGGGTGAACTCATTGCCGCCCCACGCGACAGCGACCATGCTGCCAGCGACGGGAAACCATGAGTGTTTGGCAAACTTTTCGGTCATAGTTGATTCCTCGAGTTGGTTAGGTGGGTGTCCAATGCGGAAAGGTAGGCGTCGAGGTCGCCGGTGCGGAGGGCATCGGCAAGCGTGCGGTGCTGATCTACGAAGGTGCGGGCGCGGGCTACGTTGCGGCCAATGGCCGTGGCGGTAAAACGCTGCTGGCGTTCGCGCAGCTGGTGTCCCAGCCCGGCCAGCAGGGTATTGGCACCGCCATCCATGATGATCTGGTGGAAACGCGCATCAAGATGTGTATAGGTATGCAGGTCCGCGCTATCCAACGCAGTATCTTGCTCCGCGATGGTCGCATCTAGCTGATCAGCGATGTCCGCGCGCTCGGCATCAGACATTGCGCAGATCTTTTCAGCGCAGTGCCTATCTACAAGCAAGCGTGCCTCATAGACCTCGCGGATTTCTTGCGGGCTGATCGGCACGATGAGCGCACCCCGCCTGGGGTAGAGCTGTAGAAAGCCTTCGACCTCTAGGCGCAGGAAAGCCTCGTGCATTGGGGTGCGGCTAATTCCCATTTCGGTAGCCAGGGAGGCCTCGGAAAGCATCTGCGAGGGCTCGAAGGAGCCGTCAATGATCTTCTCTTTGACGAAGTCATAGGCGCGCTCCGCGGCGGGCTGCATTCGTTCATTGGACATGCATCCATCTTGCATACAAGCTTGCATGCAAGCAAGAATATGAGGGGGATTTGTGGGGAACGGATCTAGCTAGGCAAACGTGTGACGTGGCACGTATCGGGGTCGAAGAGTAAGCCGTGGCCCATGCCGACCCAGCCGATGAAGGGGGCGTCGGCAAGCGTGTGCGGGGTGTGGACGTGCCCGAGGATCCAGGCATCGGCCTCGCAGGCCTGTAGCTCAGCCACGGACAGCGGCAGGCAGGTGCCTTTAGAAAACTCACCGGTGACGGAAGAGTGTAGGAGGCCGAGGAGGGGCCCGTCGCAGCGGCGGGGAGGAAGCTGGAGGCGGCGCGGGTCCGGATCGGTGGCCACCGCTGCGGTTAGAACCGTGGTGTTTCCTATATGAAAGGTATGCACCTGCGTGCCGTGGACCGTGACCTCGGGCGGGAAGTCCAGGTTGTGGTGGGTATCGTGGTTGCCAGAAATGAAGTGGACCTCGCCGAACAGTGTGGAAGCGTGGGCCATTACGGCGCGGGCCTGGGGCACGAATTCGGACGCCTCAGCGTTGCGGTCGATGATATCGCCCAAGCACACGCACGCCGTGGCTCCACTATTGGCGGCAACTTCGAGTTCTTGCAGGGCCCAGTCCAGCCCAGGGGCGCCCGGGCGGCCTAGGTGCAGATCGGCAAAGACAAAAATGCTAGCGGGCATGTGCGGCCTTCCGGTTTTGCCACCAGGTGATAGCTACCAAGACAACGGTGGAGGTTCCGACGCCGATGAGCGTCATAGCCATGGCCTCGGCACGGTGGCCTTGATCGAATTGGTTCATGATCCACGGAGCCAAGAGGTTGACTTGGCTCGGGCGAATGAGTGAGGACATGACCAGCTCGCGGATGCCTACGAAGAAGGCGAGGAGCCAGCCAGCGAAGATGCCAGGGGCAAGCAGGGGCAGGGTGATGCGCCCAAAGGTATGCAGAGTGGAGGAGCCGGAAATTGCAGCGGCCTCGTAGACGGTAGGGGAGACGGACTCTGCTGAAGCCTTGATGTTTTGGATGGCCATGGGCAAAAAGAGCACGGTGAAGGCCATAACTAGCATGCCCATAGTGCCGTAGGGCGACCATGGCAGCCAGGGAGAGTTCCACAGCAAAATAAATCCAATGGCCAGGACAATTCCGGGAACGGTGTCGGGGGCGATGGCCAAGAAATCGCTGAATTTTGCGGCAATGGTGCTTTGGCGGCGGGTGAGCACCGTGACGAGGACGCCGAGAGCAACCGCGGTGGTCGCGCCAAGGGCGCCTAGTCCGATGGAGCGAACAAGTGCCTCTTGAGCGGTGGGCATCTGCAAAACGATGGAAAAGTAATCGAAGGTCAGGTTATTAGGCGTAGGCGGGGCCGAGCGCAGAATGGTCATCGCGGCCAAGGTGATGGAAAGGTAGGGGATGACCACCGCGGCCATGAAGATTGTTGCGGTCACCACAGCGCCGAAGATGGTGCCGACCGAGCCGAGGCGGATACGTACGGGGCGGCTTACTCGGCCACCGCCGGAGAGGTCGCGGCGTGAAATCCATTGTTGGAAAGCCCAGGCGGCCACGCCGATGGCAAAGAGCACCGACGAGGAGGCAGCGGCGCTGGAAAAATCGAGGGGGTCGATGGTGACGTCTTCATAGATGGAGGAGACGAGCACCTTGTAGCCAATGGCGTTGCCAAGCGTGACTGGGGTGCCAAACTCGCCGGCGGCCTTAATGAAGATAATCAGCGCGCCGAGGGAAAAGGGGCCGATTATGTTCGGAGCGATGATGCGCACGGCTTGTTGCCAGCGGCTCGCGCCGGCTATCTGTGCCATCTCCAGCGTGGACGCCGGAATGGAATTCAGGCAGGTGCGCAGGATGAGGTACAAGAATGGAAAGAGCTCCGCGGCCATGATGAAGGCCATTCCCCACACCGAGTAGATGGCATCGTGGGCGAGCTTGCCGGCGCCGTGGCCGAGCAGCATCTCGGCCACACCACCGCGGCGGGTGAAATCCATCCACGCCATCGCTGCCGCAAAGGGTGGGGTCATAAACGGGATCATGATGACGATCTCGATCCAATTGGCCCTGCTAAACCGCGTCCACGAACGGAGGAAGGCGAGCGGCGCGGCCATGAGCGTGGCAAAAGCCACGACCAGCACGGAGAGCAGGACGGTATTGCCAAGGATGTGCAGCATGCCCGGTTGGACAATGCTGCCTAGGGCTGAGGGCTCATCGTGGTAGCCCACGGCCGCGTTGACCAGCACGGAGGCTAGCGGCGCGGCGACGAGGGCGAGCAAGATGAGAAGGACCCCGTAGATCCCAAGGCGACGTTGGGGAGTGGTGGTGGAGCTCATTGGTTACTTCAGGTAGCGCTTGGCAAAGGTTTCCTTGATGTCCTTGGACTGAGAAACCAGGCCATCGAGGTCATCGTTGAGGGTCTTAATCTCATCCAGCTTCGGGCCATTCTTTGGAGCGATGTCCTTATTGGCCGGGATCATGTTCTTGGAGGCCGAGATCTCCTGTGCCTCATCGGAGAACATGAAGTCCACGAATGCCTCTGCGGCTTCCTTGTTATCGGAGGACTTGAGGATCATGACTGGGCGCGGGGTAACCGTGGTGCCGGAGGTTGGGATAGCAACCTCGAGCGGCTCGCCCTTCTTCTGCGCGGAGTATGCGGAGTAGTCAACGCCGCCGAGGACAATGCCGCGCGAGCCGGAGGTGACCTGGTCCAGCGCTGGGCCATTGGCGCCTTGGACGATCATGCCGTTGTCAAAGAGCTTGTCAAAGAGATCCCAGGTCTTCTCCTCGCCCCATTGGTCCACCATGGCCGCGATGAGGTCGGCAGCGGTACCGGATTCGCGCGGGTCCGGCATGATGATTTGGTCCTTGTACTTTTCATCGGTGAGATCTTCCCAGTCCTTCGGGGCCTCGTCGACGACGTTGGTGTTGGTTACCAGCGCTAGGGCCGAACCATCGCGGCCGGTAAACGCCCCGCTTTCCGACGCCCACTTGGACTCAATCTTGTCCGCTCCCTCCGGCGTGTACTTTTCAAGGGCGCCGGACTTTTCCTGCTTGCTAGCTGCCGCCCAGGAGGCGAGGTAGACCACGTCAGCCTGCGGGTTGGCTTCCTCGGCCTTGAGCTTGGCGGTGATCTTGCCGGTGGTATCGGCAAAGACGTTGACGTGGACGTCGGTCTTTTCTTCGAAGGCCTCCACGAGGGCGTCGGTAAGCCCCTGCGGGTTAGCCGAGTAGTAATCCACCTCGCCGGACAGGCCTTCAGGTGCCTGCCACTTTTCGGCAGAAGAGGTGGACTGGTCGGTGGCGGTATCGGCGCTGTCCTCGACGGATCCGCAACCGGTCAAGGCGAGCGCACCAGCAGCAGTGGTGGCGATGGTGGCGGTGAACTTCTTGGTAAACATGTGTGGCTCCTATGCAGAAAGAGAAGATGGATAGTTGAGGTAGACGGTCTCGCCGCGAGTGAAGCGATGCGGTGAATACGTCACCCAGGGTTCCTCCGCCCCGGGGACGTCGCAGCGCAACTCGTAGCGCCCACCGATGTAGTGAGCGCCAAGAACCTGCGCCTCGACCCGGCGCGGGGAGGCGCCGGTGTCCTCCTCCGCAGTGGTGACGGTGAGATTTTCTGGACGTACGCTGGGCAGCCGTGGGTGGCGGTTCATGGTGCCTACAAAGCCAGCGATGAAATCGGTGGCCGGCTGTTCATAAAGGGTGACCGGATCCGCGAATTGTTCGATGTGGCCTTGATTCATAACCACGACGCGATCCGACATGGCAAGTGCCTCGGCTTGGTCGTGCGTGACGTAGATGACCGTCAGCCCCAGCTCCTGTGCCAGCTGGGTGAGCTCGGCGCGGATTTGCACGCGCAGCGCGGCGTCGAGGGCGGACAGTGGCTCATCCATGAGCAGGAGGTCCGGATTCGAAACCAACGCACGGGCGATGGCGACGCGTTGCTGTTGGCCGCCGGAGAGCTGGTTTGGCCGCGCCTTCGCTTTGCTGGTGATGCCCACCATGTCCATGCAGGCGCGCACCTTCTCGGACCGCTGGCCTGCCGCCACCTTATTGCCTGGGGTTGTCAGCGGAAACTCGATGTTCTTTTCCACCGTCATGTGCGGCCACAGTGCGAGGTCTTGGAAGACCATAGACAGCCGGCGCTTGTTGACGGCCACATTGGTCCGCGGACCATAAACCTCTCTCTCACCAATGGCAATGGTGCCCGCATCAGGAGTTTCCAACCCGGCGATGCAGCGCAACAGGGTGGACTTACCGCAGCCGGAGGGGCCCAGAATAGAGATGAATTCACCGCGGTTGATGCTTAGATCGGTCTCGTGGAGGCCCGTATTATCGGCGAATTCGCGCTTAACGCCGCGCAAGATGACGTGGGGTGAGTTCATAATCAGCGAAATACTTTCTTCAAGAAATAACCTTGAAAAAGATAAGGTCGCAATATTGCATGTGGGTGACGTGAAGATGGAAAGAAATAAAAGCTTTAATTAACGGCACGCAAACACCCAGGAGTGCATGTGGAGGTGCGCCTATTAGACTGGGCCGCATGCAACGCTGGGTTTTACATATCGACATGGACGCGTTTTTCGCCTCCGTCGAGCAGCTGACCCGGCCTACGCTGCAGGGGCGTCCCGTTTTGGTGGGAGGCACCAGTGGGCGCGGCGTGGTGGCCGGCGCCTCCTATGAGGCGCGCGAGTACGGCGCGCATTCGGCCATGCCGATGTATCGCGCGCAGCAGCTTGTTGGACTTCGCGCGGTGGTAGTGCAGCCGCGCCGGGCGGTGTATGCGGCGGCCTCGCGGCGCGTCTTCGGCATCATCGCGCAACACGTGGAGGTTATCGAGCAGCTTTCCATCGATGAGGCTTTTATGGAACCCGCCGCCCTCGAAGGAGCGACCGCGGAGGAGGTCAAGCGCTGGGCGAATGAGCTGCGCGCGCTCATTCGGGAGGAGACGGGGCTGCCGTGCTCCATTGGGGCGGGATCGGGCAAACAATTTGCCAAGATTGGATCGGGCGAAGCGAAGCCTGATGGCACCTTTGTTATTCCGGCGGAGCGCCAGCTAGATATGCTGCACCCCCTTGCGGTGAACAAGCTGTGGGGAGTCGGCCCGGTGACTGGTGCGAAGCTCAAGTCCATCGGCGTCGAGACCATTGGGCAGCTGGCGGCGATGACGCGCAAGGAAGTAGAGATTTCTATCGGCAGTGTGGTGGGGCTGCAGCTGTGGCAGCTGGCCCGCGGCATTGATGACCGCGAGGTGGCGCCGCGTGCTATCTCTAAGCAGATTTCTACCGAGCACACCTACCCGAAAGACCTGCAGACCGCCCCTGAGGTCGATGCAGCCATCACTCGCGCGGCGGAGGGCGCTCACCGCCGGCTGCTTAAGGATGGCCGCGGCGCGCGCACCGTAACGGTGAAGCTGCGCATGGCGGATTTTCATATCGAATCGCGTTCGACCACCTTGCCCTACGCGACTGACGACGCCGCCGTGCTCACCGCTGCCGCCTTCAAGCTTGCCCGCTACCCCGATGAGCTGGGGCCCATCCGCTTGGTGGGGGTGAGCTATTCCGGGCTAGAGGCCGCTCGCCAAGACGTGCTTTTTCCGGAGCTCGACCGCGAGATCGTGCGCCCTGCACCGGCAGATACGGACTATGAGACTGGGGTGAGCGACGACGCAACGCCGACCATTCCAGCGCCTACGGTGACGGTGGAAGAAGAAACCGATAACCAGTGGCACGCCACGCAGGATGTTTTCCACGCCGATTACGGACACGGCTGGATTCAAGGCGCCGGCCACGGGGTGGTGAGCGTGCGCTTTGAAACCCGCGCCACGGGTCCCGGGCGCACCAAATCCTTCGCGGCTAATGATCCCGCGCTCGTGCCAGCAGACCCGCTCGACTCACTGGATTGGCAGGACTGGCTGACCAGCGAGGACTAGCCCTCCTGAGCAAAAAGCTCTGCCGGATCGGTGCCGGTGGCTAGCGCCGCCGCGAGCAGGATTCGGGCTTGGCTCGGGCGGAACCATCCGGCGTTGATGGCGCCACGCTTCCCCAGGCTCGCGCCACCGCCGTCGCCACCGTAAGCCAGCGCCGTCGGGCCATAGGGTGTGCGGGTAGAAATGATGACGGGGAGGCCGGCGTGGAGGGCGTCGGCAAGCGCGCGGCCCATCTCCTCGCCCATATTGCCCGAGCCCATGGCCTCCACAATGAGGCCAGAGGTGGGGGAGTTTACGGCGGCGTCGACCAGCAGGCGCCCCGCTCCCGGATAGGCGGGGATGATCTCGATATGCTGCGGCGCCAGCGGGGCAGGATTCAAACGCGGGGTGGTGCCAGGAACGGGCAGCGACTCAAACCCGCGCAGGTCACTGGTGTGTCGCTTGCGCGCACCGCGCGCCGGGATGGTCTCCCCGCCAAAGCAGAGGAAAACCCCAGGGCGCCCGCTGGCCGCAAGCTCGCGGGCAGCGCGCAGATTGGTGGGGCCGTCGGCCGCGGGGTGATCGTAAGCGCGCTGCGCGCCCGTAAGCACGATGGGTTTTGCCCCTCCACAGAAAATCTCCAACGCCAACGCGGTTTCCTCCATGGAGTCGGTGCCATGGGTGATGATCACGCCACCGATGTCCTCGTGCGCGGTGTGCTCATTGACCACCGCAATGAGCTCATCGAGGTCCGCCAAAGTAATAGAGGAGGAGTCGAGCTGGCGAAACTCCACTACCTCGGCGTCGATTTCAGCGGCAAGGTCTGCGCCGGAGATGGTGGGAACCAGGGAACCATCGGCCACGGTGGTGCACGCGATCGTGCCGCCGGTGGCTATCAAAGCAAGTCGGGTCATGTACTCAAGGTTAAAGAAATCTCCGCCCACGCGGCGGGCGCAGCCCGGAAAAAGCTGGTGCAGCTGTAAACTGATGGGAGTTTAGAACCCAGACGTGAGGAGTTAGAAGTGAAATTCCGCAAGTTTAGCGCCGCGTGCCTCGCACTGACCGCGGCCACCGCCCTGGCCGCCTGCTCTTCCGATGACGAGCAGGACGATACCGCCGCCGCCAACACCGAGGCGCAGGAATCTGCCTCTTCTGACGGCGATTCCGCTGCCCCAGCGCTGCCGTCCCCGGCGGATCTCAACGCCATCTTGGCCAAGGCCACGGATCCGAACGCTTCTGAGCAGGAAAAGACCGCCACCGTGCAGGGCGGCGAGACCGCACCGGAAATCTTTGACACCATGGCACAGTCCAAGCAGGAATCCGGCGCCGAGTTCGAGGTCGTTGATCCTGTGCTTCCGGGCTATGACCCGCAGTCCGTGCTGACCACCGTGAACTTCACCACCGCTGACGGCCAGCAGCAGACCGCTGACCAGGTGGAATTCGTCTACGAAGACGGCACCTGGAAGCTTTCCAAAGCCTGGGCTTGCACGCTCATCCAAAACACCGTGCCGCCGGAGCAGGTTCCGGAGATGTGCGCGGATACCGGCGCCGGTGCCTCCGCACCTGCCCCGGCACCGGCCGAGGGCGACGCTGCCCCGGCTGAAGGCGACGCCCCCGCGGCCGGCGCCGAGCAGGCCCCAGCTGAGGCCCCAGTAGAAGCCCCGGCCGAGTAACTAGGAAAAGTTCAGCTCCGTCAGGCTCGACTGCACCACGTGCAGCTCCGAGCCGGCGGCGCCATAAATGACCTTCGTGTCGAAAGACACGTTACCGCCCACGGGCAGCGGCTTGCTCAGGTCTACCGTGATGTTGCCCTTGGACTGGGTGCTGGAGTCCACAACCTTGAGCTCCTTGTCCTCCAACTCCGTGCCCTGGGCCTGACCCTCAAAGGACAGTGCGCCTAGCGACGGCCGCTGCTCTACCTCCACGTTGAGCTTGACCTGGTCGCCTTCGATGGAAGCGACCGTATAGCGCGTGGTCTGCAGCAGGGTGGACTCGCCGGTAACGCGCGAATCCACCGTCCAGCTCGCTCCCTTGCCTACCTCCTCGGTGGGGAAAACCACGGGTAGGGCCGTCAGCTTCATAATCGCCTGTTCCACGGAGCCACGGGCTTCATCCGTGGCGTCTTGGGGTGCGGCCAAGCGCAGCGAATTCATCTGGCCATTGTCTTGGCCACGCCAGCCAAATTGGAATCCCTCGGCCGAGGAGACGTCGGTGTCGCCAGAAGTTTCCGGCGCACCGGCCGTGACAAAGGCATTGCGGGTGGCGGGCAGCTGATCTTCGACATCCTCGCTGGCCTTATCTACCTTGGCCGATAGCGGCAGGGTAGTGGTGGTGGATTCGACGTCGGAGGCCTGAAACTTCTCGGCCGCGGACTTTTTGAGCAGGTCCTGCGAAAAACCCTCGGTAACGCGGTAGTTCACGTCCTGCGTGGAGTCGATATCGCGGTATTCCAGGAGCTTTTTCTCCCCGGTGCCGGGATTGTCCACGGTGATGCGTGGGGCGTCGATAGTCAGGCCCACGGGCTGTTCTACCGCGGGTCCCGGCTTTTCATAGGAACACGCCGTAAGCGCTACGGCGGCTGTGGTCAGGGCTGCAAAAACTTTGACTCGAAACACGCTTACCAAAATACCGGACGCTCCCGTTTAGAATAGAGCGGGTGAGTCAAAAACGAAGGAGCAAGACAGGACTTATCGCCGCGGTGGTCATTGCCGTGGCGCTGGTGGACCAAGCCGTGAAACAACTAATGCTCTCCATCCTTACGGAGGGCGAGCCCCTGCCGGTCATTGGGGATTGGTTCCGGTTTACCCTGCTTTTTAACCCTGGCGCCGCCTTTTCCATGGGCGGGGAGGGATCGACGTGGCTTTTTACCACTATCCAGCTGGTCTTTGTGCTCGGCGTGGCCATTGCCGCCCCGCGCATTACCCACTCCGGCCAGGCGGTGGGCCTTGCGCTTATCGCCGGTGGCGCGTTGGGTAATTTCGCTGACCGCATCTTCCGTGCCCCCGGCTTCTGGTTTGGGCACGTGGTGGACTATATTTCGGTCGGCTCTTTCGCCGTGTTCAATATTGCGGACGCGGCCATTACCTGCGGCGTGGTGATCTTCATCATCGCCATGGTGCTGGAGGAAAGGAAGGCCGAGCATGAATAGGCAGATGCGCAGCTTCCCCATTCCTGAAGGCCTAGAAGGCATGCGTGCCGACGCCGCCCTGGCCAAGCTCCTTGGCCTTTCCCGCAGCGCCACCGCGCAGCTGTGCGCCGAGGGCAACGTGACCATCGATTCCCAGGAGCTGGGCAAGTCCGAGCGGTTGACCTCCGGCAACGTGGTCTCGGTGCTTTTGCCGGAGCCAGAAAAGCCGTTGCTGCCGCGCGAAGAGCTGGTCGAGGGCATGGACGTGCTCTACAGCGATGCCGATATCATCTGCGTGCATAAGCCGGTGGGTGTGGCCGCGCACCCCAGTGTGGGCTGGGACGGACCGACGGTGATTGGCGGGCTGCGCGCGGCCGGTTATACCGTGGCTTCGTCCGGGCCCACCGAGCGCCAGGGCATCGTGCACCGCCTCGATGTGGGCACGTCTGGCGTGATGGTCGTGGCTTCCTCGGAGCACGCTTATTCCGCGCTCAAGCATGCTTTTAAGTACCGCAGCGTAAAAAAGACCTACCACGCCGTGGTGCAGGGCCTGCCGGATCCCATCGAGGGTACCGTCGATGCGCCTATCGGCCGTCACCCCAAGTCGGGCTGGAAATTCGCCGTGCTTGACGACGGCAAAGCGGCCGTCACCCATTACAGCCTCATCGAGGCCTTCCGCGAGGCCAGCCTCATCGAGGTGCACCTAGAGACCGGCCGCACCCACCAGATCCGCGTGCACATGTCCGCCACCGGCCACCCGTGCGTGGGCGATCCGATGTACGGCTCGGATCCCAACCTGGCTAAGCGCCTTGGGCTTAAGCGCCAGTGGCTGCACGCGGTAAAGCTCGGCTTTACTCACCCCGGCACCGGCAAGTGGTTCGAGATTAAGGCGCCGTACCCGGCCGATCTCGAGCACGCCTTGGAGGTTCTGCGGGGATGAGGAAGGTCTACCGGCGGCGTCGGCTAGCGGCCTTGGCGGTGCTTGCGGTGGTTTTCCTGGCCGCGCTCGCGCTTTTGGGCGCCCTAGGGACCCAGGCTTCTTCGCAGGTACAAGGAGACCAGCTCGGCCCGGATGGCGAATCGCGCGCGGAGTATATTGCGCGCGTGTCCGGCAGCGACATTCCAGACGCGCCTGCCTACGCTCTAGTCACCTTTGACGAGGACCTGCCGCCCGTAGCCGCCGCGGCCGCCGTTGCCGCAGCCCCGCGCATGGACGCCATCCTTATCGGCTCCACCGCCCCCATCGACGTCCCCGAACCCACCGCCGGCGAGGACCGGGCCGCGGTCATCCAACGCGCTTTCGACCGCATCGATGCCTCCTATGGCCAGCGTCCCACCGCGGTGAGCGCGGCAGTGGTGTGGGGGTCGGGCGCCCAGCTTGCCGACGTCGCCTCCACCCCCTCCGTCGCCGCCGTCGAACCCGCACCCGCGGACGCCGCCTGGGGCAGCTTCGCCATCCGCCCTCCCAGCTAATATCGCCCTCCTGGGCCCTATGGCGCGCGGTGGCCGCCCAGCGCTTTTAGCATCTAGGGCATGGAACACATTCGGGCCTATATAGCGGCACTCAACTCGGCGATGGACATCCTCGCCGAGGCTGCCGATGCCTCCGCCGCGGACCTTACCGCCGCCGGCATGCCCGATGCTGTAGCGGAATCTGTAGAGCAGCTCGCGCAGGTCTACTTCGGGACCACCAACTTTCGCCGCCGCCAACGCCGCGCGGTGGACGGGGCCCGCCGCAACCGGCATTCGCTGCCGACGCTGGAGGTCATCGAAAAGCATGCCCGGCGCGCGCCCACGCAAGCCCGCGCCTGGGCCCTGCGCGCCGAGCTCACCCATATTGCGTGCGATACGCGGGAGATGGACCGGCGCGCCCGCAAGAAGCTGCGTGAGATGCGCGCGCCGCGCGAACCTAAGCCGGGGGTGCGGCTGCGGCGCCGCGCCGCCGGAAAGCCGTGGACTCTGTCTATCACTGGCCCTTCTGCGCTGATTGCAGAACTTCACCAGCATGCCGGCTCGCTTGCCGACGTCGCCTCCTTCTTCCGCACCAGCACCAGTGCCGCCTCCTCCACCGTGCGCACCAACGTTGTGGTGCCACTGGATAAGTTGGTTGGCGTGGCCCATGGCAGCGACGATGTGGTGCTGACCATGACCAATGGCGCGCAGATTACGGGCTCCGAATTGGCCCAGCGCGCGCTTGCCGAGGAGGGGTTTGTTACCCTGCTCCACCCCGTAGAGGGCCCAGTGAACCTGTACCGCATGCGCCGTGGGGCCACCTGGAAGCAGTTCATGATGGCCGCGGCGGAAAATCCCACCTGCCCGGTCAAGGGCTGCCATAAGCCTGCCGATGAGTGCCAGATCCACCACATTTTCAGTTGGGCCGGCGGGGGATGGACCAATGCGAAGAACCTCACCACCGCCTGTGCTTACCACAATGGCCGCAATGATGACCATCGCACCGGCCCGCCGCGCAACGGCCGCTTCGAGCGCACCGCCCGCGGCGTGCGCTGGGTCAACCCTTGGGATCCGCCCCCACCGGACCTCGTCGATACCGGGCCTGCGAATACGACTACCGCGTAGGCTAGACCTATGTCCTCACATCAGCCCTTTTCGCAGTGGATGCCCAACTACAAATTTGGCTATATCGCCGCGTGGGTCGCGGTGGTGGTTTCCGGCATCGCGCTTCTTATCAGCCTTGTCACCGGCGGCACCTCGATGACGCTGGTGTTTTCCGGGATCGTATGTGCCTATGGCATCTTTCTCGTCGTGGTGATGCCGCGCTGGGCGCTGCGGGCAGAAGAGGAACAGGCGGCGCGTCGCCGGGCCCGCGCTGCCCGCGAGGAACTTAAGCGCTCCTAGCCATGCGCACCAAGTCGGCGACGTAAATCGCCACCGCCACGCCGATGATGCCGAAGCCGATCCAGCGGTGCGTCGAAAAGTGCTCGTGGGTGACAAAGAGCGCCCACAGCATTTGCATGATGGGGGTGAGGTATTGGAGCATGCCGATCGTCGATAAGCGCAGCGTCCGTGCGCCCTCCGCAAAGCAGAGTAGCGGCAGCGCGGTAATCAAGCCGGCGCTGACCAAAAGCAGCGCGTGGCCGACGCCCTCGCTGGCGAACGTGCCTTGGCCGCTTGTTTCTAGCCACAGGATGTATCCCACCGCCAGCGGTGACATCACGAGCGCCTCCGCTGCGACCGAGACGGCCGAGGACACCCGAACCTGCTTTTTGAGCAGCCCATAAAAGCCGAAGCTGAAGGCCAATAGCAGCGAAATGTACGGCGCCTTGCCGGTAAAGAACGTCAAATACAGCACCGCGATGGCCGCAACGCCCACCGCGCCGGCTTGCCACGGCCGCAGCCGCTCTTTCAAAAACACCATGCCGAGGGCGACCGACACCAAGGGATTGATGAAATACCCCAGCGCCGCATCGGCCACGTGGTTGCTATTAATCGCCACCACGTAGGTGCCCCAATTGACCGTGATGAATACACCTGCGGCCGCAAGCCAACCCCACGTGCGCTTGTCCATGCGCGCCATTTCGCGCCACCGGCCGCCGAGCAGCAAAAATCCCGTGACTAGCACCGCGGTCCACAACACGCGGTGAGCCAAGATTTCCAGCGGCGATGCCGGCAGCAACAGAGGGAAGAACGCGGGGAAAAATCCCCACATGATGTAGGCGGCGAGCGTGTAGAGCATCACAAAATAATAGCCCATTTTGACCGCCCCGCTATGATGAGCCGCATGGCCAAAAACTCCTCCTTCGTCCACCTGCACAACCACACCGAGTTTTCCATGCTGGACGGCATGGCCAAGGTCGATATGTTGGCAGACGAGGTGGTCCGCCAAGAAATGCCGGCCGTCGGTATGACCGACCACGGCAATATGTATGGCTCTGATGCCTTCTACCGCCGCATGACCGGCGCCGGTGTCAAGCCCATCATCGGCATCGAGGCGTATATGGCGCCCGAATCCCGCTTCAACAAAAAGCGCGTGCTGTGGGGCACGCCGGATCAAAAGCGCGATGACGTCTCCGCGTCCGGTGCCTACCTCCACCAAACTATGATTGCGGAGAATGCCACCGGCCTGCGCAATCTCTTTACCTTGTCCTCGCTTGCTTCCTATGAGGGTCAGTTGGGCAAGTGGCCGCGCATGGACGCCGAGCTCATCGCCGAACATGCCGACGGCATCATCGCCACCACCGGTTGCCCCTCTGGCGACGTCCAGACCCGTCTGCGGCTCGGCCAGTTCAACGAGGCGCTGGAGGCCGCGGCCATGTGGCAGGACATCTACGGCAAGGACAACTTCTTTTTGGAGTTGATGGACCATGGGCTGGACATCGAAAAGCGCACGCGCGATGGCCTGCTAGAAATCGGACGCAAGCTGGACTTGCCGCCGCTGGTGACCAATGACTGCCATTACGTGTTGGAGTCCCAGGCGCCTGCGCACGAGGCGATGCTGTGCGTGCAGACTGGCAAAACTTTCATGGACCCGGACCGCTTCAAGTTCGGCGGCACCGGCTACTACATTAAGTCGGCCGCGCAGATGCGCGAGACCTGGGATGATATGATTCCAGACGGCTGCGATAACACCCTGTGGATTGCCGAGCGCGTGCAAGACTACGGCGAGATCTGGGAAGAACACACCCACGATCGCATGCCTATTGCCGACGTCCCTGAGGGCCACACCCCAACTTCCTGGCTCACCCATGAGGTGATGGAGGGCCTGCAAGCGCGCTTCCCCGGCCGTGATGTTCCGGAGGAGTATATCGAGCGCGCCAAGTATGAGATCTCTGTTATCGAGATGAAAGGCTACCCGTCCTACTTCCTCATCGTGGCCGAGCTCATTAAGCACGCGCGCTCCGTGGGCATTCGTGTGGGGCCGGGCCGTGGCTCGGCGGCCGGCGCGCTCGTCGCCTACGCGCTGACCATTACCAATATCGACCCGCTGGAACACGATCTCCTCTTCGAGCGATTCTTGAACCCAGAGCGCCCGTCCGCACCCGATATCGATATCGACTTCGATGACCGCCGTCGCGGCGAAATGATTACCTATGCGGCCGAGCGCTGGGGTGAGGACAAGGTGGCGCAGGTGATTACCTTCGGCACGGTGAAGACCAAGCAGGCCATTAAGGACTCGGCCAAGGTGCACTTTGGCCAGCCCGGCTTCCAGATGGCCGACCGCATCAACGGCGCGCTGCCGCCTGCCATCATGGCCAAGGACATTCCACTCAAGGGCATCACGGACCCGGACCACGAGCGCTACTCCGAGGCTGCCGAGGTCCGCCAGATGGTGGAATCCGACCCGGATGTGAAAAAGATTTATGACACGGCGCGGGGTTTGGAGGGCGTCGTCAGGCAGGCAGGCGTGCACGCCTGTGCGGTGATTATGGCTTCGGTTCGCCTCATGGACCACATCCCTATGTGGAAGCGCCCGGCCGACGGCGCTTATATCACCGGCTGGGATTACCCGGCGTGCGAGGCCATCGGCCTGCTGAAGATGGACTTTTTGGGCCTGCGCAACCTCACCGTTATCGGCGATGCGATTGAAAACATCAAGCGCAACCGCGGCGAAGAAATCTACCTAGAGCAGCTGCATGCTGACGACCCCAAGGTCTCCAAGGTCTATGACCTGCTCTCGCGCGGCGATACGCTGGGTGTCTTCCAGCTCGACTCCGGCGGAATGCAGGAGCTGCTCAAGCGCATGAAGCCGACCGGCTTTAAGGATATTGTGGCCTCCCTTGCGCTCTACCGCCCGGGCCCGATGGGCGTGAACGCCCACTGGGACTACGCGGACCGCAAGAATGGCCGTAAGGAAATCACTCCAATTCACCCGGAGTTGGAAGAGCCGCTCAAGGAAATCCTGGATGAGACCTACGGCCTCATCGTCTACCAGGAGCAGATCATGCGTATCTCGCAGAAGGTCGCCAACTACACGGCCGGCGAGGCAGATGGCTTCCGTAAGGCGATGGGTAAGAAGAAGCCGGAGGTGCTGGCGCAGCAGTACGACAAGTTCTGGGGCGGTATGCAAGAAAACGGCTACTCCAAGTCCGCCATGGATGCGCTGTGGGGCACCATCGAGCCCTTCGCGTCCTACGCGTTTAATAAGTCCCACGCCGCGGGCTACGGCTTGGTGTCCTTCTGGACGGCCTACCTCAAGGCCTACTATGCACCGGAGTACATGGCCGCGCTGTTGACCTCGGTGGGCGATAAAAAGGATAAGTCCGCCATTTACCTGTCGGACTGCCGCCACCTGGGCATCAAGGTGCTGCCGCCGTCCGTCAATGAGTCCGAAGAGGACTTCCAGGCGGTGGGAGAGGATATCCGCTTCGGCATGGGTGCTATCCGCAACGTTGGCTCGGAAGTGGTGGAATCCATCATCAAATCCCGCCACGACAAGGGCGCGTTTACCTCGTTTAGTGACTACCTGGACAAGATCGAGCTCGCCGCCTGCACCAAGCGCGTGACAGAAGCGCTCATTAAGGCCGGCGCCTTCGATGACTTGAACCACCCGCGCAAGGGCCTCATGCTCATCCACGAGGACGCTGTTGACGCGGTGCAGACCACCAAGAAGGCCGCGGATAAGGGACAGTTCGATCTCTTCGCTGGAATTGGCGGGGGAGAGGACGATGCGGCCTCGAGCGCCTTTGCCTTGGATATTCCAGAAGACAACTGGGATCGCAAACACGAACTTGCCCTCGAGCGCGAGATGCTGGGCCTTTACGTTTCCGGCCACCCGCTCGATGGCTTCGAGGAGGCGCTGGCCGCGCAGACGGATACCCCACTGACCAAGATCCTCAACGACGAGGTCCATAACGGCCAAGAGCTCATTATCGGTGGCATTATTTCGGGCGTGGACCGCCGCTTCTCTAAGCGCGATGGTTCGCCGTGGGCCATTGTCACGGTGGAAGACCACAACGGCGCGCAGGTGGAAATCCTGGTCTTCAACAAGGTGTACTCGCTCGTCGCCCCGCAGATTGTGGAGGACAATATCATCCTCGCGCGCGTGAACGTCAAGGTGCGCGATGAGCGTCGCTCCCTGTTCTGCTCTGATATCCGCGTCCCAGACCTCGGTCCTGGCGGTGGCGCCGGCCTGCCGCTGCGCCTGACTTTGCGCACGGATCAGTGCACCATGGAAAACATTGCCCGTCTCAAGCAGGTCCTGCTCAAAAACCAGGGCGAGTCAGACGTGTACCTCGAGCTTGTCGACGGCTCCGAGTCCACCACCATGATCCTCGGCGACCACCTGCGCGTGGAGCGATCCGGCAACCTCATGGGCGACCTTAAGGCCACCATGGGCGCGGGCATTTTAGGCTGAATTTAAACTCGGCGGCGGCAGGCGCCCTCCGCTAATCTAGACAGCACAGTCTATATTGATGGAGGAAACCTGATGGTTAACAAGATTCGTACCACCCACGTCGGCTCGCTGCCGCGCACCCCGGAGCTGTTGGAAGCCAACCTGCAGCGCGGGGAGCTGCCGGCCGCGGAGTTTCAGGGGATTTTGGAGGCTGCGGTAGCGGACGTCGTCCAGCGGCAGCTCGATCTCGGCCTCGATATCATTAACGAGGGCGAGTACGGCCATATCACCTCTGGCGCGGTGGATTATGGCGCGTGGTGGAACTATTCGTTTAGCCGCCTGGGCGGGCTGACGATGACGGATACCGACCGCTGGGAATCGGCCGAGGTGGTGCGATCTAAGCCGGGTGAGCCGCGGCTGACGTCGTTTATTGATCGCCGCGACCGCGCGTTGTTCTCGGAGGCCTATAATGATCCGGATTCTGGCATCTTCACCGGCCGCGCCAAGGTGGCGAACCCAGAGTTCACCGGCCCTGTAACCTACATCGGCCAGGACGAGGTTGCCGCCGATGTTCGCCTGCTTGCCGACGCCCTCCCAACCGGCACCCCCGGCTTCATCGCCGCCCTTTCGCCCGGCTCGGCAGCGCGCCTGACCAACCGCTACTACGACGATGAGCATGAGCTGCTTGCCGACGTCGGCCGTGCCATGCGCACCGAATACCAGGCCATCACCGATGCTGGGCTTATTGTGCAATTCGACGCACCCGACCTGGCCGAGGCTTGGGACCAAATCAACCCGGAGCCGTCGGTCGAGGACTTCCGCGGTTTTATTCGCGAGCGCATCGACGTCCTCAATGATTCCATCGCTGGCCTGCCCAAGGAACAAACGCGCCTGCATATCTGCTGGGGCTCGTGGCACGGTCCGCACGTTACCGACGTGCCCTTTGCGGATATCGTCGAGGAAATCCTGCGTGCCGAGGTCGGCGGATTCTCCTTCGAGGCCGCTTCGCCGCGCCACGCGCATGAGTGGCGCGTGTGGCAGGACCACGCGCTGCCGGAAGGCACCGTGATTTACCCGGGCGTGGTCTCGCACTCCACCAACGCGGTAGAGCATCCGCGCCTCGTGGCCGATCGCATCATCCAATTCGCTGAAGTAGTCGGCCCAGAAAACGTCATCGCGTCGACCGACTGCGGCCTGGGCGGCCGCCTGCACCCCCAGATTGCTTGGGCGAAGCTGCAGTCCTTGGTCGAGGGCGCGGAGATTGCTACCCGAGAACTCTTCTAAAACGCATAAAGCCGCTCCGGAGCTCCGGAGCGGCTCAATTATTCAGTGCTTAGAAGCGCACGCCCAGCTGCTTGAGGGCGTTCTTCATTGGCTCCAGCACAGCCGGGTTCACCTTGGCAACCATGGTGAAGGCCTGCAGCAGCGCGGCAACGAGGCTGGCAGCCACGGTAACCCAGCTCATGACCTCGAGGAACTTCTCTGGGGAGGAAGAACCCCAGATAGGCAGGCGCTTGAGTGCCTCGATCTGGTGCTCCTCTGCTTCCTGGGCTACGCAGTCCGGCTCCTTCGGCATGCCGGAAGAGCCGTAGCCGTTGGCCAGGCCCTGCATGAGCTCCTGCGGGGTGCGGGCGGAAGATCCGAGCTCGCCGCTCTCGATCTTCTTGAGGTGTTCTTCCTTCGCCTTATCGACCTCGGCCTGGCATTCAGCCGAAATCTCCTTCGCCTTATCTTCTGCGGCAGAAGCGGTAGCTGGTGCAACGAGGCCCGCTGCCACGGCGGTGGCGGCGACGAGCGAGGTGCTGAGACGGTTGCGCATGGTTCTCCTTTAGAGTGAGAGGTATTAGCCTCAAATAATTTAGCAGGTAAATCCTGGAAGGTCTATGGCAAAAGCTTGCGCACCTGCGCCGGCAACAGCGCATAGAACTCGTCGACGGTCTTCGGTAGGAAGCCCAGCGCCCCGCCGATCAGAGCGCCAAGACCTACCAAACCAGCCACGATGCCCACGCCGGCAGCGACGCTGCTGCCGCTGCTGCCTTTGCTGGTTTCAGTGGAACCCGCAGACGTGGAGGGGGAATCGGTGTCATCGGAGGCGTCGGCAAGCAAGTCCTTGACGGAGAACACGGTGGTGGTGCCGGATACCTCGTTGCCGGCAATGAGGAGCGCGTCATCGGTAGGGGAATCTGCAGCGGGAACGAAGGCCAGGCCCTCTGGTCCGAGATCGCCGGCCTGGGTGGTGGCGGCAACATCGTCCTCGTCGTAGCCAATGGAGAAATCGCGATTATTGACGTAGGTGACAAACTGTGCCTCGGCGGGGGTGGTTACGTCGTAGACAAAGATGCCGCCCACGCGCTCTGCGCCGATGAAGGCGTAGGTGCGATCGCCAACCTTGCCGATGGTCAAGGCTTCCGGCTCTGGTCCCTTGTTATCGGAGCGGTCATCGAAATCCGGATCCTCGTTATCGGCGTTGAAGTTAAGGCCGGGCATATCCTTGGTGATGTTCTCGAAGTCCGCACCGGAATCGAAGACGACGTTTCCCTCGGCGTCGTAGATGCTAAAGGAGCGCGAGCCATAGGAATACAGGCCGTCGAAGCATTCCTTTTCTTCGTTCCAGCCAGAAGCGTTGGTGAGCTTGAGGTTGCCGGCAAACTTCTTATCCTCGATGCCCTCGGGAAGCTCGATGCCGTCGCAGACTTTGCCGTCCTTTACCAGGTCCTTGAGCTCTACTTCGTCGGTATAGCCTCCCCACTCGCGAGCATCGCCTTCGTTGGCGGTGGCGAAATAGGTCTGGCCTTCAGTCTCGAAGGCGCCGATGGAGTCCGGCATGGACAGGCCCTTGACCGGAATGGTGCGCAGCTCCGCGGCGTCATCCTTATTGGACGGATCCAGCGGCACCTGGGAGTGGTCTGCGATATAGGCGGGGATTACCTTTTCTACGGTGGCGGACTCGATATCGATGACCGCGATGGCGTTGTTTTCCTGCAGCGTGGCATAGGCCTTGCTGCCCGCGGAGGAGATGTACTCCGGCTCGAAGTCCCGCGAAGGCAGGTTATGGTGCGCGGAAGGGCCGAAGACACGGATCGAGGGGTCGAGGTGGGCGGTGTCAAAGGCGGTGAAGTCGGCCGTGTGGACGTCGCCAAGCGCGGGCGCCGCGACGTCCTCGGGCAGGCTGATGACGGAAATGGAGCCCTCTGGGTCCTTGAGGTAGGCGGTGCCCTCGGCGTTGAGGGCGTCGGAAGGCTCGCCCTCGTTGGCTACCAGCGCGTGGCGGCCGTCGGCGGTGAGGTGCACGTTATCGGGCAGGGCGCCAACGCCTACGCGCCCAAGCTCCTCGCCGGTTTCGGCATTGAAGAACAGCGCCTCGCCGTTGTCGGTTTTGTCCGCCTGCTGCACCGCGGCAACGGCCAGGCCATCGGGGCGCACGGCTACGGAGTTGATTTCCTTGTCCCCGCCGGCGGAGATGGCGCCGATCTTGCGCGGCTGGGTGGGATCGGAGGCGTCGAGGATATCGACCTCGCCGGAGCGCGCATTGACGGTGAGGATGCGCTGGGACGCAGCGTGGTAGGCGACGATTTCGGCGGCGGATTTGCCCAGGACGCCGGATTCATGGGAACCGATGGGGGTCAGCTGTAGTGCGGCGTTGGGGGCGGAGTGTTCCAGCACGTTATCCACGATGTGGGCGTGTGCGGCCGGGGCACAGGCGAGGACGAGCGAGGAGGTAACGCAGAGAGAGATGCGCTTGAGCATAAATTTTCCTTTCTTGTGGTTATGTCCACTATTGCTGATCGAGGTAACGGTGCAACTAAAGGACAGTGAATTTCCAGTGAATGGGTAGACTGTCAAGACATGACTGATTCGACCATCCATGCATCCGATATCCAGCAGGCGCAGGCGCGGATTAGCTCGGAAATCGCCCCGACTCCGCTGCAGTACTGCGCCCGGCTGTCGGCCGAGACGGGCTGCGAGGTCTATCTCAAGCGGGAGGATCTGCAGGACGTGCGCTCCTATAAGATTCGCGGCGCATTAAACGGTATGTCGAATGTTCCCCAGGAAGAGCGCGGCCGGGGAATTGTTACGGCGTCGGCCGGCAATCATGCGCAGGGCGTGGCCTATGCCTGCCGCACGATGGGCATTGCCGGCAAGATTTTCGTGCCGGAGCCCACGCCGATGCAAAAGCGCGACCGCATCCTGGTCCATGGAGGCGACCAGGTGGAACTGGTGGTGGTCGGCGCCAACTTCGATGAGGCAGCTGCCGCCGCGCATGCCGACGCCGCCGAGCGCGACGCCACCTTCATTGAGCCCTTCGACGCCCGCGACACCATCACCGGACAAGGCACGGTTGCGGCGGAAGTTCTGGCGCAGCTTTCGGCCAAGGGCAAGTCGCTCGATACCATCGTCGTTCCGGTGGGAGGCGGCGGCCTGATTTCTGGCATCACCTCCTACGTGGCAGATATGGCGCCGCAGACCCGGGTGGTGGGTATGGAGCCGGAAGGGGCGGCGTCGCTAAGAGCGGCGTTTGACCACGGCGGACCGGTCACGCTGGAGGAGGTCGATCCCTTCGTGGATGGCGCGGCCGTCAAGCGCCTTGGCGCGCTGCCCTATGAGATTTTGGAAGCCAATCGCGAGCGCCTGATCTTCGACACCGTGTCCGAGGGCGCGGTGTGCACGGACCTGCTCAACCTGTATCAAAATGAGGGCATCATTGCGGAGCCAGCCGGCGCACTGTCGGTGGCGGGCTTGCACCAATTGGACCTGAAACCAGGCTCAACGGTGGTGTGCGTAATTTCCGGCGGCAATAACGATGTGCTGCGCTACGCCGAAATCATGGAACGCTCCCTGGTCCACCGCGGCCTGAAGCATTATTTCTTGGTGAATTTCCCGCAGGAGCCGGGCCAGTTGCGCCATTTCTTGCACGAGATTTTGGGGCCTACCGATGACATCACGCTCTTTGAGTACCTCAAGCGCAATAACCGCGAGACAGGCGCTGCGCTGGTGGGCCTGCAGCTTAGCCGTGCCGAGGATCTCGAGGGCCTGCTAGAGCGCATGGGAGAATCCAAGATTTCGGTGCAGTACCTCAAGCCCGGCACCCCCGAGTACGAATTCCTCGTGGCCTAATGCAGGATTCTTATCGTCGCCCAGTGGGTCAGGTGGAACACGAAATTGAAATTAAGCGATCCCGGTTCATTACCTTGATCGGCCGCGTGACCAACGAGGAAGAAGCTCGCGCGTTTATCGACGCCGCCCGCAGCCGCTTTCCCGACGCCCGTCACCATTGCTCTGCCTACGTCTACCACGTCGATGGCGCAAACCCGGTGGAGCGATCCTCCGATGATGGTGAGCCCTCCGGCACGGCCGGAAAGCCGATGCTGGACGTGGTGAAGGGCTCCGGCATACTCGATGTGTGCGCGGTAGTCGTGCGCTACTTCGGCGGCATCAAGTTGGGGGCCGGCGGGTTGGTGCATGCCTATGGTGGTGCGGTGAGCGAGGCCATGGAGAAGGTGCGCGCGGTAACCAGGGCGCGCCGGGAGCTTTATGCGGTGGAGTGCCCACACGCGACGGCCGGGCGAGTAGAGGCGGACCTGCGCGGGCGCGGTTATGAGATAACCGATACCGCCTATGCGGCCGCGGTCACCTTTACCGTGGCCGTGCGCCCAGGCGGGCTGGACGAGCTGGAAGCAACGCTGGCAGCGATCTCGCAGGGCCAGCTCGAAGCGGCAGAGGCCGGCAGCGCGTGGGTTGAGGTAGGATCCTGACCATGAGTATGCAGCAACGACCGAATAACCCCATTGCGCAGCGCAAGCAGCAGGTGCGCAAGCACTCCCGCAACGCCGTCGTATGCGTGGCCGGCGGCCTCGGTGTGGGCGTAGTGCTCGGCGTGCTTTCGGTTAACTTCTGGGCCTGGATGCTAATTGGTGCCATCGTCGCCGTCGCAGGTGGCGGCTATAACTGGCTAAAGATCCAGAAAATCGTCAACGAGAACCACAACCAGTACTAGATGCCGGCACCGCAACCTAGCGGCCGCCCCGTCAGGATCGATGCCTGGGTGTGGGCCGTTCGCATGTTTAAAACCCGGTCTGCGGCCGCGACCGCCGTGCGCGCCGGGCACGTAAAGATCAACGGCGAGGCCGTCAAGCCTTCCCAACAGGTGGTGCCGGGCGACCGCGTGCGCGTATGGCGCAACCACCACGAGCATGACCTCGAGGTTTTAGCGACCGTCGCCAAGCGCGTCGGCGCGCCCGTCGCGCGCACCTGCTATACGGACCATGCGCCACCGCCGCCGCCCAAGGAGTTTATGCCGTCGGTTCCCGTGCGCCCGCGCGGTGCTGGCCGGCCGACGAAGAAGGAACGCCGCGACATGGAGAAATTCCGCGGCGGTTTCCGGTAAGTTATTGAAAATTACCGCGCGGCTAGTGGGCAGCGCGTAGCGCTTTCAGGCGCGCAGTAAGTCGCCGCTTGCGGCCCGGGCGGTCGCCGGATTCGGCGGTGGCCTCGATGTGTTGCTTGCCAAATTTGTTGAGCAGGAGGTCGTCGATAAGCCGCACCTGGCCGGGGCGGAAGCGGTAGCGCATGGCGTCGTGGACGTGGGCAATGGCGGTGTCATCCAGCAGCTGCTCAAGCTGGCCCAAGTGGCGAACGCCGTTTTGCTCCAAGAGCTCCGCCAAGAAGCGGTAGTGCTCCGAGCGTGAGAGCGGGAAGCGGTTACCCAAAATGATGGCGAGCACGCCCGGCAAGGTTTCGGCGGTAAGCTCGACGTCCTTGTCGGTTTCTGTATCGGGGGCCTTGAGGGCGGCGATCTCATCGAATTGCTGGTCTGCAAGCTCGATAAGCCCCGCGGCCAAGGTAAAGAGACGGTCTACCTCCGGCGAGGGCGGGTTCGGCCCCTGCTTATAGCGGATATCGTGCTCGAACTCCGCCCACGCGTGCTGCAGGACGGTGCGAATCTGCACCTCAAAGGTCCATCCCACGTAGGCGGCGAGCTCTTCCATCGCAGCCGCGCTATCTTCGGTCACGGTAAGCACCAGGTGGTGCGAGCCGTAGCCAAAGCCGCCGGAAATGCGAGTCTCGGCCGCTTTGTCAACGGAGCGTTCAACCTTAAAGGATTCACCAAAAACGCCTAGCGCTTCTGGAATAGCGGTGGAGTGATACAGGGTGACGCGCACTCCCATGACGTCGTGGATCTCTTGCCAGGGCTGGGGATAGACAAAATCGCCGTTCTCGCGGCGCTTTTTGGCCTTCGCCTTCAGTGAGGGCCAGGTTTTGACGCGGGTAGAGACGCGGTCAAAGATGATGCCGGCGTCATTGAGGAGGTCCTCGATGGCGGTGCGGAAGTCCACCGCGGCGGTGGGGTGGCTGCGCGCCCAGTCGTGGTACTGATTGCTCAGCCGCGACATCCTACTTTCCGGCATGGTGCTCCTTTCATAACTCCCGCGGGAATCCGTTAGACCATACTAGCGGGCGTGGGTGGAGCACGGTGCGATGGCGGGGCACGCGCGCGACGGCATCGGCGGCCAGCTGGCGGGCATAGGTGTCCGGCAGGTGGGCAAAGGCAAAGAGCGTGGCGGAGTCCGGCACCAGGTAGGTCAGGGAGTGCGATCGCAGGAGGCGGCGCATGTGCTTGTCCAGCACGGTAAAGGTCTCTGGGTGGGCAATCCAGGAGGAAATCGGTGCGCCGTGGGAGCGGACCTGCAAGCCACCGAAACGGGCGGCGGAAGGAAGCTCGCAGGCGGCGGGGCGGGTCCAAAAGCGCAGCCCTTGCGAATCGAGTGCGGCGCGCTGCAGGTTATGGGAGGCGTGGTTCCATGCTCGGCGCGCGGAGATATCCATGTCCGCGAGGCCACGGTGGCTGAGCCGGCGAAAGGTCTGCTTGCCAGGAAAGACCAGAGCCATGGATAAGCTCGGGGAGAGCTGGATGGTGGCGAGGGAGTCGCAGAAGCCGTCGTCAGAAAGCCGCTGTTCTTTCAGCCACGAGCGGGCAAAGAGCGCAGGCAGCAGGTTTGCGGTGGTGGGACGAGGCGGGCGCAGGGCGACGGTCACGGCGGTTCCTCCAGTGTGGCGGTAGGGTGCGGTCGCCTTTATTGGACTGGAGAAACCGCCGTTTGGTTCCCGGGGTGGGCCTAGAAGGGCGGCTCGGCGTCGAGTTGCAGCTCGGCAAAGAGCTTATCGGCCGGCCAGATGTCGATTTCTTGGCCCTTGGCCTGCAGCTCCTCCGCGCGCTTTTCCTTGGAGGTCTTCTTTGCCCATTCGCCCACGATAAGCAGGGTGGACTTTTTGGTGACGTTCTTTGCCACTTGGCCGCCACGCTCGGCGATGCCCTGCCACAGCACGCCCTTATCAAAGGGCTCGAAATCGCCGGTGAGGGTGACGTGCTGGCCGTAGAGTGCGCCTTCCGGGTCGGCGTCGGGGTTGGGCTCCGGGATTGTGTCCGGCGTGGCGACGGCCTGCCAGGGGGCAGGGCCGCTGGGCTTCTTTTTCTTGGCACCGGCTGCGCGGGTCTGGTTGCGGAAGTCGGTCCCAGCGCCGAGATCCGCGGCGGAGGTGGGGGCGGTGTGGGCACGTAGGACAGGCAGGATGTCCTCGGAATCGAGGCGGCCCAAGGTGAATTCGCGTGCGGTGAAGAGGTCGCGGATGCTGCCGGTGTGCCCGAAGCGCTCGGCCAGACGGGCGATGATTTCGCCGGCCGCACGGGCATCCTCGGTGGCGTCGTGGTGGCTGAAGTCCGGCGCAGACAGGTGGGCGGCGACGGTGGGCAGCTTGTGGTTGCGCACCGAAATAACCTTGGCCTTGGAGGCATCGCGGGACAGCGCGAGGGAACAGGCCAGCGGCACGGTGGGCACCTCCGCACCGGCAGTAAGCAGGCCGGAGCGCAGTGCGGTGGAATCGAACTGGGCGTTGTGCGCGACAAGCACGTCGCTGCCGAGGAAATCGAAGAGCTCCTTGGCGACGTCGGCAAAAGCCGGCGCTCCTTTCACATCGTCCGCGGTAATGCCGTGGATGGAGACGTTGATATCTGCGAAGTGCTCTAGGCCTGGTGGAGGGGTGCACAGCCAGGACCGGGAGGCGGTCTCCTGGCCATCGCGGAAGCGTACCGCACCAATTTGGCAGATAGAGCCCCAGTTGTCGTTGGCCGTTTCCACGTCCACGGCGGTGAAATCAAGGCCGGGGACGGTGGCGGCGGCGGAGGGCGCTTCGCCGCGCTGTGCGGCGGAAATGGCGCGGGCGACGGACTGCGGGTCTTGGTGCGGGGCGAAGGCGATCGTGCCGGCGGCGCCTAAGTCGAGGGCGCCGAAGCCGGTGGGGGTCGGTTCACTCACGCGCACGGTGTCGATGGACTCAAGCGGGATATCCTGCGTGGCGGGGGCGCCGAGGCTGGTAGCCAGCAGGGTGCGGTGGAGCACGAGTTTATCCGCTGTGACATCGATGAGTGCGCCGTGCGCGGGAAATGACACGAGGGGCCTTTCTCTAGGAATCGAAGATGGGCGGTTCAACCTGACGCAGAATCAGCGTTGAACGCGGCTGCACCGTGATCGTACCCTCTGCCTCAATGAGGGTTTCCTCCGCGGGGTAACCGCCGGAATCGGCGGTATCGACCATCAGCCGCCACGTAGCGCCGAGATCCTTGGTGGGCAGGGTGAACTCGATTTCGCCGTCGTGGGAGTTGAAAATCATGATGAAGGAATCATCGGTGATGCGCTCGCCGCGGGCGGTCGTTTCCGTGATGGCATTGCCATTGAGGTAGACCATAAGGGCGCGGCCGAAGTCGTGGTCCCAGTCGTCCTGGGTCATCAGGCGGCCCGAAGGAACCAGCCAGGCGATATCGCGTTCCTTCACATCCGCGCCGAGCGGGCCGCCGGCGAGGAAGCGCTTGCGGCGGAAGACGGGGTGGTGGTTGCGGATGGCCAGGACGCGCTTGGTAAAGCCCAGCATCGCGGCGGATTTTTCCTCCTCCAGCATGGACCAGTCCATCCATGACAGCTCGTTGTCCTGGCAATAGACGTTGTTATTGCCGTTTTGCGTGCGGCCAAATTCATCGCCATGCGAGAGCATGGGAGTGCCTTGGGAAAGCAGGAGAGTGGTCAGGAAGTTGCGGGTCTGGCGGCGGCGCAGCTTGCGGATATCGTCGTTATCGGTGGGGCCTTCCTCGCCACAGTTCCAGGAGCGGTTGAAGGATTCGCCGTCGCGGTTGTCCTCGCCATTGGCCTCGTTGTGCTTGTCGTTATAGGAAACAAGGTCGCGCAGGGTAAAGCCATCGTGGGCGGTGATGAAGTTGATGGAGGCGGTGGGGCGGCGGTCATTATCGGCATAGAGATCCGAAGAGCCGGTCAGACGGGAGGCGAATTCACCCAGGGTGGCGGGCTCGCCGCGCCAGAAGTCGCGCACGGTATCGCGGTACTTGCCATTCCATTCGCTCCAAATGGGCGGGAAGTTGCCCACTTGGTAGCCATCGTGGCCGATGTCCCAGGGTTCGGCGATGAGCTTGACCTGGCTGACAATGGGGTCTTGCTGGACTAGGTCGAAGAAGGTGGCGAGCTTGTCGACGTCGTCAAGCTCCCGCGCCAAGGTCGCCGCCAGGTCGAAGCGGAAGCCATCGACGCGCATCTCCGTAACCCAGTAGCGCAGTGAGTCCATAATCAGCTGCAGCGAGTGCGGGTGGCGGACATTGAGGGAATTGCCGGTTCCGGTGTAATCCATGTAATGGGCCTCATCGCCCTCGACGAGGCGATAGTAGGCGCCATTATCGATGCCGCGAAAGGCAATGGTCGGGCCCATGTGGTTGCCCTCGGCGGTGTGGTTATAAACCACATCGAGGATGACCTCGATGCCGGCCTCGTGGAAGGCGCGGACCATGGTCTTGAACTCGGAGACCACCTCGCCTGGCTTCTTAGCAAAGGCATAGTCATGGTGTGGGGCGAAAAAGCCGAAGGTGTTATAGCCCCAGTAGTTACGCAGGCCTAGGTTGCGCAGGCGATCGTCCTGCAGGAATTGGTGGACGGGCATGAGCTCAACGGTGGTAACGCCAAGCTCTTTGAAGTAGTTAATGACGGCCGGGTGTGCCATGCCCGCGTAGGTACCGCGGAGCTCTTCCGGCACGTCGGGGTGGGTCATGGTCATGCCCTTAACGTGGGTTTCGTAGATGACCTTTTCGTTATCGGGAATATGGGGGCGGTGGTCGCTGCGCCAGTCAAAGAAGGGGTTAATCACCACAGACAACATGGTGTGGCCCAGCGAGTCTTCTTCGTTGCGGCCGGTGCCGGGTTCCTCGGCGTGGATGTCATAGGAGTAGAGGGAGGCATCGCCGTCGAATTCGCCGTCGAAGGCGCGGGCATAAGGATCGACAAGGAGCTTGGAAGGGTCGCAGCGCAGGCCGTTTTCTGGTTCATAGGGGCCATAGACGCGGTAGCCGTAGCGCTGGCCAGGGGTGACATTGGGGAGGTAAATATGCCACACATGGGCGGTGACCTCCGACATTTCGATGCGGTCTTCGTTGCCTTCCTTATCAATGAGGCAGAGCTCGACCTTGTCCGCTACTTCCGAAAAAAGGGCGAAGTTGGTGCCGGATCCATCAAAGGTGGATCCCAGTGGGGTGGGTTTGCCGGGCCAGATTTGGCGGCCGTAGCGCTCGGTGGGCGTGGGGACTGCGTCCATGGCGGGAGTGTTCATGCCCACGAGCATAACCACTTTCTAGGCGTCGGCGCCGTGCGTAAGTCCAGCGTTAATAATGCGTACGCCGCGTATAAGGTCTGCGCGATAATCTGTGACCGGAGACTCACCGGTGGTTTCTGCAAGCTGGCGTTGGGACTGTTCCATTAAGGTGGCGCCGAGCACGAGGTGAATGGCGGAGAGCGCGGCGGCGCGGTGGGCGCTGTCGGCAGCAAGGGTGCTGCGCGTGGCGGCAGCGGTGAAGGCCGTCAAGAGGCGGTCCCAGGCAGGGGCCTGCGGGAGGGAGAGGCCGGCAATGACTACCTCGGCGCCGTCGCGGCGGGCGAGCAGCAAATCACGGAGGTTGAGGCTGATGTCTTCGAGAGACTCCCCAGAAACGGGGGAGATAATCTCCTCTGCTAGGGCTGCAATGAGCGCTTGCTTATTGGCAATGTGCCAGTAGAGTGCGCCGGGGGCAACGCCGAGGGAGGAAGCAACGCGGCGCATGGTGACGTCCCCAAGCCCATAGGAATCAAGCAGGGAAAGCGCGGCGCCGATAATACTCTCGCGATTTATGTGCACCTTGGCAATTGTACGGACTTGGCCGGGCGGGACGGTAGTTCACAGGTTCTTTTAACGGAGTCTCAATGTCATTTCCATCGTCGGGTTGTTAGTATTGCGAAGACAAATAAGAGGCCGCTCTTGGGGTGGCTTCACATTCGCAAGATTGATTCAGGAGCTTTCCCTTGTCCTTTTTGACCCCTGCAAAGAAGTCCCTCATCGCAGTTGCGCTGGTCACCCCGCTGGCTTTGGCTGCGTGTGGTTCGGATGACAATGACGACTCCAAGAAGGCTTCCGCCACCACGGCATCCAAGTCTTCTGAGGATAAGTCTGCAGATAAGTCCGAGGACAAGGACGCCGATAAGTCCAAGGACAAGGACAAGGATAAAGAAAAGGATCAGAATAAGGACGGCGAAAAGAAGGACGCCGCTGCAGGTGCAAAAGGCCAGGAGGGCGAGGACGGCGCTGGCGAGGGGCCAGATCAGCTGGCTAACCCGCTGAACAATGGTGAGGATCCTTTCGCTGGCGCGAAGGACATCAAGCCGATTGAAGGCGGCCAGAACGCTAATGATGCCGATAAGCAGGCCATCGAGCAGCTGGTTCGCGGCCAGCACGAGATCGATAATGTGAAGGAATACTTCAACTACATGCCGCAGCACGCCTGCCAGGCAGTCCGCGATGAGCAGTCCCAGGAGTTTGGCCAGTACCAGCAGTACGTCGATAGCCTGCCGAACCAGTCCTTTGCCGAGTACGCCAACACCATGCGCCAGCAGGGCGGTGGCAACGCCGAGGTAGAGAAGTTCGCTAGCCAGTTGGAGTCCATCCCGCAGTCGACCAAGCTGCAGTCCGTCAATGACGTTGTGGTCAACGGCGACGATGCTTCTGCAACCGTGAGCGTGTCCAACTCTGAGGGCACTGAGACCTCCACGGTCCGCTTCCGCCGCGAGAATGGCAACTGGACCTTCTGTAACTAAGTTGTCTCTGTTAAAGCGCCGGTTACCCCGCACCCTAGGTTTTGGTGCGGGGTTACTCGCGTGTGCGCTCCTGGTTTATGGCGTGGCCGGCGCGTTGTGGGGGTTTTTCCGCCCGACGCTTACCGGCCATGAGGTAGACGATGGTGGCTATGCCATCGATGCGATGGGAAGCGTTCAGTTCATCGCCTTTATTACCTTTGCCCTCATTACCGGCCTGCTTGGTTTGTTCTTGGGGTTGGGCGCGTACCTGCGCCGGCAAGGGCGGGGCTTGTCGATGCTCCTGTGGGTCGGCGTGTGTGCCCTGGCTGGGGCAGCGTCCTTTTATGTCTTTGGCGGGGTCACCGCCACGCATCCGCCAGAAAACCCAGGGGAAGTCGTAGAGTTCGCCCCGAAGTTTTCCCCAGCCATCTCGTGGGCGGTGGCCCCCTTTATGGCGATGTTTGCTTATTGGTCCACGGCCTTTGTGAGCGCCGATGAAGATTGGTGATGTGCGCGTCTAGGGCCATTCGACGGGGGAGGCACCGGTTACTTCGTGTGCGATGTCATCGATGCCGTGCAGGATGTGCTTGAGCCCGCGGCCGATGGCGCTAAAAAGTTGCGGCCGGGTAAGTCCCGCGGCGGTAATGGTGGCGGCATCCATCCGCACTTGCAGGCCCTCGGCGGTGTGGTGGCAAAATGCTACGGCGCCATGGTGGGCGCGATTCCAGTCATTGCAAATGAGGAAGAGCCGGGTAAATTCCGCCTCGTCCAGGCTTGGGTCCCAGTGCCCCTTGATAATGAGGCTGGGCCCATTGTCCAGTGCGAAGGCGAAAAGGACATCATTGACCCAGGCGTAGATGGCGGTGGCGCCGTCGCTTTGGAAGCGCTGGATGCCAATAAGCGGCAGGATCTCGGCCAAGCTATCGAGGGTGAAGGGTTCCAAGGGGGCGTCGGCAAGCGGGGCAAGCTCCGGTGAGGCTTCGCGCACGAGGCCGGGATGGGATTGGGCGAGCAGATCCATGAGGACCTCCGCATTGCGCAGCGCCGGTAGGAGGAATGCCGCGAGCTGTTCGCGGCTGGGGGAGGTATCGGCCGGCAGATAGCTATGACCGGAAACGCTCACGCAGTCAGGCTGGTCATAATCAACCACGACGGCCGGGGAGAGGCAATCGTGGTTCCACTCGTTGGCTAGGTGTGCGAGCTCGGAGATCTCGCTGAGATCGACTCCGCCGCGAGGGCTGGTGTGCAGGTGGAGCACCGGTTCTTCCAGCTGGTCTATAAAGATGAAGGTGGAGCCGCCTGCTGCATGCGGAACGAGAAGCTCGCCAGTAGGCAGAGCCCAGCAGGGCACGTCATTATCGCGGGCAATGGTGTGAGCATGCGCGAGCAGAAGAGAGGGCTCAATCTCGCTCATCGCTGCCACCACCTTAAAGCTGTGTTGACACCGAGTCTATAGCCCAAACCGGCCCCCTCGCTGGCGTTTGACCATTAGGATATTGGTTTAATAACAGAAATCCGATAGGGAGAAGAGGAGTCGGGAATGCTTCGCACCATCGATCTGCGCGGCCAAGAGCTGCGCCCCGCCCAGCTGCGGCGAGTTTTGCCGCGCGGTGGCACCGACGTGGCCGCCGTGGTGGACAAGGTGGCGCCGCTGGTTCATCGAGTACGTCAAGAAGGCGCTGCGGCCGCCTTGGACTATGGCGAGCAATTCGATGACGTGCGCCCAACCCACCTGCGGGTGCCCCAAGTGGAGTTGGAGAAGGCCGCTTCCGGCCTAGACCCGCAGGTGCGCCGAGCGATTGAGGCCTCCATCGAGAGGGTCCGCAAGGTTCACGCCGAGCAGAAACCGGCCGCGCACACCACTGAGCTGGCGCCAGGTGCCACGGTGACCGAGGTCTTTCGCCCCATCGAGCGCGTTGGGCTATACGTGCCGGGAGGCAAGGCGGTCTATCCGTCCTCGGTAATCATGAACGCCGTGCCAGCGCAGGCGGCCGGCGCGGAAAGCCTGGTGGTAGCCTCGCCGCCACAAAAAGAGTGCGGTGGCCTGCCTCACCCCACGGTGTTGGCCGTGTGCCAGATGCTGGGCGTGGATGAGGTCTGGGCGGTAGGAGGCGGCCAGGCCATCGCGCTGATGGCCTACGGCGATGATGACGCCGAACTAGCCCCTGTGGACATGATTACCGGCCCTGGAAATATCTTCGTCACCGCGGCCAAACGGCTGGTGCGCGGCGTGGTGGGCACGGATGCCGAGGCTGGGCCGACCGAAATCGCCATTATCGCTGATGACACCGCGAATCCGGTGTATGTGGCCTATGACCTTATCTCCCAGGCCGAGCATGATCCGATGGCCGCGAGCGTGCTCATTACGGCATCGCCAAGCCTGGCTCAGCGTGTGAAGGCGGAGGTAGAGGCGCGCTACGGTGCCACCGCTAATGCGGAGCGAGCGGCCGAAGCTCTAGGCGGCGAGCAATCCGGAATTGTGTTGGTCGATTCCCTGGATGCAGCGGTGGCGGTGGCCAATGCCTACGCTGCTGAGCACCTGGAGATCCACACCGCAGAGCCCGGCGCGGTGGCCGAGCGGATTAAGCACGCCGGTGCCATCTTTGTAGGGGACTTTGCTCCAGTGCCGCTCGGAGATTACGCGGCTGGTTCCAATCACGTATTGCCCACCTCCGGTACGGCGCGCTTTTCTGCCGGTCTTTCTACCCATACCTTTATGCGGCCGGTCAACCTCATTGAATATGACCGAGCTGCGTTGGAAGAGATTGCCCCGCACGTTATCACTTTTGCGGAGGCCGAGGGGCTGCCCGCTCACGGCGAGGCTATCCGCGCCCGATTCGAGGAGAATTAAATGACGCACTTGAATGATCTTCCCCTGCGCGAGGAGCTGCGCGGCAAGTTTGCCTATGGGGCGCCGCAGCTCCACGTGGCCTACCAGCTCAATACCAACGAAAATCCTTATCCTCCCTCGCAGGCGCTAGTGGATGACTTGGTGGCGGAGACCCGGCGCCTTGCCACCACGCTCAATCGCTATCCGGAGCGCGATGCGGTGGAGCTGCGCCAGGCCTTGGCGGACTACGTTTCTGAACAAACCGGGGTGCGCGTGGGATATGCGCAGGTGTGGGCGGCGAATGGCTCGAATGAGATTTTGCAGCAGCTGTTGCAGGCATTCGGCGGTCCAGGCCGCAGCGTGCTCGGTTTCACCCCGTCTTATTCCATGCACCCTATCCTCGCGGATGGGACCCATACGCAGTTTGTGGAGTGCCCGCGCGATGAGAATTTCCGCATTGATATGGATCGGGCGCTGGCAGCCGTGGTGCAGCACCAGCCGGATATCATCTTTGTGACTACGCCGAATAACCCCACTGGCGGGGTGACCAGCGTGGACGATATTGCCGCGCTTGCCGACGCCGCCCCGGGCATCCTCATCGTCGATGAAGCCTATGGCGAATTTTCCTCCTCGCCTTCTGCGGTGACGCTGCTGGATAAATACCCCACGAAGCTGGTGGTCTCGCGCACCATGTCTAAGGCTTTCGATTTTGCCGGCGGCCGTCTCGGATACTTTGTGGCGGACCCGGCCTTTGTGGAGGCCGTGATGTTGGTGCGCTTGCCGTATCATCTGTCCGTGCTTTCCCAAGCAGCGGCGACGGTGGCGCTGCGCCATAGTGCGGATACGCTCGCCACCGTGGAAAAGATCGCCGCCGAGCGCGAGCGGGTGGCCGCTCGCTTGCGCGAACTAGGCTATACCGTCCTGCCAAGCGAATCTAATTTTCTCTTCTTCGGCCGCTTTGCTGACCAACACCGCGTGTGGCAACAGTTCTTGGATAAGGAAGTGCTTATTCGCGATGTTGGCATCGCAGGCCACCTGCGCATGACGGTGGGGCTGCCAGAAGAAAACTCTGCCTTTTTGGCCGTAGCTGAGGACCTTGCGGATACAGTAGTGGCGGATTCCCCGCTCGCAGGAGAAAGGAGCGAAGCATGAGCAACCGCGTAGGACGCGCCCACCGGGCAACGTCGGAATCGCAGATTTCTGTGGACATTGACCTCGATGGCACGGGACACAGCGATATTTCTACCGGACTGCCTTTTTTCGATCACATGCTCACGGCCTTCGCTACTCATGGCAGCTTGGATCTCACCGTGCAGGCTGAGGGCGATGTGGAGGTAGATGCCCATCACACTGTGGAAGATACCGCCATCGTGCTCGGCACCGCGCTGCGTGAGGCGGTGGGGGATAAGGCCGGCATTCGCCGCTTTGGCTCCCAGCTTTTGCCCATGGACGAGGCCTTAGTGGAAGCGGTGGTGGATTTTTCTGGGCGTGCCTATTTCGTGATGAACGGCGAACCGGAGCACCTGCAGTGGCAGAACATCGGTGGGCATTACGCCACGGTGATCAATCGCCACTTTTTTGAGACGCTCGCTACCCACGCTGCGGTAACGCTCCACCTCAACGTGCGCTATGGGCGCGATCCGCACCACATTACGGAGGCGGAGTATAAAGCCGTAGCGCGTGCGCTGCGCGGTGCGGTGGAATTAGACCCACGCCAAACTGGCATTCCATCGACGAAGGGAGCACTCTAGAACGCATGCACTTTATGATCTTGGTCCTCTTCCTCGTAGCCGGCATGTTGGTAGGAGGCGCATGGTCTGCCTACCAACAGGGGTCGAAGGCGATGACAGTCGTAGCCTCACTTTTGGCCGCAATCACTGTGGTAGCAGCTATCTCGTGGATGGTAGGAGCGTTTGGTAAATGAGTACAACCCAAGAAACCAATATCTGGAAGATCCCGGGCTACACCGCCACCATGGTGGCCATTGCCGCGGCCTTCGGCGCTTGGTCCATCCTCCTTCCCGTAGTGCCGCTAGCTGTCATTGACTCCGGCGGTTCAGCTACCTTGGCGGGATCATCCACGGGCATCTTCATGGCCTTTACCGTGCTGACCCAGATCATTTCCCCGTGGCTCTTGCGCCGGTGGGGCTACCGCCGCGTGATGGCGCTTTCTGCCTTTACCTTGGGTGTACCTGCCTTCGGCCACCTCTTGGGGACCGATGCTTGGGTTGTCCTGCTCTTTTCCGCTCTGCGCGGCGTGGGCTTTGGTGCGCTGACCGTTTCTGAGTCCGCGCTCATTGCGGAACTAGCGCCCGTACGCCTGCTGGGTAAGGCTACCGGCATGATTGGTGTCTTTACTGGCCTGGGCCAGATGGTCTTTTTGCCCTTGGGATTGATCATGGCGGAAAAGCTGGGTTATGCCTCGACGTATATCACCGCCGGCATCATTGGTTTCGTGGGTTTTGGCATGTGTTTGCGCATTCCCAAGATCAAGGTCACGCTCGCCTCCGATACCGAAGAGGAGCCGAACCTTATCCGCGTTCCTACGTGGAAGCTGGTGCTCGTCCCTGCGTTGGCGCTGACGACGTTTTCTATGAGCTATGGCGCCGTATCATCCTTCCTGCCGCCGGCGGTGCAAGAACTTGATGCCGAGCGCGGCGCCAGCCTGGCCGGCATCATGTTATCCATCGTGGGCGGCGCCGCCATGATTTTCCGCTACTTTGCCGGCATGGTGGCAGACCGCGTGGGCACTCCTGGCCGGCTCTACATCCCCAGCCAGATCATGGCCATCGTGGGTGTGCTTGCCATCGCCGTTCCTCTTTATTTCGACGGCTCTGTATGGTGGCTCGTGTTGGGCGCCTTCCTCTTCGGCGGTGCCTTTGGTATTGCGCAAAATGAGGCCTTGCTGTCGATGTTTGATCGCCTGCCGCGTGAACGAGTTTCGGAGGCTTCGGCCATCTGGAATATCTTCTATGACGGCGGCACCGGTTTGGGCTCGACCCTTTTGGGCGCCTTGGTCGCTGGCTATGGCTACGCGGGGGCGTTTGGCGCCGGCGTGGCCATCCTCGTTGTTGGCTTGCTTATGACGGTGGCAGACTTCGTACTCGGGCGCACCCGAGTGAGCGAAACCAACGATATCCGGACGCGTCTGCGCCGTATGCGTAAGGTGTAGCCCATGGCAAAGACGGTCGCATTATTGGATTATGGCGCGGGCAACGTGCGCTCGGCACAGCGCGCACTAGAGCGAGTGGGCGCGGACGTCACAGTTACCGCGGACCCCAAGGAAGCGGTGGAAGCGGACGGTCTGCTTGTCCCCGGCGTGGGTGCCTTTGCTGCCTGCATGCGCGGGTTGCACGCGGTGCAAGGCCCGAGGGTCATCGGCCAGCGCTTGGCGGGGGAGCGTCCGGTGTTGGGCATTTGCGTAGGCATGCAGGTGCTTTTCGACGCCGGAGTGGAACACAACATCAACTCCACCGGTTGCGGCGAGTGGCCCGGTACCGTCGAAAAGCTGCACTCTACGGTGCTGCCGCATATGGGGTGGAATACCGTAGAGGTACCCGTCGGCAGCGATATGTTTGCCGGAGTGGCCGAAGACGAGCGCTTTTATTTTGTGCATTCCTATGGCGTTCGCCACTGGGAGCTGGAAACGGAGATTACTCGCCCGCCCTTGGTCAGTTGGGCCGAGCACGCGGACGATAGGTTCGTCGCGGCGGTAGAAAACGGCGCGCTGTGGGCGACCCAATTCCACCCTGAAAAATCCGGGGACGCCGGTGCACAGCTTTTGGAAAACTGGATGCGCACGCTCTAGGTAGGATGATGGATATGACTTTTACGCTTTTGCCCGCAGTCGATGTATCTCAAGGCCAAGCCGTGCGCTTGGATAAAGGCGAAGCAGGCACCGAAACCTCGTATGGTTCCCCGCGCGATG
Source organism: Corynebacterium sp. MSK150 (assembly GCF_030229215.1). Lineage (NCBI taxonomy): Bacteria > Bacillati > Actinomycetota > Actinomycetes > Mycobacteriales > Corynebacteriaceae > Corynebacterium > Corynebacterium sp. MSK150. The sequence continues at coordinate 141,201 of NZ_JASPHM010000001.1, forward strand.
CCGCGCAAAAGTGGCAGTCCCAAGGCGCGCACTGGCTGCACTTTGTGGATTTGGATGCGGCATTTGGTCGGGGCTCCAACCACGAAGAAATGGCGATGATTACCCGCGAGCTGGGTGTAAATGTGGAGCTTAGCGGAGGCATCCGGGATGATGCCGCGGTAGAGCGCGCGCTGGCTACCGGTGCGCAGCGCATTAGTATCGGCACGGCTGCTCTAGAGCAGCCGGAATGGATCGAGGACATCCTCGCTCGCTACGGAGATAAGGTCGCCGTGGACCTTGCCGTTCGCGAAGATGGCGGCGAATGGCGTACCGCCGGCAATGGCTGGGTCTCCGATGGCGGCGATCTGTGGGAGGTACTCGAGCGCCTCGATGCCGCCGGATGCCAGCGCTTTGTGGTGACAGACGTATCTAAAGACGGCACGCTCACCGGACCTAATATTGAGATCCTGCGCGAGGTGGCGATGGCAACGGAGGCAAAAATCACCGCCTCTGGTGGCATTTCTAGCCTGGAAGACCTGCGCGAGCTCGCGCTTTATGCAAATGAGGGCATCGATTCCGCCATTATTGGCAAGGCCCTGTACGAGGGGAATTTCACCCTCGACGAAGCTCTCGCTGCGGTGGCCGAGGTAGAGCCGCTGCCGGCGGAAGAAACCATTGACCCTTTCGACCCTGAGGACAACTAAGTCATGATGGAACCCCGCGAGTTGGTGGCCTTCGCGGAGGCGGCCGTAGACCAAGTAGAACCCATTTTTCGCTCCGGCCTCGGAGCTGCGCCCGCCCGTTTTAAGGGGCAGGGAGATTTCGCCACCGAGGTAGATCTCGTCATCGAGCAACAGCTGCGCGATATCTTGACCCAGATGACCGGCATCCCGGTCTATGGAGAAGAATCAGGCGGCAGCGTGCTCGATACCGTGTGGGTGGTAGATCCGATCGATGGCACCGCAAACTACTCTGCCGGAAACCCCATGGCCGGCATCCTGGTGGCGCTCATTCATGAGGGCAGGCCCGTTGCCGCGGTATCTGACTTCCCGCTTCTGGGGCGCCGTCTGGTCACCTGCGATGGCTCCCCGCTGCGCTCAGTAGGTGGGCCTGCCACTGGTTTTGGTGGAGGGGACGAAGCAATGGGGTTTGATGAAGCACGCGGTCACGTGGGCTGCTCTTCCCACCTGCCCACCGACATTTTCCACGAGCTGCGCGAGACCGGACTGCGCCCGCGGATGACCGGTTCTGTGGGGCTTGATAATGCCTTCGTCGCGCAGGGTGTGTTCGATGGTGCGATTAACTTCTCTCCGCACCCATGGGATAACGCCGCGGGAGCACTGCAGATTCAGGCAGCTGGTGGCGTTGTCACCGATCCGGAAGGAAATCCGTGGACCGCGCAGTCGCGCGGCATGGTGGCAGGTACCCCGCAAGTTCATGCCACCATCGTGGATATCTTGTCTCGTCACACCGGTTCATTTCACCGCTAAGATTAAACACCCGAAAAGGAGGCGGCCGCCATGGCTGTAGCCGTACGCGTGATCCCCTGCCTAGACGTGGACCAAGGCCGCGTGGTCAAGGGCATTAACTTTGACAACCTGCGCGATGCCGGCGACCCAGTGGAGCTGGCCGCGCGTTATGACCACCTAGGAGCCGATGAACTTACCTTCTTGGATGTCTCTGCTTCTACACAAGGGCGCTCCACCATGCTCGAGGTCGTGCGCCGCACTGCAGACCAGGTATTTATTCCATTGACGGTGGGCGGCGGAGTTCGCAGCGTTGATGACGTCCGAGAATTATTGCGCGCCGGGGCGGATAAGGTCTCAGTAAACACCGCGGCCATTAAGAATCCGGAACTGCTGCGCGACATGGCTGAGATTTTCGGAGCCCAATGCATCGTGCTGTCTGTTGATGCCCGCCGGTGCCGCGAAGAGTATGCGCCATCCGGCTTTGAGGTCACGACGCACGGTGGTACGGAATCGGCAGGGACCGACGCCACCGAATGGGCACGCCGCGGCGAAGAACTGGGCGTAGGGGAGATCCTCCTCAACTCGATGGATGGCGATGGCACAAAGGAAGGATTTGACCTTGAATTGCTGCGCGCCGTGCGCGCAGCGGTGACCATTCCCGTTATCGCCTCTGGCGGCGCGGGAAACGCCGCAGATTTTCCACCGGCCGTCGCTGCCGGCGCCGATGCCGTCTTGGCAGCAAGCATTTTTCACTTCGGTGAGGTAGAAATCAGCGACGTGAAATACGCCCTTGATGCTGCGGGCTACGAGGTGCGCCGATGAGTACCCCGGGCAACTATGAACTTAACGGGGACATCGCCAAGCAGCTCAAGCGCAATGACCAAGGCTTGGTGCCGGCCATTGCCCAAGCTGAGTCTGGTGAGGTGCTGATGATGGCTTGGATGGATGACCACGCTTTGGCCCATACTCTCGCTACCCGCAAGGCAACGTATTTTTCGCGCTCGCGCAATGAATATTGGGTCAAGGGAGAAACTTCTGGAAATACCCAAGAGGTGCTGGGCGTTCGCCTTGACTGCGATGGAGATACTATTCTGCTGACCGTGCGGCAGCGCGGCGGCGCCTGCCATACCGGTGACCGCACGTGCTTTGACGCCACCGATCTCCTAGGAGGGCAACCGTGAAGGCTAGACGCCTTGGACCACTACTTATCGCTGTAGGAGCCATCGTAGTGTGGCTGTCCTCCCGTGCTACGTGGGTGGTAGCCGCCAGCGAGGACGACAAGGCCGGCTCCGCAGCCAATGACATCATCGGCTCGGCCTGGTCGCTGGAGATCATGGCCCTGACCCTAGTTCTCGTAGCCGGTGCCGTCGCGGGGATGGCGCTGCGGCGCGTCGGTAGGCGAGTGGTGGGCGTAGTGTGCGCCCTCGCGGCCGCGGTCGTTGCATGGACCCCGGTGAGCCTGCTGACTGCGGGCGCGGACGCCGAGCGCGCGCAGAAAATCCTGCAGGGGGCCTCGGCCAATGAAAACGCCGTTGACTCTGCCCAGATCTCTGACTGGGCCACAGTCGTGTCCACCGAGGTGCATTCCCTGGGGCCAATTCTGGCCCTAATAGGTGCGGCAACAGCCCTCTTCGGTGCAGTCATGCTTGCACGCAGTCCGGGCGTAGATAAGGCGAAGGCATCTAGCAAATACGAAACCCCAGCGGCACGGCAGGCAAAGTTGGAGGAGGATTTGGAAACCTCTTCCGACTCTGGACGCGTGATGTGGGACGCACTTGATAGTGATATCGATCCCACCGATATGGACAAAAAATAGCCCCGTTTCCTGTGTAATTTCCGGAACGGCATGCTAGCGGGTTAACCTAAGTGTGATTTTAATCGCCCGTGGAGGGAGGTGCTGATGCCTACGCCCATTGCCGTTGACCACCTTGTTGCAGGAGTCTTGGAGGACGTTGCTGCGCGGGAAGCCCGTGTGTCCTTTAAAGAGGTAAAGGCGCGCTCGCGGGACATGGAACCTCCCCGGGATGCCCGCGCCGCGTTGCTACGCACAGGCTGCTCGGTCATCACGGAGCTCAAGCGCGCCGTACCCTACGGCGGTGAAATCGCTCATGTTGGCTCTGCGGAACAGATGGCGGAATGGGCCCGCACCTTTGAACACTGCGGCGTACATCTCATGGCATGCCAGACTGATTTCCGCCGCTTCCACGGTTCTTTAGAAGACATGGCAGCTGCCCGTGCTGCGATTGATATTCCCATGATGTCGCGCGATCTCATCGTGGACCCCTATCAAATTCATGAAGCCAGGTGCTTTGGGGCCGATGCTATTCCGCTGCAGGTAGAGCTCTTAGAGCAAGCTCGCCTGGAGGCGCTTTTAGACCGCGTGGAATCGCTCGGTATGACCGCCATTGTCGAGGTACGCAACTGCGCCGAGGTCGACCGCGCAATCAAAGCAGGAAGTAGCGTCATCGCCATCAATGCGTGGTCGTTGGCTTCGGATGCCATTAACCGCGAGGCGTTTAACGATATCGCCCCAGGCCTGCCAGAATCCATCCTGCGCATCGCAGTAGGCGGGGTAAACAACGCGCGCAACCTGTTTCACTATGCTTCACGCGGCGCCGATGCAGTGTTGGTGGGCGAATCAGTCATGGCTGCCCAGGATCCAACGGCGCTGGCGCGCTCTTTGGTGGCTGCCGGGCAGCATCCAGCGTGCCCCGCGCGCAAGATAGATCAAGGCCCCAACTAGCTGGTGGGGTGGGGGATAAGGCACACTGGCTACGTGCACACAGAAATTCTTGCAAATATTCCGTCTCCGCCGCAGGGCGTGTGGCAGTTGGGACCCATTCCCATTCGTGCCTATGCCCTGTGCATCATCGTAGGAATTATCGTCGCCCTGCGAATGACGTTACGCCGCTACACCGCACGCGGCGGTAACCCAGACACCGTATGGGATGCCGCCATCGTGGTCATCCCAGCCGGCATCATTGGCGGGCGGCTCTACCACGTCATTACCGATAACCAGAAGTACTTCTGCGATAGCTGTAATCCCGCTGACGCGCTGAAGATTACCAATGGCGGCCTGGGCATTTGGGGGGCCGTAGCCTTGGGCGCACTAGCTTTGTGGGTGCTTTTCAAAGTGAAGAAGGTGCCGCTCGGCCCCTTTGCTGACGCGGTGGCACCCGGCCTCGTCCTCGCACAGGCGATTGGACGCCTAGGTAACTGGTTTAACCAAGAGCTCTATGGGCGCCCGACCGACGTTCCGTGGGCCTTAGATATTTACTACCGCGTCAATGAAAATGGTGGCTATGCTCCCGTTTCCGGACACTCCACGGGTGAGGTTATGACCTCGGTACACCCGACTTTCCTGTATGAACTCGTGTGGAATGTCCTGGTTTGCCTTTTCCTCTTGTGGGCTCATAAGGCCTGGAAGCTGGGGCACGGGCGCGTCTTTGCCCTCTATGTCATGGGCTATACATTGGGGCGCTTCTTTATTGAAGGGATGCGTTCCGATGAAGCAACCCATATCTTTGGGGTGCGTGTAAATATCATCGTCTCCCTTGTGATTTTTATCATCGCCGCGATTGTCTTCTTTGTGCTTGATAGGCACCGGCAGGGTCCAGAGTCCCCCGAAGAGGTGGATCCTAAATATTGGGCGGAGCGCCGGGATGCTGATGAGCATAGTGATGAGCACCCGGTATCTGATGGACAGCAACCGGGTTCTTTATCGACGTAAACACCGCCCAAATATGTCCGGTTGGTTTTGCTTGGGTGGGAAACGGTGCATTTTGGGGTGCCCGTTCGGAAAATGAAACCGAGAAATTGTGGCCCCAATCCTTTCGAAGGAGTAGGTTGGGGAGTGTTCAGTTTCCCCGACGGAATAGGCCAATAATGCTGGATAGAAGAACGAAGATTGTTTGTACTCTCGGCCCTGCCGTTGCTAGCGAGGATGGCATCTTGCGCCTCGTACAGGATGGCATGGACGTTGCCCGCCTGAATATGTCTCACGGCGAGCATGCAGACCATGAGGCGAATTACAACTGGGTGCGCCAGGCTACCGATAAGACCGGCCGCGCCGTAGGTATCTTGGCGGACCTCCAGGGCCCCAAGATTCGCCTTGGCCGCTTTATCAACGGCGAGGAGCAATGGGATAACGGCCAGATCGTCCGCATTACCGTGGACGATATCGAAGGCACCCATGACCGCGTCTCCACCACCTACAAGGGCCTGGCCAAGGACGCCAAGCCAGGTGACCGCCTGCTGATCGACGACGGCAAGGTTGCCGTTGTCTGCAAGGAAGTCGACGGCAACGACGTCGTCTGTGAGGTCACCGAAGGTGGCCCGGTTTCCAATAACAAGGGCGTTTCCCTCCCTGGTATGGATATCTCCGTGCCGGCTTTGTCGGAAAAGGATATCGCTGATCTGCGCTTCGCTTTGAAGCTCGGCGTTGACCTCGTGGCATTGTCCTTCGTCCGCTCTCCAGCAGATGTAGATAAAGTCCACGAGATTATGGACGAAGAGGGCCGCCGCGTTCCGGTCATCGCCAAGCTGGAAAAGCCTGAGGCAGTAGACGCGCTCGAGTCTATTGTGCTGGCATTCGATGCCATCATGATTGCCCGTGGCGACCTCGGTGTTGAGGTGCCGCTGGAGCGCGTGCCGCTGTTCCAGAAGCGCGCTATCCAGATTGCTCGCGAGAACGCTAAGCCGGTCATCGTGGCTACCCAGATGCTGGATTCCATGATTTCCAACCTGCGCCCGACCCGTGCAGAGGCTTCCGACGTGGCCAACGCCGTTCTCGATGGCGCCGACGCCGTCATGCTCTCTGGTGAGACTTCAGTGGGCATTGACCCGCAGAATGTGGTGCGCACCATGTCCAAGATCGTGGCTAATGCTGAAGATGGTGGCAAGGTTCCACCGCTGTCCCACGTTCCGCGCACCAAGCGTGGTGTGGTGTCCTATTCCGCCCGCGATATTGCCGAGCGCCTCAATGCAAAGGCCATCGTAGCCTTTACTACCTCCGGTGATACCGCTAAGCGAGTGGCACGCCTGCACTCCCACCTGCCACTGTTGGCATTTACTCCGGACCCAGCGGTTCGTTCCCAGCTGGCTCTCACGTGGGGTGCTGAGACCTTCTTGAGCCCGCACGTTAAGTCCACCGATGACATGATGGAAGCCATCGATGACGCATTGCTGGAGATGGACAGGTACGAGGAAGGCGACATGATTGTCGTCATTGCTGGTACCCCTCCAGGAATTGCTGGTAACACCAACATGATCCAGTGCCACCTGTTGGGTGAGACCAAGAAGTAATTTCTTTTGGCGCAAGCGCCGCGACCCATCCTTTAACACGTTCCACGGGTCGCGGCGCTTTTCTATATGCATTTATACAAATGTAGATTTATATTTACCTTGCGTACACGCAGCGGTAGCTTTCCTGACATGCGGCTGCAGTACTTTTTGGTTGTGCTTGTTTCAGCTTCTCTACAGATTCGAAGGACAACTGCACAATGACCTAAGTCAGGCCGATTTGGTCTCAGTGGCTGCGCCCACCGCCATCCGTTTTCATTTAATTGTCAATAAGCGTCGACGGGGGTAGGCTGAGTGCATGGCACACGAGCACCACGACCACGATCACTCCAGCATGCCGCTGCGCGCACTCTTGATTGCGCTAGGAATTACCGGCACCGTCTTCTTCGCGGAGTTGATCGGCGGCTGGTTGGCGGGTTCGATGGCGCTGATGGCGGATGCGATGCACATGCTTTCCGACGCTGCGGGGTTGATCATCGCGGTGTTAGCGGTGTTGGTTGGGCGCCGACAAGCATCGGCTCAGGCCACGTACGGCTACCGACGAGTGGAGGTGCTTGCTGCACTGGCGAACGCAGTGATGGTGCTGGCGATCTCGGTGTGGATTGTCGTCGAGGCGGTGCGCCGCCTGCAGAGCCCGGCCGAAGTGCAGGGAAAAACGATGCTGATCATCGCGGTGATCGGCCTGGTGGCGAATGCGCTATCGGCGTGGGTTCTGCACCGGCACCGCAAATCCTCGATCAACGTGGAGGGCGCGTTCTTGCACGTGTTAGTGGATATGCTCGGCTCGGTCGCAGTAATCGTGGCCGGCATCGTGGTACTGACCACGGGGTTTGTGGCGGCGGACGTGATCGCCTCCCTAGCGATCGCGGCGATGGTGCTGCCGCGCGCCTGGCAGCTCATGCGGCTTTCGGCGAGCGTGCTGCTCGAGCAAGTCCCGGCGGACTTCGACGCCAGTGCGATCGAGCCCGCGCTGCGGCAGGTCGAGGGCGTTGCTGACATCCACGACCTGCACCTGTGGAGCCTGGACGGCGTGAACGTGCTCACGACCGTGCATATCGTGCGCGACGGCACCGTCGGCACCGGCCCGCTGTTGGATGCCGCTCAGCAGGCCCTGCGCGAACACGGTATCGAGCACTCCACCATCCAGATTGAGCACCCAGAGCACGAATCCCACGAGACGGTGTGCTGATTCCCTTCTAACCTGACTTAGGCCAATTTTGTGCGGAAGTTCGCGGCCGGTGATTACTTGGATGGTGGCAGTGAGGTCGGGCGGGAATGGTACCGCGGCGTGAATGGTTTCGCCGCCAACGACGAGTTGAAAGCTGCGGTATTTCTTGAGTGTTCTCACGAGGCGTTTGATGAAGTGACCACTGCGGGTCTCCATCAGGTGGGTCACGGCTAGTGCTGCCATCACAATATTGAGATGTGCTGTGATCGAGTTTTGTTTCCTCGCATAGATTGGGCGTGCTTTCAGGTCTGATTTCGACATCTGATACGACATTTTCAATGTGGAATAGCCTGCGGTAATGCCCGATAACCTCCTGGGCGGGAAGAGCGGTCAGGTCGGTTTCATAGCCTTTAATTCCGGCTAGGACTCGGTGTTTGGCAGCAAGAGCGTAGTTGACCTTCTTGTTCGGGGTGGAAAGATCGAAATAGCGGTTGCGCTTAATGGCGATTTCGCCGTCAACAGCGCGTTTGGCTTTTGTGACTTGCGCTTTGATTCCGCGCAGGCCGTGTCTGGCTCGATCATAGGAGTACTGGAAGTGGGTCACCGTATTCGGGGTTGTGTGTTTGCGCGCATCGCTTGCCGAGGCTTGTGTCCAGATCCGGCCGTGGGCGTAGGCTTCACCAGGGATTTCCCGCCGCCAGGTTTCAATCACCTCAGGCACGGTGGGGTTTCACCGACAAAATGTAGTGCAGACCTGCATCTATCAATGCTTGCTTGTTCGGAGGGTGTCAAGTTGTTTGTGTGTGGGGCTAGGTTTATAGGTATTTGTCGAAGCTGTCGGGGTAGGCCACGGCCATTTGGTTAATGGCTTGTTTCCAGCCGGAAACTCGGGTCCCTTCCATGAGTCTGCCGGTTGTCGCTGAGACTCGTTTGCCCTGCTTCGCTCTCTTGGCAGCTCGTCTGTCTTCGATATTGCAGATCATCAACCATAGCGTCTTGAGCGCTGATTCATTGTTAGTGAACTGCACCCTGTTGCGGGTAGCTTTCCGCAGTTCATTGTTGAATGATTCAATCGAATTCTTCGTGTAAATGACCTTGCTGGCTGCTGGTGGGAACTGGAGAAACAGTACGAAACGCGCCCATGCATCTCGCCAGACTTTGACTGAGCGTGGATACTTTTCTGCCAATTCAGAGGCTTCAAATTCGTCTAAGGCAGCCTTAGCTGTGGACTCGTCCGTGGCGGTGTAAATCTTTTTCAACGCGGCCGATACGCCCCGGCGATCCCTGTAGGCTACCCATCGGTTAGCGGCACGAATCAGGTGCACGATACAGGTTTGCACCATAGAGTTCGGCCAGGTTGCCTTTACTTCTTCCGGCAAGCCTTTGAACCCGTTACAGCAAACGATAAAGACGTCTTTAACCCCACGGTTAGAAAGATTGACGCATACTTGCGCCCAGGATGAAGCGCTTTCTTCTTTGGCAATCCACGATTCCAAAAAGTGCTTGATACCGTCGAGAGCCACGCCGATTGCCATGTACGCGGACTTATTGACCACTAGGCCGCCATCGCGGATTTTAATGCGCAGCGCGTCCAGGAAAATGACCGGGTAGAACTCGTCTAGCTGGCGGTTTTGCCAGACCATGACCTCATCCGAGACGGCATCAGTAACCGCAGAAATCGTCTCATGGGAAATATCAACACGCATCGCCGTTGCCATATGATGCTGGATGTCCCTAATTGTCATCCCACCGGCGTACAAGCTAACGGTCATGTCATCGACATCGGTCAATCTCCTCGAGCCTTTAGGGACCATAGTCAGCAAGAATGTGCCAGCCCTATCCCTCGGCACATCAACGGTAACTGGCCCGTAGTTAGAATCCACAGTCTTTGGATACGACCCGTTGCGGTGATTGTCTGTTCTAGCTGCAGCTTTAGCGCTCCTGTCGCCAGACTCGTAGCCCAGGTGGGCATCCATTTCAGCGTTGAGTCCCCCCTGGTAATCGAGGCTTGCAACATGCCGCGAACCAGGTCGTTGGCATCCGTTGTAGACGTGCCTAGGTCATCAATCAGCTTCGCGATGTCAGGGTTAGCAAGAAGCTTCTTTTCAATCGCATCAATCTTGGCCTTATCAGCCGGATCTCGTCTCGCCACAGTAGTCATTCTGGTCCATCTCCTCATGCAGGTTAGGTACCCACACACAAACCATCAGACACTCTCTATTCCGAAGCCACTCCGGCGGCGTGGGCCGCGCACAACAAGGACCGCGATAAGCTGCAGGACATTAGCCGTGAGATGCTCGGCAGCGCCCTCGACTTGGTCATGGCCGCTGGCCACCCGTTCTACGATAATGACCACCAGAAGGTCGATACTCCCGACTATAGCTTCATGTACGAGGACGACTACGCCAAGCTTTCCGGAGGCGAGACCGACTGGAATTACTTCGAGTCCAACGATGACTTCAAGAAGATGGCGCAAGGTGACGTCAAGCCGTAGCAGAAGTATTGGGGTATCGCGCAGGTAGGTTCCACGTTGCAGAACTCCCGCTCGGGCGAGGCAAAGGCTCCATACTCGGACGAGCTTAACGACGTCGTCGATCTCCCCACCATGACGACTGGCGCCCTCAATGCGCTGGGACAGGACGAGGATGGCTTTTCCATCATGATTGAGGGCGGTGCCATCGACTGGGCCGGACACGGCAATAACCCGGTGCGCGACATCGAAGAGACCCAGGACTTCAACAAGTCGGTTGACGCCGCCATCAAGTGGGTAGAGGAGAACTCTTCGGGGGAGGAGACCCTCCTGGTTGTTACCGCGGACCACGAGACCGGCTATCTCTCCGGTGCGAACGAGACACCGACTGAGGATAACCCTGATGCGGAAGACCGCTTTAACGCCATGGAAGGCGAAAAGGGCAAGGTCGCTCGGCACGGTTGGTACTCCGGGCAGCACACCAACCAATTGGTGCCATTCTTCTTCAAGGGTGCAGGCTCTGAGGACATCATGGCTAATACCTCCGGTACGGATTCGGTGCGCGGCGATTTCATCGATAACACCTTGGTGGCCAACTTGGTCTTTGATGAGTGGTGGAATGGTGACGCCGGCTCTGCCGACGAGCCAGAGCAGCCGGGAAGTACTACTAATCCGGCGGATGATGCAGGAAAGAAGGGCAGCAGCAAGGGCTTTGCCGCAGGTCTAGCTACAGGCCTAGGAATCTTGGGCGCTGTCGTTGGCGGACTCGGTTTCCTAGCCACGCAGATGGGTGTGCTCAATATTGACCTAAAGCCCATCTATGAGCAGCTAAAGCGCGTCGGCCTGCGCTAAACAAACGGAAGTAGGCCTAACGCCACGTTAAAGTCCTGCCCTCAGCTGCAGAAGCGGAGGGCAGGACTTTTCTTAGCTCTGGGAAATCGGAGTTGGTTGGATCTTCCAGACCTCGTTGGCATAGTCCGCGATGGTCCGGTCGGAAGAAAAGCGGCCAGAGTAGCAAATATTGAGCCACGCCTTCTTGGCCCAGGCAAGTTGGTCTGCCTCGTATTCGGCAGCCATGCGGTCACGGGTTTCGCGGTAGTCGGCGAAGTCACCTAGGACGTAGTACTGGTCTTGGGCGTGCTCCCCGAAGCCGTCGAGAAGCGAGGCGCGCAGATCGCCGAAGATACCGGCATTGTCTGCGCCCAGGGTGCCGTCGACAAGCGCATCCAGTACGCGGGCCAAGCCTGGCACGCTCTGGTAAAGCTCGCCCGGGTTGTACTCGGCGCGCAGCTGCGGCAACTCCTCATTGCGGGCGCCGAAGATATAAGCGTTGTCCTCGCCAACCGCCTCGACGATTTCTACGTTTGCTCCATCCATGGTGCCTAAGGTCAGCGCGCCATTCATCATGAACTTCATATTGGACGTGCCGGAAGCTTCTTTGCCAGCCACGGAAATCTGCTCGGAGATATCAGCGGCCGGGATGATGTGCTCGGCGGGGGAGACGTTGTAATTTTCCACGAAGACGACGCGGATGATGTCCTTGGTGGCCGGGTCGTTATTGACCAGGTCTGCGATGGTGTTGATGAGCTTGATAATCGCCTTGGCGCGGTCGTAGCCCGGCGCGGCCTTGGCACCAAAGATGAAAGTGCGCTTCGGCACGGTTTCGCCCTCGTCCTTGATGCGGAAGTAGAGGTCGAGGACGTAGAGGGCATTCATCAGCTGGCGTTTGTACTCGTGCAGGCGCTTAATCTGCACGTCAAAGATGGAATCAGGGTCGATTTCGGCGCCTTGGTGGTCGTTTACCCATTGCGCAAAGTCGCGCTTATTGGCCTGCTTGATGGCGATCAGCTCTCGTAGCAGGTCAGTATCGTCGGCCTTATCGGCGAGTTTGGCCAGCTGGGTGAGGTCAGTAACCCACGCATCGGAACCAGCCTGCTGGGTGAGCAGTTCTGCCAGGCGGGGGTTGCACATCTTCAGCCAGCGGCGCGGGGTGACGCCGTTGGTCTTATTGTTGAATTTTTCTGGCCAGAGCTCATGCCATTCGGACAGCGTATCGGCCTTGATGATCTCGGTATGCAGGGCGGCGACACCGTTAATGGAGTAGGCGGCGTAGCAGGCGATCCAGGCCATGTGAACCTGTCCGTTGGATACCGGCGCCATGTAGTCAATGCGGTCCTGATCCAGGCCGCGGTGGGCCATATCTTCGCGGAAGCGGCGGTCGATTTCTTCTACCAACTGCCAGATGCGCCAGAACAGCTTTTGGAAGATGGACACTTCCCAGCTCTCCAGGGCCTCTGCGAGCACGGTGTGGTTGGTGTAGGCGAAGGTCTCGGTGACGATCTTCCACGCCGCATCCCAGCTCAGTCCATGGTCATCGAGCAAAATGCGCAGGAGCTCTGGGATGGCGAGCACTGGGTGGGTGTCATTGAGCTGGATGGAGTTGTACTGCGCAAAACCGGTGAGGTCCTCGCCGTGCTGGGCAATGTAGTTATCCACCATGGTCTGCAGGGATGCGGAGACAAAGAAGTATTGCTGGCGAACGCGCAGCACCTTGCCCTCGTAAGTAGTGTCATTGGGGTAGAGCACGCGGCAGATATCCATGACGCGCTCGCGATCGACAATGGCCTCCGTAAAGCGCTGGGAATTGAAGGCATCGTAATCGAATTCATCGATGGGCTCGGACTTCCACAGGCGTAGCGTGCCTACGTTATCGGTTCCGTAGCCGGTGATAGGCATGTCATAGGGAATGGCGCGCACGTCCATGTCATCAAAGTGGACGCGGCGCTGTTCGGAGGCGCGCCGGATGATGAAGTCATAGCCGTTTTCCATCCACGCATCAGGCTGTTCCTTCTGGAAGCCATTCTCAAAGGACTGGCGGAAAAGGCCGTAACGGTAAAGCAGGCCATAACCGGTGACGGGGTAGTCCTGGGTGACAGCGGAATCGAGGAAGCAAGCGGCAAGACGGCCGAGGCCACCGTTGCCGAGCGCGGCATCGTGCTCAGCTTCGAGGACATCGCTCAGCTCGTGGTCGGCAGCGGTGGCCGCTGCCTTGGCATCGTCGACCAAGCCCAGGTTGGTGAGGTTATTGAGCAGCGCGCGGCCCTGCAGGAACTCCGCAGAGAAGTAATGCTGCTGGCGGGTCGCGGCATAGGCGGAACGGGTGCGCTCCCAGTTATCGGCAATCTGCTCCATGACGGCGCCGGATAGGCCCGACCAGAACTTGCGGTAGGAAGCGCTGTGCGGGCTCACACCGGAGGCCGCACGAACATGGGAGGGAACGGTGGATTCGAAAACAGAGTGCCGTGGCTGGCTCATGTGAAACCTTAAGTTAGTGGGAAGTCACGAAACGTCTGCCAGCTTAATAGGATTGGCGCAGCCTTGCAGGGGGGTGTTCCTATATAGGTTGTCAACTTCATGGGTGAGGTTGTTGGGGGTGTGGAGGGCTTCTGCTTCACTTCGGCGATGTTGTTTTCGGGCCCGTTGAGGAGCCGATTGGGCTTGCTGCTCAATCGGCTTGAGGAGCGGTTCTGGTGGTTTTAGGCTGCTGTGGCCTCCTGCGCTGTGGGGATGTCTCGGTAGAGCTCGCCGCTGCGCATCATGGCGAAGAGAACGTTGAAGCGTCGGCGTGCGAGTGCGACGACTGCGGCGTTGTGTCTTTTGCCTTCTTTGCGTTTTCGTTCATAGAATTGCCGGGAACGCTCGTGGAATCTGATCGATGCAAAAGACGATTGCCATAGGGCGTTCTTTAGTTTTTGTTGCCAGCCCGGTTGGGCGAATTCGACATAATGGACGTTCCCGACTGATTCGTCCGCGGTGATAGGCCTGCATAGGACGCTAGGTGCGCTGCATCGGGGAAGTCGGACATATCGCCAACAGTCATGAGGATCTGCGCAGCACTACGCGGGCCGATGCCGGGCATCGATAAAAGAATCTCGGTTTGAGGAATGTCCTTAATGAGCTTGAGTACCTGCGCTTCGATTTGCTTGCGATGCTCTAGTTTGGCTAGCGCGTCTTTGGCGGACATTGCTACGCCTAGTTCGGCGTATTCTGCGCCGGCAATGGACACGGTCTGGGCGTGGATGGCGGCAAGCATGGCATCGATGACAGGCTCAGGATTGCGCGCTTTGTGGCTGCGTGCAAAGGCTGCCAGGCGTGTTCTGCCGATGCGTCGAATCTTGGTGGGGCCACCGTATTTTGCACGTAGGTGGAGGATCCACTTTCGGTGAATCATTTGTCCGCGCAGGACATGTTCGAAGGCAGGATAGGTTCCTACGAGCGCGGATCGCATCTGGTTAATCAGGCGTGTGTAGGCCCGGGCGAGGTCTTCGTCGATACCGTTGAGAACTTTCAACTGGATAAAGACTTCCTCAACGCGGTCGACACTGCGCAGGGCGTCCGGAAGGTTAAGACCGGCATGGGCGATGACGTAGGCGTCGCGTACATCGGTCTTGGAGTTGCCGACGTGGATGCGAGAGAGCTGTCGCATCGCAAGCCCCGGTAGATAGCGAACGTCTGCCCCCATGTCTTGGGCGACCGCGACGGTCAACCGGCCGATGTTATTGGGTTGATCGACAATGACAAGGACCGAGGCATTGTCGGCGAGGAATTGGCCGAAGAGCTTGCGTAGCGCGCCTTCATGCTGGTCGATACGTTTGGACAGGACTTGTCTGCCTTGGGGATCGAGGACGCAGGCGTGGTGGAAGTATCTGCCGACGTCCACGCCAATGACGAAGTCATAGGCCATGGGTGTATGCCTCCTAGCGATGATGAGGATCAGAAGCGTTTCGCTGACGTGAAGGAAAAATTGCCGAACCTCGCGGGTAAAATCGGCATTGTTTCTCAATTCGCCCAGGGATCCTTTGGTGCCGTTGCAGACCCTGAGGATCCGGGTGCATCCTTCATCTACGATTTGGGCATGAAGTTCCCGGATAAGCTGACTGACGGTACGGTTCCAGTTGATAAAGGCCGCGTCACGCTTTCTCCGGAAAACGTATCCTACCTGGCCGCTGATTTTATGGTTATTTATAACCGCACCGGCTCAATCGAAGAAGTTGAAAATACTCCGGGATACAAAGATTTGCCGCAGGTGAATTCCGGTGCGACTCTCGCTGGTGACGAGGCGGTCGTCGCTGGACTCAACAACCCGACGAGCCTGAGCCGAGCTTGGGTGCTGGACAAGACAATGCCGACGCTGGAAAAGTTGGAAAGTAGTCAAGGTCCGCACGGCTCCGATACTTGCTAGATAGGGCCCGCTCCTTTGCAGCAGGTTGTCATGAACGCCTTCCGATTTATCGGAAGGCGTTCTCTTCAATGGACTGCATCAAAGGTAGTGGTGCGTCCGTTCTTGCCTTTCCGGCACGGAAAACCAGCGTCAGTCTTTCCGCATCTTCGCTCACCGGCGCAGCACGATGACTGCACTAAAAGGTGCGTAGGTGGGCCGGAAAATGCTTAGGGCTGGGAGAGGCGTGCACAGTATCGGCAAAACTTAATAAGAAAATAGGCCATCGAACAAAGTGAATTAAAAGCCATCTAGACCGAGAGGGGAATGGTCTCAAATATGCCAAGGAACAGTCGGAGCAGGGAAATCTATCCAATTTCTTACCGGGAATTATACGTGGAAGATATCGAAGATATATCGCCATCCGTGCGGCGTATTACGCTTAGCGGGGAGCAGCTCCAGGAGCACGAACACGATGGTATTTCCGTTCCTTCGCTGATAAGCCATGGTTTTGACGACGACGTTCGGCTCATCTTCCCGGATCCGGAAACTGGGGAACGGCCGCACCCAATCGCCCAAAAAGATGGCAACCTCCTGTGGCCAGAAACTGTTAAAAATCTCTTCCGCACATACACGGTTCGCTACTTTGACGCTGTTAACGGGCGGTTAGCAATTGATTTCGCTCGCCATGGCGAGGGCTTGGCCGAAAACTGGTCACAGAATGTCCGGATCGGTGACGCTATTTTTGTGGCAGGTCCAAAGTCGTGTACACAGTTACCCACGCATACCGATTGGCTTTTCTTGGCCGGAGACGAGACTGCGCTCCCAGCAATCGGCCGCTGCCTCGAGTCGCTCCCGTCTGGGCATGATGCGATTGCGGTGATAGAGGTTCCGATGAGTGCTGATATTCAAGACTTAGACATTCCAGATTCAGTTCACGTCCACTGGGCGATACGTGACCAAGGCGACGACTTCGTAGCAAAAACTAGTGTGCTCTTTGAAGAGACTGCTGATTCACAATTGCCTACTGGAGAAGCATACGTATGGGCGGCGGGGGAGTCGTCCCGGCTGAAAACACTGCGGCGATTGTTCAAAGCTTCCGGAAATTCCCCTGAGCATAGGGAAATCACAGGCTACTGGCGGCGTACCAGCCAGAGCGACGCTAAAGAAAGCGCATCGAGCAGCAGCAATAGTGTTTTGCACAATATCCATGATCTGGCTGAGTTGAATTCAGCCTTTGCGCTCCGCACTGCCGTGCGTTTAGGGCTCTTCCAAGAAATCGATGCGGGTGCCACTACAGTCCCTGCTCTTGCTGCTGCGACAGAACTGCACGAGGAGGCGCTCCGGAGGTTTATCCGTTACCTGGCGGCTCTTCAACTCGTCGAAGTACGCGAGCGCACCCTCGCGCTGACCGCAATGGGACTGGAACTGGCGGACCCGGACTCCAATGTGGTGCGTTGGCTAAGCGGGCCTGCGCATCTTGAGGCGATGGCACTGATGCGTCTTGAACACAGCCTTCGTACCGGTGAGGCGGCTCCTCAAGGCGAGAGGGGATTGCCGTGGTCAGAATATGTATGCCGTGACCCGCAACTCGCGGCCGAACGCATTGAGCAAAAGAATATGAGCGCTGGCTGGACTGCTCCGTCCGCAGCACAGACGATGCAGCAGCACCTGGATGACACCGCTAGCGTTCTGATCATTGGCCAGGGAGGTGCAGTATATGCAGATGAAATTCTCCGGCGATGTGAGCATGCCCAGAGCAGGGTTATCACCGATGCTTCCTCGGAAGCAGTGCTACGGGAAATCGCAGGAGCTTCTCGTGAACGGTGCGAAACGAGTGGCGATGGAACTGGCTTTAATCCCACTGATGCGGACTATGCGTGGGCAACTGATGTAGTCTTCATTGATCCCTGGAGTATCTTTGGCAACGCAGAGGTGACTGCCCAATTAGACCGCGCCACTCACGGGGATGCGTTCCATCGGGCTTATATCCTTTCCGAGGTTCTGGAGGAAACCGGCGGCGATGAGCATTCCTATGAAGAGGACTTGGTGAGGCTTTCCATGTTCGGCACCAAGGTGCCGACACAGGAAGATGTCAACGCTGTTGTCGCTGATAGCGGCGGTCTTATTTCTTCTGCCACGGCTGTTGGCTGGGGTAAACATCTTTTCGTTCTGGAGGCAGAAGCGAATTCCTAAAGAGGAGCCTCGGTGGGCCAAACGCCTCGAGCTTTACCATTTATTTCCGGACCACGGTCCCGCGCGGGAGCCGGGTGGCCGTGGCCGCCATAAGCGTGGTGAACACGGTGAAGTAGGCGAAGGTCGACCATCCGACCCCGTGGGTAAGGGTCATCAGCACCGTGCAGACGGATACGCCGAGTGCGCTGCCAAGTTGGGTCGCTATGCGGCCTGCAGCACTGGCATGGACGACTTCATCTTTGGTTAAGCCGTGGTAGGTCGCGGACATCGTGAGCACAGTAAGGGCTCCGATGCCGCCGCCGCGCACGAATAGCCCGCAGCCTTGAAGGATGAGCCAGCATGTCGCCTGGCCGATGGGAAAGGCGAAAGGTAGCGTTCCGATAATAGTGGCGGCAATGCACATGTAGACGGTCTTACGCGTACCCCATCGAGCGATAAACTTTTTCGACGCCGAGCGGCTGAAATACGCACCCACACTTTGTAGGGCCAGCAGAAGTCCCGCATGCAATGCGGTGTAGGCGTAGTTGCCCTGATAATGCAGCGGAATGAGGAATAGTCCGCCATAAAACACGGTGCTCGCAATGGCCAGCGTTGCCCACGCTGAGGCAAAAGAGGGGTGGGCGAATAGGCGGACATCGATAAGCGGCGACGGCGCCCGGAGCGCATGCAGGACAAAGTAGCCAATCAGCCCTGCTCCGGCGGCGAGGACAATTATGCTTGTCCAAGAGTTCATATGTCCGATGGTGGTAAAGCCATAGACCACTGCGAGCAAACCCGGGGCGAGCAGGAGGTATCCCGTGCGGTCCAGCTGGGCTGCTGTGTCTGCTGGAGTCCGTTCTAGGTAGTGGGTAGCCAGCGCAATCGCTGCGATGCCGATGGGAACGTTGATGAGGAAGATGGCGCGCCAGCCGATGGCATCGACAAGCAGCCCGCCCAGTAATGGGGCAATCGCGGGTGCAATGACCGCAGGGAGGCCGATTGCGGTAATGGCGCGCGTGGCCTGATCCTTCCCAGCGTTGGTGACGATGAGGGTCTGCATCACCGCTACCGAGAAGCCTGCCGCGAATCCCTGCAGGATGCGGAAGGCGATGAGCATGTCTATATGTGTAGAGACCGCGCACAGGATTGAAGCGATGGTGAAGACTGCCAGCGCGGTAATCCAGAGATTTTTGGCGCCGAAGCGGCGCGTTGCCCAGCCGCTGAGAGGAATGGCCATAGTGGAGGCCAACCCGTAGCCGGTAATGACCCATTGGGCGAGAACTATCGGTGCGTTGAAAGCCTCGCCAATGGAATGAATGGCGACGTTGACGATGCTGATATCTAGCAGCGGCAAAATTGAGCCGAAGACTAGGGCGATGACGACCCGCCTAGTCTGGGGGTCGAGTTTTTCTTCTTCCTGCATGAGGGGTTCCCTTCGAAGTGTGTGCTCACAAGGCGTGGTGAGGTGTGGTCATGATGGAGAGAGTGATAGTGGTGTGTGGTTTAGTGGGCGAACGGTCCGTCGTTGGTGAGGTCGGTGAGCATTTCCGCGAATTGTTGTTGTGCGGGCTCCGGCCAGCGGGCGAGGAACTCTTCCAATTTTTGGGTCAGGCGCGAGCGCATCACGGCGACGTTGTCTTGGCCCAGTGGGGTTAGCGACAGTTGTATCCACCGCGCGTCGCGGGGATCGGTAGCGCGCGCGATGAGCCCGGCTTTTTCTAAGGCCGAGGCGTGGCGGGATACCACCGAGCGGTCCAGGCCGATAACGGTGGCGAGCTCTTTCGGAGTGGAGGGACCGCAGCGGTCTAGGCCGCTGAGTACTAAATACGTGGATTCATTGATTTCTTCACCGAGCCCCTGGGTGAGGTGGGCGTACATGCGTCGGCGGAGGCTGCGCTGGGAAAGTAGTCCCAGTGCGTCGGCGACTTGTTTGCTTGGAGTGTCCATGCCGGCAGAATACATGCGGAGTGCACGCGTGTCTAGTGCACGCGTGTTTATTGCACGCTAATTTTGGCGAGATGTTCGTGGTAAAGAGCGGAAAGCGTATAAGTAACCGCGTTTGTCCATTTTCTGGCCCGATTTTTGGCGAAACGCGGTTGTTTTGGACAGCCTGAGGCTCAGCCGTATCTCTTACTGAAGGGAGGAGCACCGAAATCACAAATGAGCCTTCCGGTTTTCCAATTCCGGTTCCCCGTGCACGCACTTTAACTTTCTGGAACGCCAGGATGAGAAAGAATAGATCTAGTTAAGGAGTACAAAGCAATGGCTGAAGAAACTGCACGCGCCCTTGGGTACGAAGTAGACGTGGACCGCGAGAAGTTTACTTACCTGGCATCGACTGATGCCGAGGGCAACAAGATTGAATCCGGCAAGGTTGCTGCAGCGGGAGCTGGTGGAACGGGGGCCGGTGCAGCCGGAACCGTAGCTGCCGGTGCCGCTGCAACGGCGAACGCGGATGGGCAGAATGATTCCGTGACCCAGAGTGATTACGAGCCGAAGAACCACGTCGTTGCTGGTGCTGAGGAAGAACACGTCGCCGCCGCGTCCGAGCAGCCGGATCTGCAGGAAAAGCTGGATGAGGACAACGCGGACTATGAGCCCTCAGAGCACGTCGTGGGCGAGGCCGAAGAAGAACACCATCGGCACCGCCCCGGAGCAGCCGGAAGAGGATGCGGCAGATGATGAACGCGATGAATTCGATGACCTGAAGGACAAGGTCACCGAGGCCGGCAATGTCGTTGAAGAAGCCATCAACCGCGCTGAGGACTTCTTGGAAGACAAGGTGCAGGAATACCAGGACGGATCCGGCAAGAAGGGCGGTTTCTTTAACCGCGTGAAAGACGTTGTGCGCGAGGCTCGCGATAACCTCGACGAGAAGCGCAAGTAGTTAACTACGTCTGGGCTGCTGCCTTTCCCGTAGGGGGAGAGGCAGCGGCCTTTGTGCTGCCGCGCTAGTCCAGCGCGTGCAGGTAGAACCGGCGGATAAGGATGCGGCGGGGGATATCGACAAGCGGGCGCAAGAAGGGCAGGAAGGGCTTGGAGGCGGCATCGATAAGCAGCAGCGTCCGCCCATCCCGCAGGCGCTCTAAGGTGAAGGTTTCCTCGCCGCGCTCGACGTGGCCGGTCAAGGTGCCGTAGGTAAAGCCGCAGCGGCCATCGTCGGTGAAGGTCTCGACCACGCGGCAGTGGAAATCGAACGGGCCAAGGCCCATGGTGACCTCGGCGCCTTCTTGTACGACTGGGTGGGTGGGGCTCACGCGGAATAGGCCGCTGCGCTGGATGCCCCAGCGAAAGAGCCGGTGGGCTGCGGTATCGAAATCGGCGTCGATGACCCTGCTCATGTGCAGCTGCGGAAATCCGGCGGTGTCGGAATAAGAAAGCGGCTCTGGCATCTTAAGTGCCGTAGGCGGCGAACGCTGCGGCCAGTGCGGCGCGGGCATCAGTACCGTTTTCTGGCAGAGCGAACGCTGTGGTTCCGACATCGAATCTGCTGGCATCATCGATAATCTGGTAAATCGTGATATGTGTGTGGGCATGGTCAAAGAGGCGGTAGACCAGTCCATCGATTTGCCAGAGTTCACCGACGAGATCACGGGCGAAGCGCTTATAGGAGCTGCGTGGCCGTTTGCGGGCATTGGCATCAACAAATCCCAGCTCATGAAGCCACGAGGCGATTGTAGAACGCGACGGTGTGGAATCTGGGCCTACAGTGTCAACCAAGAAGTAGTAGATCGACCAAGGCCCATAATCCAAGCCTTGCTCCATCAACTCCTGCCTGGCGTGGACGACTGCGATTTTATCGGCCTCGTCAAATTTCTTAATCGGATTCTTCGGGGCAGTCGAATCAGGCACAATACCTGCGCGACCCTTCTGCGCTATCCGGCTTTTGATGTTGTGGTACGTCTGCCGCGAGATTCCTAATTCTTTGCAAAACTGTGTGACCGTCTTGCCGTCACGAACGGGATCGAAATCTGCGACCTTTCTACGCTTATGCAATGGAATAGCCATCCAGCTATTCCACCGCCGCAAACGTCCAAAAGCCACTAGACATCCCGTCCAAAAACATCCTGGACTCCCTGTCCAAAAAGTCGCTAGACATCACACGACTAGTTTCACTGTCCTTTCAGACGGAGGGAACGGAAATAAACATAACCCGCCCAATCGGGGGACAGACCATGAATCTTCGGCGCCCTGAGGTGGAACTGCTAACAACGTAATGGGGATAGGGAAAGGCGCGCCGGGTACCTAGGGCTTTGCCAAGTAGGTCAATGCCGCACCATATGCTGCCCGGGTGGAGGCATAGACGGTCGGGGCGTAGTCCGGAAGGAAGGTCGCCTGGTGGTTGACAGGCGGATCTTCTAACTCATTTTCCGGGGTGCAGCCGATGTGCCAAAAGACATAAGGCACGCCCCATGCTTGTGGCAGGTAGCAAAAGTCCTCAGAGGCGGTAGAAGGGGCGGCGATGACCGAATCGGAGCCGAAGGCGGCATCGAAAACCTCGGCCACTGGGGCGTGGGCCGTGGCGTCGTTATCAGTGACCTCGCCGTGAGCGTAGTACTCAAAGGTCGGGTCTTGCTCGCTTCCGGACGCCACACATTCGGCCTTGACCATGCGCTCGAGGGAGGCATAAATCTTTTCCGCGAGTGCGGGATCGTAGTAGCGCGTATTGAGTACGAGCTCGGCGGATTCGGGAATGATGTTGTTTTTATCGCCGGAGTGTAGCTCGCCTACAGAGATGACAAAGAACTCGTGTGGGGCAACTTCGCGGCCCACGATAGCTTGGAGGCGGGTGACGATCATGGCCGCGATATAGGTGGGGTCGATGGAGTTATGGGGCATGGAGGCGTGGGCCGATTTTCCAAAGACGCGAATGCGCAGGGAATCGCAGCCGGCCATGATGGGGCCTGCGGTGTGGCGCACAGTGCCAGCTCGGCCGGGCATGATGTGTTGGCCAAGGCAAATATCGGGACGCGGCACGCGCTCGATGAGGTTATCGGCCAACATGTCCTTAGCCCCCACGGAGGATTCTTCGGCCGGTTGGAAAAGGGCGAGGAAGGTGCCGGACCAAGAGCTCCGAGAGGCGTCGAGAAGCGCGCAAGCGCCCAGCAGCGCCGTGGTGTGCATATCGTGCCCGCAGGCGTGCATCTTTCCATTAGTGGCGGCATAGGACACGCCGGTGGCTTCCTCGACAGGCAACCCATCGAAGTCTGCGCGCAGCAGGGCGGTAGGCCCATCGCCGTTGCGGAAGATAGCGACCATACCAAAGCCGCCGATGCTTTCTACTACCTCGCAGTCAAAATCGGCGAGCTTGGCGCGGATACGACCGGCGGTGCGCTCTTCTTCATGCGAAAGCTCGGGGTGGCGGTGCAGGTCTTCGTAAAAGTCCTGCTGCCACCCCAGGTCGGCTTCCTGGGACGTGACGAGCTGGGCGATGCGGGCAGAATCAGACATGGTTTCACACCTTAGGGATTGGGTAGGGTTGGCGCTATGCCGGTTATTCAATTTGATGTTTTGGTTCCCAACGGGCAAGCAGAGCGCGTCGCGGAAATCTTTACCACCGCCACCGACAAGCTGGTGGAGAGCGGTTCGCTTTCTTCCGCTGACGTTACTCACCCCAAGGCACCGCAGTTTCCAGAGGGGCTGGAGGAGCAGCTGCGGAAAAATTATCGCGACGAGCATGAGGACCGTGACCTTGCGGACGCGAGCGTGCACCGCTATGACATTGCGGTGGCGGGCGTGAGTGGCTCGGTCAACCAGCTGGGCATGGTGCTCTCGCGCCTTCTAACCCCGCATGCAGTGCTGCCCAAGGACCACGTATTGCTAGAAGATGAGCTGGCACATGAGCGGCCCGCCATCTTCCCGTGGTCGCTATCCATTCGGCCTTAGAGCTGCTTGACGATGTCCCCGGCGGCCGCCGCTAGCTGCTGGGCCAACGAGCCTTCTTGGCTAAGGGGAGCGCAGTAGGCGTCGGTGTCATGCTCGAAGGAGCCGGCGACAATGCCCACCGGTGTTCCGGCTTGCCGAGCGAGATCCGTGATGGTTCCGACTGCCTTGCCGGTCAGAGACTGTTCATCAAAGCGGCCCTCGCCGGTAATGACGAGATCGGCCGAAGCGATCTTTTCCGGAAGCCCCAATGCTGCGGCCACATGGGTGCCGCCGGACAGGACGCGCACGTGTTCGTCTGAGCCCCAGAGTGTGCGCGAGAGCCAGGACAGGCCAATGGGAAGGCCACCCGCGGCGCCATAGTAGGCAGAATCTGCATCGGTGCCGGTAACCTCGCAGGCTCGGAGCATGGCGCCGGCCAGCAGCGCTACTTGTTCGCCTTGAGCTCCCTTTTGGGGGCCGTACATGGTTGCCGCCTGCACTGGGGTAGCGCGGGTATCTGCCAGCAGTGTGAAGTCGAGCATGCCCGCCTTGATATTGAGCTGCGCGGTATCGATGTGGTCCAGCTGAACTAGGGGAGCGCCGCCCTTGGGCAGGGCATAGCCGCGGGCGTCGTGTGCGGCGGCGCCGAGTGCGGTGAGGATGCCCATCCCGGCGTCAATGCTGGCGGTGCCGCCTAATCCCAGCACGATCGAGGTAGCGCCACGTGTTTCTGCGTCCGCGATCAGCACCCCGGTGCCATAGGAATCGGCGTGGAGCGGATCCAGGCTGTCCTGCACAGCGGGCAACCCGGTGGCAGAGGCGGCGTCAATGAATGCCGTGGTTCCGGCGAGAACATAGCTCGCCTGAGTCAAGCGGCCATTGGCGTCGGTAGTGGGCAGGGTGATGGTCTCGGCGGATTGTCCACCGGCCGCTGCCGCCTGTGCAAGGACAGCGGCGGTGCCCTCGCCGCCATCAGCCATGGGCAGGGTGGTCACCGTGGCGTCGGGAAGCGCCTGGCGCACTCCCATAGCAATGCTGGCTGCGGCCTCGGGCGCGGAGGCGGTGCCTTTAAACGAGTCTGGGGCGACAACAATATGCATGCCCGTGATTATAAAGCCCGCCCGCGCTGGGGCACGGCGCGGCTTAGGATTCGAACGGACTACAGAAAATATCCATCTTTAACGTGGCTGGTAAAGGGGGTATGTATCTACCTAAACCCTCGAACCTGCTTGCATTATCGGTAGTTTGATAGGAAGCTGGTATCTGTTCTTACAAGTCCACAGAATGGAATGCACACCATGTCAGTAGATAGCCAAATCTCTGAGTACTACGACAAATTGCTCAAGCGCAATGCGGGAGAACCAGAATTCCACCAAGCGGTTTCTGAGGTCCTGGATTCGCTGAAAATTGTCCTAGAAAAAGACCCGCAGTACGCGGACTACGGCCTGGTGGAGCGCCTGTGCGAGCCTGAGCGCCAGCTCATCTTCCGCGTGCCATGGATCGACGATAAGGGCGAAATTCAGGTCAACCGCGGCTTCCGCGTTCAGTTCAACTCCGCGCTCGGCCCCTACAAGGGTGGCCTGCGATTCCACCCCTCGGTCAACCTGGGCATCATCAAGTTCCTCGGCTTTGAACAGATCTTCAAAAACTCCCTGACCGGTCTGCCCATTGGCGGTGGCAAGGGCGGTTCTGACTTTGATCCTAAGGGCAAGTCCGAGGTAGAGGTCATGCGCTTTTGCCAGTCCTTTATGACGGAGTTGCACCGCCACATCGGCGAGTACCGCGACGTGCCGGCCGGTGACATTGGCGTCGGCGGCCGTGAGATCGGTTTTCTCTTTGGCCAGTACCGCCGCCTGACCACCCAGCATGAATCCGGCATCCTCACTGGCAAGGGGCTGACCTGGGGTGGCTCCCTGGTCCGTACTGAAGCCACGGGCTTTGGCACGGTCTACCTCACCAATGAGATGATGAAGACGCACGGCGAGTCTTTCGACGGCGCCAAGGTTATCGTCTCCGGTTCTGGCAATGTGGCCATCTACGCCGCAGCCAAGGCCCAAGAGCTTGGCGCCACCGTCGTTGCGATGTCTGATTCCTCCGGCTACATCACCACCCCGCATGGCGTGGACATTGAACTGCTCAAGGATGTAAAGGAAACCCGCCGTGAACGTATTTCCACCTACGCCGAAGAGGCTGGAAACGGAGTGGAATTCCACAAAGGCGGAAATATCTGGGAAGTACAGGCAGACGTGGCTCTGCCGTGTGCCACCCAAAATGAGCTCGATGGCGATTCCGCAAAGAAGCTCGTTGACGGCGGCGTGCGCTACGTAGCCGAAGGTGCCAATATGCCGTCTACCCCAGAGGCGGTCCACATCTTCCAAGAATCTAAGATCAATTTCGCGCCGGGCAAGGCCGCCAACGCTGGTGGCGTTGCTACCTCCGCGCTAGAAATGCAGCAAAACGCATCCCGTGACTCCTGGTCCTTTGAGTACACCGATGATCGCCTCCATGCGATCATGTCCAATATCTTTAAAAACATCGATAGCACGGCTAAGGAATATGACCGTGAAGGCGATTACGTTGCCGGTGCAAATATTGCTGGCTTCAAGAAGGTAGCGGACGCCATGCTGGCACAGGGCGTTATCTAGCTGCTCACTTCTTCTTTCAAGTCCCCCTTCTGTGCTGCCTTTGTGTAGTGGAGAAGGGGAGCTTGTGCTGTAAATACGCGCCATAGATTGCGTGAGTGGGCGGTTGCAAGGCGATTGTCGGCACTGGAGGGTAAATCCGCAGTACACACTCGGTGCGTGGCCTCCACGTCTGGCGCGTGAGGGCATGTAAAATTCGCAGCATGTACCGTGTCTTTGAGTCCCTAGATGAACTAGTCCAGCACTTGGAAGAGGCCCATAGCCTCCCCATGACCTCTAATTGCATGGTTCCGCGCCATGAAATGCTCGCGCTTCTCGACGACCTCCGAAACGCCCTGCCCGTTGAAATTGATGACGCGCAGGATGTCTTGGATAAGCAGGATGAAATCCTCCACGGCGCCGAAGAGCGCGCGGACCAGACCATCAATGATGCTAATGCGCAGGCCGACGACATCGTGGGCCATGCTCGCGAGGAGGCGGATGCCACGGTGTCCCACGCAGAACAGCATGCCGCCAAGCTAGTGGCTGATGCTGAAGCTCGCGCTCGGTCCATGGTGGAACAGGCCCGCGCGGAAGCAGACCGCACCATCGCTCAGGCCAATGATGAATATGAGCGTTCCGTGGCAGAAGGCCGTGCCGAGCAAGAGCGTATGGTTTCGGAATCTGAAGTTGTGCGCCGCGCTGATGAGGAAGCACACCGCATCGTGGAGTCCGCCCACACCGAGTCCAACCGTCTGCGTAGTGAATGCGATGAGTTTGTAGACGGCAAGCTAAGCGAATTTGAAACCACTCTCAATGGACTACTGCGCACCGTAAGCTCCGACCGCTCTGCACTGCGCGGCGGTGCCGGAGTCCGTTCCCGTGGCGGCGACTACCAGTCCTCGGGTCGTGCCGGTGGCGTTGCGGGCGGCTCCCGTTACGCAGAAGGCGAGGCCTACGAGCGTCGCTATAACGAGCGCTAAGCCTTTAAATTCTTTCTGCCCTCAAGTTTCATTTCCCGGAGGTACCCGGGCTGGGGAACTTAAGGGGTGAGGGATGGTTTAGTCCCATACATCAGGCACGGCCAAAGACCCTGGTGGGTGGGCAGACGGTTTGTCGTACACCGTCTGCCCACCCACCAGGGTCTTTATGTTTTCCTACCAGTGCGGGCAGTTCAGGAAGTTGCGCGGGAGCGAGGCTGTGCGGTGGGCACTGCCGTATTCGTTGCATAGGAAGCAGCTGTTAACGGCGTGTGTGCGGACATGGCGCCGCCTTCCTTCCCCGAGGTGAGTTGCGCAGGCGCGGCGGATTGGACGGCCATACATGCTGCAATGACTGCGGTCACTAAGCCAGGGAAAAGGAATGCAACGAGTGCGGTAAAGAAATAGGAAGACAGTGACGTCAAAGAACTATCACTAAAGTTCTGCGGAAAGCACACCGCGCACATACTCACTAGCGCACCTGTGGCAACTAGCATGGTGCCTACAGAAATAAGCGCGGTAGGAATGGTCTCACGTGAGAACCAGGTGATGGCGCCTGCGCTTAGGGAAAAGATGAGTGCGCCGGTAAGCACCGAAAGATCCATGCCAGTGGGCAATACCAGGATGGTGCCAGCAATTAAACCAGCAACGATGCTGCAGATGAGTGCAGTAAATAGGCGAATCCCACTAGCGCCATAGATGCCTGAACGGTCCGGCTGTGGAGTGGCGTGTACGAGCGTGCCGGAAATGGTTAATACCGCGGCAGGAAGGCAGCTGAACATGACGAATCCGAGTGCGATGCTGCGTGGATCCGGGGAGGCTAGCGCCAAGTGGTAAGTCATGTCTCCACACTAAAGACGGCTTTGGCTTGGGAAAAGGCTACTCCGGAAAGGCATAGGCCCTTTTACTTTAAACGACAGACTCTTGACAGAAAGTTTGCCTGTGCTGGCCGCTAGGCGGAGTTTGCGGGGCAAGGTAGACTACCTAGTGTTATGACATCACCATTGAAGTTCGATGTGGGCGAATTGTTGAACGCCCAAGGCGCTGACGCACTGCCGGAGCAACGCACCCAGACCGGCCCCGCACCTGAGAGGATCGGCGTCGAGATGATCGCTATTCCGAAGGGCGAGGAGCTCACCGTAGACGCCACCTTGACCCCTCTAGGTGCAGGTGTCTTGGTGGATGCCAACGTATCTGGACGGCTGACAGGGGAATGCTCCCGGTGCTTGAAGGAACTGCACCCAGAGCTGGACTTGCACGTCACGCAGGTTTTTGCTGCCGATGAATCCTTCGTCTCTGGCGATGATCCTGCAGCCGATGATGAAGGTTCCGGAGATGAGATTCCGGAGATCGAGGATGATGAGCTGGACCTTTTGCAGGCCGTGATCGATGAGGCAGGCCTCAACCTTCCCTTCGCGCCGGTGTGTGAAGATGGCTGTGAGATTGACACGCCTGACGGGGTGACCACCGGTATTTCTGGTGAAGAAGAGGAAGATAAGGTCGATCCCCGCTGGGCTGGTTTGGAGAAGTTCCTATGAGCCGCAAAAAGAAGCTAACCGGGGAAGAGGCACTGGCAGCTGAATTTGCTGCAGTAGACCACACCCCATTGCTGGAATCGCTCGGCGTGGAATTGCAGCCGGAGCACCTGCGTTTGGCGCTTACTCACCGATCGTTTGCCAATGAAAATGGGCATTTGCCTAATAACGAGCGCTTGGAGTTTCTGGGCGATGCGGTGCTGGGCCTGTCGGTGGCCTCTCAGCTCTACATCACTTATCCTTCTCGTCCGGAATCGGATATTTCCAAGATGCGTGCCTCGATCGTCTCGCGTTACGGGCTATCGGATATCGCCCGTGAGATAAACCTCGGCCCGCACATTTTGCTGGGCAAGGGCGAGCAGTCGACCGGTGGCCGCGATAAGGATTCCATTCTTGCCGATACCACCGAGGCAATCTTTGGTGCTATCTACCGCGAGCATGGATTCGAAACTGCGCGAGATGTCATTCTGCGCCTATTTGCAGAAAAGATCGACAATGCGACCGTGAGTGGCCGCCACTTGGATTGGAAGACCACTTTGCAGGAGCTGTGCGCCGAGCTTAAGGCACCGATGCCGGTCTACTCGGCTACCTCCACAGGCCCAGAACATGATCAGACCTTTAACGCGGTAGCTACCGTCGCTGGTCTAACCGTGGGCAATGGAGTGGGACACAATAAGAAGCTAGCCGAGCAGCAAGCGGCTCAGGAGGCCTGCCAGACCCTCCGCGAAACCCCACTTTTGGTGCAGGGCACCGCGCATAAAGAAGGCTAAGCATGCCGGAACTGCCGGAAGTCGAGTCCGTCCGCCGGGGTCTTGAGCCCCACGTGGTGGGGCGGACTTTTCAGTCTGTACACGTCCTGCACCCGCGTGCCAACCGTGGCCAAGATGAGCCACTTCCCGGTCTTCTTGTCGGTAAAGAGATCGCCGCTGTGGCTCGGCGGGGAAAGTTTATGTGGCTGGAATTTGTGGGCGAAGATTCCATGGATCCCTACCGCGACGTACTCTTCATCCACTTAGGCATGTCAGGCCAGGTTCGAATCGGCTCGACCGATTTGCCACATCTGCGCATTAGCGCTCATCTAAGCGGTGGGGTAGAGCTTAGCTTTGTCGACCAGCGCACCTTTGGATATTGGCTCTATGCACCGTGGGCGAAGATCTCGCACATTGGCATTGACCCGTTGGAACCAGATTTCGACATTGTGGCAACCGCCCGGCGCCTGCGGACAAAGAAGACTGCAGTAAAGACCGCACTGTTGGATCAAACCTTGGCTTCTGGAATCGGCAATATCTATGCCGATGAATCCCTGTGGGCGGCACAGATTCCGCCCCGCAAAAGGGCATCGACGTTGCGCCAAAAGGATGCCGTTGCCCTGCTCGAAGCGGCCCAGGAGGTCATGGCCGCCGCCCTAAAAGTGGGTGGCACGAGCTTCGATTCCTTGTACGTCAACGTGAATGGTGAATCGGGATACTTCTCGCGGTCCTTGGCCGCGTATGGGCGGGCTGGCCAGCCCTGTCAGCGCTGCGGAACGCCCTTGGAGCGCTGCGTAATTTCAGGGCGTTCCACCCATTTCTGCCCCCATTGCCAATAAGTTATGGCGCATGGGGTTCACGTTGTGAACCTCAAGGCAGTAAATTATTCTGCATGGATTTTCTTGAAAATGTCGTAACGACATTTAATGACGGCGTCTGGTCGTGGATTCTGCCCTGGCTGCTCATCGCTGCGGGCCTATTCTTCGGCATCCGTACCGCGTTGGTGCAGGTGCGCATGGTGCCGGATATGTTCCGCGCCGTCGTCGAGCGACCCAAGGGGGAGGGCCGCGATGAGGACGAGGACTATGGCGGCATCTCTGCTTTCAAGGCCTTCACTATCTCGGCCGCTTCCCGCGTTGGCACCGGTAACGTGGCCGGCGTGGCCGTGGCCATTTCCGTGGGCGGCCCAGGTGCTGTCTTTTGGATGTGGCTCATCGCTATCCTTGGTGGTGCAACTGCATTCATCGAATCCACCTTGGCGCAGCTGTGGAAGGTGCGCGATGGCGACGGGTACCGCGGTGGCCCGGCGTACTACATGAAGCGCGGCTTGGGCTGGGGCCCGCTTGGCGCTCTTTTCTCCATCGCTATCGCCTTTACCTTTGGTTTGGTCTACAACGCCTTTCAGACCAACGCCATTGCGGATGCGGTGTCCTTTTCCTTTGACCGCGATGACACCATGTTCCGCTCCATTATCGGTGTTGTTATCGCCGTGGTTGCGGGCCTCATCATCTTTGGGGGCGTGAACCGCATCGCCAATATCACCCAGATCATCGTGCCTTTTATGGCGGTGGCCTACCTGCTTATCGGCGGCTTTGTAGTCATCACCAACTTTGACAAGGTGCCGGGAATGATTGGCGATATTGTCGGCCACGCACTGGGCATTAAGGAAATCGCAGGCGCCGGTCTCGGTGCGGCCATGATGAAGGGTATTCAGCGCGGACTGTTCTCCAACGAAGCTGGTGAGGGCTCTGCTCCGAATGCAGCGGCTACCGCGGCAGTCTCGCACCCGGTCAAGCAGGGCCTGGTGCAAACCCTTGGCGTGTACTTCGACACCTTGGTGGTGTGTACCATCACCGCCTTCATCATCTTGCTGGGGCCGGAGATTGCCTACGGTGCCGAAGCAGAAGGCGTCTCCTTGACCCAGGCGGCTTTGTCTTCTGAGGTGGGCGAGTGGGGAATCCACTTCGTCAGCTTCATCCTCTTCTTCCTGGCTTTCTCCTCTATCCTGGGCAATTATTACTTGGCGGAATCTAACCTGGAGTACCTCACCCAGAGCAAGCCTGCGCTGGTAATTTTCCGCCTCGTCGTGCTTTTCTTTGTCTGGTTCGGCGCAGTGGGCTCTCTGCCGCTGGTCTTTGCTTTGGCCGATACCGGTGCGGCAACCATGGTGATCCTCAATATCATCGCCATCGTGCCACTATCCGGTGTGGCGATTAAGTTGCTCAAGAATTACAACGAGCAGCGCAGCCACGGCATTGACCCAGTATTCCACCGCGATATGATGCCGGAGCTGAAGGGCGTAGAGTGCTGGGACGGATCGGATCCTGTCACTCGCCGCAGCGAAGAGGATCGCCGCGTGTTGCGCGATAAGGGACACCACGACCGCTATTAGAAATTAGAAAGGCAGCATGGCACTGGAAAGAATGACCGCTTTTGTCCACGGGAACGTCCAAGGCGTGGGCTTTCGTTGGTGGACGCGCTCCCGTGCCTTGGAGCTCGGTTTGAGCGGGCATGCCACCAATCTGAGCGATGGCCGGGTGCAGGTGGTAGCAGAAGGCCCGCGGGAGAAGTGCGAAGAATTGCTGGGACTCCTCAATGAGCAGCCGAGCACGACCCGCCGCCCGGGAACGGTGGATCTGGTTGTCGAACAGTGGGCTGCCCCTAAGGGCGAATCTGGTTTCATCGAACGTTAACTCGCAGCACAAGCCCACTCGAGCGAACCCCGAGGCTCGGCTGGGCAGCTGCGTTCGAGGCTTGCTAAACTTACCCAAATGCACCTGAAATCGCTGACGCTGAAAGGCTTCAAATCATTCGCGTCGGCGACGTCTCTGAAATTCGAGCCCGGAATTTGCGCCGTCGTCGGACCGAATGGCTCCGGCAAGTCCAATGTGGTGGACGCCCTGGCCTGGGTAATGGGTGAGGGAAGCGCCAAGACGCTGCGCGGCGGAAAGATGCAGGACGTCATCTTCGCCGGCGCCGGCGACCGCAAGGCTTTGGGGCGCGCCGAGGTCACCCTCACCATCGATAATGCGGACGGCGCGCTGCCGATCGAATACTCGGAAGTATCGGTCACCCGCCGCATGTTCCGCGATGGCGCCAGCGAATACGAAATCAATGGCTCCAAAGCGCGCCTGATGGATATTCAGGAGCTGCTTTCTGATTCCGGTATTGGCCGCGAGATGCACATTATCGTCGGCCAGGGCAAGCTTTCTGAGATCCTAGAATCGCGGCCCGAGGATCGGCGCTCGTATATCGAAGAGGCCGCGGGTGTGCTCAAGCACCGCCGCCGCAAGGAAAAAGCGCAGCGCAAGCTCACCGGCATGCAGGCCAATTTGGATCGCCTGCAGGACCTTACTGATGAGTTGGGTAAGCAGCTCAAGCCTTTGGCCCGCCAAGCGGAGGCCGCGCAGCGCGCCGCTACTGTGCAGGCTGATTTGCGCGACGCCCGCCTGCGGCTGGCAGGAGATAGGGTGGTGCGCCTGCGCAGCAAGTTTCAGGAGGCCGAGCGCGCGGCGGAGGTTTTGGCCGAGCAAGTAGAAGAAGTTACCGCGCAGCTGGAAGAAGCGACGGGTTCTCAGTTAGAAGTGGAAGCCCAGCTGGAAGAGGTAAACCCCAAGGCGGAGTCGGCTCAAAAGCTGTGGTTCGACCTGTCCACGCTTTCTGAGCGCATTTCCGCAACCCAGCGCATCGCGGAGGAACGAGCGTCCAATGCCGGTGCACAGGTGGCCTATTCTGGCCAGGACCCGGATGACCTAGAGGCACGGGCTGCCCGCGCGGACGAAGAACATGCAGAGCTTCTCGCCGCGGCGGAGGAAGCTGCGGAGCGCTTGGAAGCGATTCGTGAAGAGGTAGCAGAGCGCCGCGAAGCATTCGAGGCCGCTGAGCGCGAGCACATGGCCCAGCTGCGTGCCATTGCGGATAGGCGCGAGGGTGTCGTCCGCCTCATCGCTGCAGAGGAAAAGGCGGCAGGCCAGGTTACTTCGGCAGAAGAGGAGTTGGCGCGCCAAGAGGAAACCCTGACTTCTACCAAGCAGCGCACCCAAGCTGCCCAGGTGGAGGCCGATGAGGTAGCGGATAAGTTGCAGTCTTTGGCCGGCGAGCGTGAGCCGCTGGAGGAAGCCCATGTGCGGGCGGCCAGTGAATCGGGTGCGGCCGATAAGCGTTTGGAGCAGCTCCGCGATGAGCAGCGCGAGCGTGAGCGCGCTGTCTATACCTTGCGTTCCCGCATCGATACCTTGGCCCAGACTGCGCCGGAAAAGGTTGAGGTAGGCGAGCATTTCCAACCGTTGGCCGATTTCATTACCACCAAGTACGAGACCGCGGTAGCTGCCGCGTTGGGTGCTTTTGCAGAGGCCCAGGCCGGCGAGATTTCTGCCCAGCTGATTGCGGACTTAGAAAAGGGCACGCGCTCCGCGCTTATCGACGTCTCCGCGGCCGCCCCCGCCACTTCCTGGCGCGTGGATGCGACTTTGCCCGCAGGAACCTCGTGGTTGCTCGACCACATTGTGGTGGCCCCGGAAGTTTCCGCAGCGCTGCACCGCCTCCTTGCGGATGTAGTGCTCGTCTCCGATGTCGCGGAGGCGAAAAAGTTGGTGGCCGAGGACCCCCGCCTGCGTGCCGTCACCGAATCCGGCGTGGTGCTGGGTGAAGGTTGGGTAGAAGTAGGCACCGGTGCCTCATCCACCGTCGAGGTTTCCGCCCGCATCGCGGAGGCAGAGGAGCAGCTGGAATCTGCCACGCAGGAGCTGGAAGAACTCTCCGGCACGCTTGAGGGCGCGAAGATCGCTGCGGAGGATGCCCGGGTGACTGCAGCCTCGGCGAAGGCTGCCTTGCGCGAGCATGATACTGAAGTTGATGCGTGGAAACGCGATCACCAGCGCCTGCTCAAGCAGTACGAGGCCAATAAGAATGAGCACGAGAAGGCCGCGGCGCGGGCTACCGAGATCGAGGTAAAGCTCACCGAGGCCCGCACGCAGCTTGCCGACGCCCGCGATAGGCTCGCCCGCGTCGATGCGGACGAGCAGCCCGACGAGCCCTCTTCGGTAGAGCGCGACGAGGCCTCCGCAGCATTAGAGCAGGTCAAGTCCATGGAAATGGAGGCGCAGGTGGCAGCCCGCTCGGCCCAAGACCACGTGGGTCAGGTAGCAGGGAAGGGGGAGGCGTTGCGTCGCCAAGCGCAGCATGAACGCCAAGCCAAAGCCCGCCATGAGCAAGCCATGGCGCGCCGCAAGGCCCAGGGAGAGTTGGCCGGTGCGGTAGCCAAGCATTCACGCGATCTGGCCGCGCGCGCCACGCAGCTGCTTGAGCGCGCTACCTCTGAGCGCGATGACTACTTTGCGCAGCGCACCTCCCTCAACTCGCAGCTGCAGCAGGTCAAGCAACACGTCTCGGCCGCGCGGCAGCAGCTGGACCGGCTGACCAATCGCGCCCATGACTCGGAAATTGCTCGCTCCCAGGCGCAGGTGCGTGTGGACGAAGCAGAAGCCAAGATTGTGGAACAGCTGGGCATTGCGATTTCGGATCTCTTGCAGGACTACACTCCAGGCGAAGATTTCGACCGCGGGGCGGAAAGCGCGCGCTTGAAGCAAGCAGAAAAGGACCTCAATTCACTAGGCAAGGTCAATCCGCTCGCACTGGAGGAATACAAGGCTTTGGAGGAACGCTATTCCTTCCTTTCCACCCAGTTGGAGGATGTCATTCAAGCCCGCAAGGATCTTGCGGGCGTTATCGAGGATGTGGACGCGCAGATCTTGCAGCTGTTTACCGATGCGTGGCACGACGTCGAAGCAGAATTTCCCAAGGTTTTCCAGACCCTATTCCCCGGAGGCGAGGGGCGCCTCATCCTCACTGAGCCGGACGACATGCTCACCACCGGCATCGAGGTGGAAGCGCGACCACCGGGCAAGAAGGTCAAGCGACTCTCCTTGCTATCTGGTGGCGAGAAGTCGCTTACTGCGCTTGCGATGCTGGTAGCTATCTTCCGCGCCCGCCCCAGCCCGTTCTATGTTATGGACGAGGTTGAGGCAGCGCTTGATGACGTCAACCTGCGCCGCCTCATTGCCCTCTTTGAGGAGCTGCGTAAAGACTCGCAGCTAATCGTCATTACGCACCAAAAGCCGACGATGGATGTCGCCAACGTCCTCTATGGCGTAACCATGCGCGGCGATGGTGTTACTCGCGTGATTTCGCAGCGCATGAATCCCGCAGGCAGCGCTCCTGGAACGGAGCAAGCCAGCGAGGATGCCACTCGTTTGGGCGTAGATGCTCCTCGCGGTGACGAGGCGGGGAAGTAGCCTGGGTCCGCCGACTTCCCGCAGGACCCCTTCCGCTATAGGAGGGGGTTTGGCGTGCCGCAAGTTGAGAAGACTGGCACTATAGAGGCATGAATTCTTTATGGTTATGGATCGGCATTGCGATCGTCGTCATCGTGCTGATTATTCTTCTCGTGGTAATCGGCAAAAAGCGCGGCGACGCCAAGAAGGTGTCCTTTGATAAGCCCGCTGAGGAAGAACCGAAGCAGCTGACTCAGGAGCAAAAGTCCGGCAACTATCAAGCCAAGTCCGGCTTTAACTTCGCTCCTGCTGGCGGCTCTAAGGAAGCGCAGAAAGCCCCGGTTCAGGCGGACAAGCCAGCTCAGCCGCAGCAGGCCGCTAAGGCAGAGCCGAATGCTACCGACATCGCGAACGAGCAGCTCAGCGGCAAGACCTCACAGTCGAAGGAAAAGCCGCAGGCACAGGCCAAGCCGCAGCCGCAGGCTGATAAGCCACAGTCTGCTCGGCCCACGGCCGATGCCGCGGCAAACAAGCCCGTGGCCGACAAGCCTGTGGCAGAGGAATCAGAAACCAAGCCGGCACCTCAGCAGGAGAAGCCGGCGAAGACCGACAAACCGGCAGAACCTTCTAAGCAGGCCCAGGCCCAAGCGCCAGCGGAGGAGAAGAAGCAAGCGGCAGAATCTTTCGCTGATAAGGAAGACAAACCACAGTCCAAGGGAACTGGCGCTGCGGCCGCGGCGGCGACTGCCGGCGCGGCAGGCGTAGCGGGTGCGGCAGCTGCGGCGTCGGAAAGCGAAGAATCGCACGTGGACCGTGCCCCAGAAGCAGCTGAGCAGCCAGAAGCTGCGCCCAAGACAGAAGAGCCGGCAGCTGCTGAAAAGGCAGAAAATCCAGAAGACGTCGTCTCCGTGGAGAATGCTGAGGTAGAAGAGGAGTCCCCAGTCTTCGACGAGGTTGTTGAAGACAATGATGCCGAAGACATCGAGGAGCGGGTGGACGACCGCGAGGAAGCCGAAGAAGCCGCAGCCGCTGCCGAGGCGCAAACCGGTGCAGCTGAAGCTGCCAAGGAACAGACCGAGGCTCCAGAGGGAGAACCTGCTCCAGCGCCAGCTCCGCAGGATGATATTGCACCCGCCGGTGGACGTCTTGGCCGTTTGCGTGGGCGCCTTTCGCGCTCGCAAAATGCCATCGGCCAGGGGCTCATGGGAATTTTGTCCGCAGGCGATCTGGATGAAGAGGCCTGGGAGGAAGTCGAAGATACGCTCATCATGGCGGATTTGGGCACCAAGTCCACGATGAAGGTGACTGATTCCCTGCGCGAGAAGATTGCAGAGCGCGGCGTCTCCAGCGAGGATGAAGCCCGTGCCATGCTGCGCGAATGCCTGATTGAAGCAGGCCACCCAGAGATGGATCGCTCCATTAAGGCCATGCCGAATGAGGGCAAGCCAGCAATCGTAATGGTCGTCGGTGTCAATGGCACCGGCAAGACCACAACCACCGGCAAGCTTGCTCGCGTGCTGGTAGCCATGGGCCATAAGGTCCTTTTGGGTGCGGCCGATACTTTCCGAGCTGCGGCCGCAGATCAGCTTGAGACGTGGGGCCGCCGCGTTGGCGCCGATACCGTGCGCGGCAAGGAAGGCGCTGACCCAGCATCGGTAGCCTTCGATGCGGTAGCAACCGGCGTGGAACAGCAAGTAGATGTGGTCTTGGTCGACACCGCAGGCCGCCTCCACACCTCCACGGACTTGATGGACCAGCTGGGCAAGGTCAAGCGCGTGGTAGAAAAGAAGACCGATGTGGACGAGGTCCTGCTGGTATTGGATGCCACGGTGGGGCAGAACGGCCTTACGCAGGCACGAATCTTCCGCGAGGTAGTAGATATCACCGGTGTGGTTCTCACCAAGCTGGACGGCACCGCCAAGGGCGGAATCGTCTTCCAGGTACAAGAAGAATTGGGTGTTCCAGTCAAGCTTGTGGGCTTGGGCGAAGGCGCCGATGATCTCGCGCCATTCGAGGTTGAAGGCTTCGTCGACGCCCTGTTGGGTGAGAAGTAGCAGCTAACCTTGCAACTCCCCCCTGCATACCGGGTGCCACGTACGTGCACCACGGTGTGCTGGGGGGAGCTTGTCGTTTTCATAGTCTCGGTGCAGCGTGCAGCAGTCTCGGGAGTTCTTTTCGCTTTCATCTCCCCGTCTTTTCACAGACTATGCAAAAGCCTATGCAATTGGCGCGGGAATAAGTCCTGCTGAACGCCTGTGAATTCTCTGCCTGCGAGCGTAATTGTGGCGGTTGTGCTCGCCTTTTATGAAGTGTAGGGGAGCGCTGCAATGTGGTTTGACCTTGGCGGGGATGGTAGCCTGAAAGGGCTGTATTTAATGCGAAATTCGCATTAAACCTAGATCAAGGTTCGTGAGGCAAGTATTTCGTGACGCTACTTTATGCAGTCCTCCTCGCGGCGCTGGCAGTGATCTTGGCACCGGTAACCGTAAAGGTTATTGACCGAAAGGCAGGCTATCCACTAGCTGGCCTTTTTCTTATTGCAGCGGTCCTTATCGCCAAGGAATTTCCTGCCATTGCAGCCGGGGAGGAATTAAGTTTCCACGCCACTTGGGTGCGTGATTTCATCGCACCAGGCGTCGACGTAAGTTTTGCTCTCCGCGGGGACGCGTTGAGCATTTTCTTCGCTATGTTGGCGCTGGTCATTGGCGCCGTCGTTTTCACGTATTCGGCGGCCTATCTGCCCAAGAATGAGGGCAACACCAGCTTTTATACCTTGATGACAGCGTTCACGCTGTCCATCTTGTTGCTGGTTCTGGCCAACGATGTGGTGGTTTTGTTCCTTGCCTGGGAGCTAGTCTCCTTGGCTTCGTTTATGTTGATTGCTCGCTCCGGTTCAGGCGGCGAGGCTGGTTCGCAGCGCACACTGATCCTGACCTTTATTGGCGGATTGACCCTGCTGACCGGCTTGGGTATTGCTGCGACGGTGACCGGATCGACTACCGTTTCTGATATCTTGGCGTCCCCTGTATGGACGGAACGCCCAGGGATAACGGCAGCCGTAGCAGTGTTGATTGCGGCGTCCGCCTTTACTAAGGCGGCACAGTTCCCATTCCATTTCTGGTTGCCAGAGGCTATGGCCGCCGCCACCCCGGTATCGGCCTTCCTTCACGCAGCAGCAGTGGTCAAGGCCGGTGTGTACCTGCTTATTCGTTTTTCCACCATCTTCCACGATGTGGCGGTGTGGAATTGGTTGCTCATCGTCGTAGGCATGGGCACTGCGGTGATGTCCGCGGTATTTGCAGTGCAGAAGACGGATTTGAAGAAGCTTACGGCCTATTCCACCGTCTCCCATCTGGGTTGGATCGTTGCCACCATCGGTGTGGGCACCCCGTTCGCTATCGCCGCAGCGTTGGTCCATACTCTGGCCCACGCGCTGTTTAAGTCCTCGCTGTTTATGCTCATTGGCGTCATCGACCATGAGGCCGGGTCGCGCGATATTCGTCGCCTTGGACCACTGTGGAATAAGATGCCGTGGACTTTTGGTTCCGTAGTAATCGGTGCAGCCTCGATGGCTGCGGTGCCACCGCTTTTGGGCTTTGTGTCCAAGGAAGGAATGCTCACCGCGTTTGAAGACGCTCCGATTGGCGGCGCCGGCCAGGTAATCCTTCTCATCGTTGCCGGTATCGGTGCTTTCTTTACCTTTACTTACTCCGCAAAGATTGTCTTCGGCGCCTTCTTTGACGGACCTCGCGACATGGGAGATGTCCATGAGGCTCCGGTTTCCCTGTGGCTGCCGGCCGCTTTGCCGGGCTTTATGTCCCTGCCGCTGGTGTTTGTGCTCGGGCTCTTTGATGCCCCGCTCGATGATGCAGTGGCTGCCGTGGGACTGGAGCATCATTCGCACCTTGCCCTCTGGCACGGGCTCAATGTTCCTTTCCTTATCTCGCTAGTGGTCCTCATCCTCGGTATTGCCGGTATCTTTGTCCGCAAGAAGATGTGGGCAAGCTTTGAAGCTCACGAGTTCATGCCGCGCAGCGGCAATGATTTGCTGTATTCCTTGATGAAGGGCTGCTCCCAGTTGGGGCGTGTCTTGGGCAAGATGTCCGACTCGCATAATCCATCCCGTCACATGCTGCCGATTGTCATTTTGATCATCGTGCTGGCTGCTACCACCCTTATCCGCGATGGCGTCGACGGGGTAGCACTGCAGCCACGGGTGGATGGTCTGGATAACCCATGGGACCTTCTGCCACTGGGCATCATCGCCCTAGCGATGTTTGGGCTGGTGCGCACCCAGAACCGCTTGACCGGTGCCATCATGATTGGCATTGCCGGCTCGGGCGTGACGCTGCAGATGTTCCTGCTAGGCGCACCTGACGTGGCGCTGACGCAATTTATGGTGGAAGCCCTGTCCGTCATCGTCATGATGATGGTGCTGCGCTACCTGCCAGAAACCTTCCACCCGGTGAAGAACAAGTCCCGCAAGACCGGCTCCATTGTCATTGCGGTCTTGGCCGGTGTGGCTGCGTTCCTGGGCGTGTGGGGCCTCATGGGCCGTCACGAGCGCTCCGATTTGGCCATGTGGTACCTGGACAATGCTCCGGATATCACCGGCGGCGACAATGTTGTCGCTACCATCATCGTGGAGTTCCGTGCACTCGATACCTTGGGCGAGCTTTCCGTTCTGGGTATGGCTGCGGTGGTTATTGCAGCCATCACAACGACGTTGCCGCGATTCCCGTTCAAGTCGGGTACACGCCCAGCGCCATTTGGTCAGTCCCAACTGAACTCCGTGCCATTGCGCAAGGGCCTTCACGTTGTCATCCCGCTGTTGGTCATTATGTCCGTCATCGTTTTCTTCCGCGGGCACAATGCCTCCGGCGGCGGCTTCCCCGCGGCGCTGATCATGGGTGCAGCAATCGGGCTTATCTATCTGTCCCGTGGCTCTGATGAAATTGTTTTCGGCCGCATGACTCCGATTCGCCTGACCGGTATCGGCATCATCACCGCCTTGATCGCCGGCTTTGTAGGCTACTTGCACCACGGCATTGGCAATGGTGGCTTCCTGGCTGCAATCCATGCCGAAGCCTTTGGCCAACACTGGACCACCTCTCTCATCTTCGACTTGGGCATCTACTTAGCGGTGCTGGGTATGTTGACTATGGCGATTAACGCATTGGGCGGCTACCTGCGCCCAGGAACGGAGCGTGAATTCTTGCCATGGGTTCATGATGATGATTCCGCGCTGCCGACGACTCCACGAATTTCGCTTGAGGATGTCGACGATCCGTACCCAGACCCGATCAACCCTTCGACCGATCCGTTGGCCTTGCTGACGCCTTCGGAAGCAAAGACGAAGAGGAAGAATAAGCGCTCCGCGGCTAACCGGGGAGGGGAGAAGTAATGATCCTTGCACTGACTATTGCTTTACTCATCGGCAGTGCTGTCTATCTCATCCAGCAGCGCGGCCTGGTACGCATCGTGTTGGGCATGATGGCCTTTGGTCACGGTGCCAACCTGATGCTGCTGGCTACGGGTGTGTATTCCTACCGCGGAGAGTCCTTCCCATCCCAGGTTCCGCACGATCAGATGGCCGACCCGCTGCCGCAGGCCTTCGTGCTGACCGCCGTTGTTATTTCCATGGCAACCTCGACCATCTTGTTGACGATGGCGGCCATGGGCAAGAACGACGACACCGATGTGGTGGAACCAGTTGATGACAACACCATCGACCATGCCTTTTCTACCTTGGGTCGAGACGCCCAAAATCGCCAAATTTTGGAAGAGTCCACCAATCAGCTGGACCGAATCGGTCAGGTGGACCACAACACTCCCGTTGCAGAACGCGGGGCAACTCAACAGAAGGAGGATGACAAATAATGGCTGATGCTGTAGCTCAACTCCTTCCGCTATTTCCAGCGGTCCCGCTGATTGCAGCGGCCTTCGCACTGCTGGCACCGTGGCGTGCGGTACGCGATTCCATCATGCTTATCATCCCGGGTGTTGGAATTTTCGCCGGCCTGGGCCTGCTCATCTACACCATGAACAATGGGGTAGTAGCCCATACTGTTGGCCTTTACCAAGGCAATGTGGGTATTCCGTTTGCGGCGGATGCCTTCTCCGCGTTGATGATCGTTACTACGATGATCGTCGCGTTTGGTGCCAACTGGTTTGCCATTGTGGGCGGGGAGACAAAGTCTCGCTACTATCCTTCGCTCACCCTGATTTTGATCACCGGTGTGTGCGGTGCATTGCTCACCGCCGACCTCTTTAACTTCTTCGTCTTTATTGAGGTCATGCTTCTGCCGTCCTATGGCCTTATCACCATGTCTGGTACGTGGTCGCGCTTGGCAGCCGGCCGTGCCTTCGTCTTGGTTAACCTTTTCGCCTCCACCTTGTTGGTTGTTGGCGTAGGTTATATGTATTCGGTTACCGGTGCGGTCAACCTGGGCGCGCTGAAAGGTGCAGCGGCAGGCAATGGGCCGGTGACTGTGGCAGCAGGCTTGATCCTCATTGCAATCACCGCCAAGGCCGGCGTGTTCCCCGTGCAGTCGTGGCTGCCACGCACCTACCCAGGGACCTCCGCCGCGGTGATGGGCCTGTTTTCCGGCTTACACACCAAAGTGGCCGTCTACATGCTCTACCGGCTCTACGTGCAGCTATTCGATCTGGAACAGCGCTGGAATGTGTTGATCATCGTCATCATGATTATTTCCATGATGATCGGCGCCTTTGGTGGCCTAGCGGAAAATTCCATCCGCCGCGTCCTCGGCTACCAGATGCTCAACGGCATGCCTTTCATTTTGGTCATGCTTGCGTTTACCTCTGATGACCCACGTCGCGCCCTGGCAGCTGGCATCATGTACACGATTCACCACATGGTGACCGTTGGTTCGCTGATTTTGGCCTCTGGTGCCATTGAGGAGACCTACGGCACAGGCTTGCTCAGCAAGCTTTCCGGCCTTGCTCGCCGCGACCCCATCATCGCGTGGATTTTCGCTGCCGGTGCATTCTCCGTCGTGGGCTTCCCACCGTTCTCGGGCATGTGGGGCAAGCTGATGATTGTCTTCGAGATTGCCCGCGTGGGCGGTGCTTGGGCCTGGATTGCCATCGCGGCCATCATCATCGCTTCCTTCGCTGCCTTCTTGGCTATGCTGCGCGTATGGCGCAAGGTCTTCTGGGGCAAGGGTCTGCCGGAGGACAAGGTCCCGGATGAATTGGTCATCCGCAAAAAGCTCATGGCCCCATCCGCGGCTCTCATCCTTGGTTCGCTGTGCATGTTCATCTTCTCCGGCATCGTCCTCGATGTTGTGGATGCCGCAGCGGAGCAGCTGCTGGACACTAACGCATATACTGA
Source organism: Corynebacterium sp. MSK150 (assembly GCF_030229215.1). NCBI lineage: Bacteria > Bacillati > Actinomycetota > Actinomycetes > Mycobacteriales > Corynebacteriaceae > Corynebacterium > Corynebacterium sp. MSK150. The sequence continues at coordinate 184,360 of NZ_JASPHM010000001.1, forward strand.
AACCGTCTTGGGAGATGAGCCGATTGCCGTTCCCAATATCGATGACATCCAGGAGGGCCGTTAAATGAACGCAATTGTGTATGCATTGTGGCTCATCAAGGAGATTTTCGTCGCCGGCATTAGCTTGGCATTGGCGGCTTTCAAACCCGATACCGAATACAACCCGGTTATCATTCGCTACCCACTGCGCGTGACTAGCGCCTGGGAGATCTTCTGGTTTACGTCTTCCATTACCGCAACCCCGGGCACGCTCTCGCTCGGTTTGCGCGAACCGCCCCGCAAGGGGCTGCCGCGCATCGTGCTGGTACAGGCCGTCCAAGGATCCGATCCAGCGGGAATCGTCGCTGATCTGGCTGATATGGAACAGCGCCTCGCCCCGCGGGTTAAGGACATCGACTACGGCGTCCCGGGTCAAGGGGAGACTACAGAATTGGATGAGGCGTTCTACGAGTACCCGCTCGAGTCCGTGGGACGCTATATGCGCTCGCCTGACTTGGCACGGGCGGAGGACACTCCGCTTTCAGAAAGCGAAGCGGACGTCGAAAAGCCAAAGCGCCGCGCCCGCAACGTACAACGCAGAAAGGAGACCGAGCGATGATTGACTTTGCCACATTGTCCCCGTTCGGCTGGGTCGTATTTGTATGCGTATTCATCATGGGCATCGCCACGTGGTGCGGCGTTCTGTTGGCGCTTCGCACGCGCGATGAGCTCACCCGCGCCATTACCTCGGATATCGTTTTCTACGGCATGATCTGCATGTATTTGGCGTGGTCGATGACCAATAATGCCCCGATGGCGTATTACATTGCACTCCTCGGAGCCATTGCCGCTGGTGTGCTACCGACGCTATCGATGGCCCGCATCATTTCGAAGGGCAGGCGATAAACCATGGCCATTTCTGAAATTATCGCTTCGGTCCTGCTTATCATCGCTACGCTCTTGGTGGTCGCTACGGTGGTGTCTCTGTGGAGAGCGCCCGATGCCTTGACCCGTGCCAACCTGCTGGGCCCCACTGTGGGACTTGCAGTACCGCTGATTATCGTGGCCAAGTTGGTCATAGATTTTGGCCGCGATGGCTTTTCGCTGTGGCTGCTCATCCAGGCACTGATTGCCTGCTTCGGTGTATGGATCATCGGCTCGGTAGGTTCCTTTTATCTGGGCCGTTCCATCTATGGCGTAACCGTCACCGACGTCAAGCACGCCAAACACAACCATAAGAAAATTCAGACCGTGCAAGCAGAGGAAAACGACATCTAGTCTTCTCCAGCTCCTTCTGGCGGCGAGCCTTTTCTGCTCCTGCGCGTAGCTGCGGGGGAGGAGAGGAGCTCGTCGCTTTTCTGGTTGCACAGCGGGACTTCGGAATTCACCAGCGCCCTAGATTCACAATTTGAAAATATTGCACAGCAATTGCTGTGCTCGGGCTAGAATGGATGCACGTTATTCGGTGCCGCTAGACCCGCCCCGAAGAGTTAGCAAGGAGTAACATTGAAACTCATCACGGCCATCGTTAAGCCTTTCACCCTGCCGGAAATCCGCCAGGCTTTGGAGCAGCAGGAAGTACGCGGCCTCACTGTTACAGAAAGCCAGGGCTTCGGGCAGCAACGTGGGCACAGCGAGGTATACCGAGGGGCAGAATACGCCACTGACTTCGTGCCTAAGGTCAAGCTGGAAGTTGTTGCGGCGGATGACCACGTCGAAGACATCATCAACGCCATCGTGGATGCTGCTTACACGGGCAAGATCGGCGACGGCAAGCTGTGGGTAACCCCAGTTGAAGAAGCCATTCGTGTGCGTACTGGCGAGCGCGGCGAGGCGGCACTCTAAACCCGCATGCATACCGCCACACAGATTCGCGCCGAGGCCCATGCCTCGGCGCTTCGTGTATTGCGCAGTCTCGAGCTTCCACCTGGAACAGCGCTGGCTGCCACCGGATCCTTTGCGCGCAATGAGATGACCCCGCACTCGGATATTGATGTCATCCTCATCTATCCGGAAGGTCACGAGCCAGATCCGGCGCTGGTGGAGCAGCTGTGGTACCCCGTGTGGGATGCCAAGTACCGCCTGGATTATGCCCTGCGCACCCCACAAGAGTGCGGGGCGATTGCTGCCGAAGATGCCTCGGCCGGCTTTGCCCAGTTGGATTTGGCCTTTGTAGCAGGGCGCAAGGTTCTGGTGGATGAGGCGCGGGCGCAATTGCTCGCGGCGTGGCGGCGCCAGCTGCAACGCGGCTTTGATGATTTCTTGGATACCGCGATTACTCGGTGGAAGCGCTCGGGCGCGGTGGCAGCGATGACGAACCCAGACCTGAAGAACGGGCGCGGGGGACTGCGCGATATTCAGCTCTTGCGCGCGATGGCTTTGGGCAACCTGTGCGACTTTCCAGATTTAGACATTGAGCAGCGGCTGCTTCTCGACGCCCGCACGCTCCTGCACGTCACAGCTCGGCGCCACCGGGATATCTTGGATCCCGAGTTCGCCGCGGATGTCGCTGCGGATCTGGGGTTTGAAAGCCGTTATGCCCTGACAGCAGCTTTGGTCAGCGCTGCGGCCACGGTCAATAAGGCGGTGGAGCGCGGCCTTGCTACCGCCCGTGGGGTGCTAGGCCGTAATGCTTCAGTGACCGGCCGGGGCCGGCGCCGTCCGCTCGATGTGGACGTGGTGTCCGAGGGCGGCAACATTTTCCTTTCGCGCAATCCAAATGTGGAAGACCCGTGGCTGCTCACCCGCGTGGCAGCTGCCGCGGCGCGCACGGGATATATCATCGCCGAGACCACCTGGCACCAGCTCCAAGACTTGCCTGAGCTGCCGCCACGCTGGCCGCGGGCAGCGGTGGATGACTTCTTCGCTATTTTGTCCTCCCCGCGATGCACGCCGCGCGTCATACAGGACTTGGACCGCTATGGCCTGTGGGAACGTTTAGTCCCAGAATGGGGGCATGTGCGCGGCTTGTTGCCCCGCGAGCGCAGCCACGTCAATGCAGTGGACCATCATCTCATCGCAACGGTAACGCGGTGCGCGCAGATGCGTACGTCAGTGGCTCGTCCGGACTTATTGCTGTTGGCCGCGCTTTACCATGACATAGGCAAGGGCTACGGGCGCCCCCACGCCCAAGTCGGTGCGGAGATGATTACCCGCCAGGCAGCCCGTATGCGGCTGAGCGTCGCCGATAGGTCGCGCGCCCAAACCCTGGTGGCAGAACATACCACCTTGGCGCGGTTAGCAGCGACGATGGACCCAGCTTCCGATGCCGCTCGCGACGCCCTCTTGGCTGCCGCGCATTATGATCAGCTGACTATATCCCTGTTAGCGGTGTTGGCTGAGGCGGATGCCCAATCGACTGGGCCGGGCGTGTGGACACCGCGGGTGGAGCAAGCACAGAAGCTGATCGTCGCGCGGGCACTTGAGGCGCTCAAACCACGTGTTCTCGACCGCCCTGCTGTGCATGTACCGCTATCTAGCGAAGGCGTTGCGCTCAAAGTGGATTGGGAAGACCAAGAAGTTAGTGTGTCGTGGTGCGGTTCCTCGCAAGAAGAGTTAAAGCGCATCTTTGCCTTGTTATCGGCTCTGGGGTGGACCATCGTGCGGGCGAAAATCGTTCGCGAGGAGGACGGTGCCTATAAGGCGGAGTTTTTCATCCGCACGGTGCAACAGACCCTAAAGGAGGCAGCGCAGGAGATAAGGTTTATCCAGTCCTATAACTCACGAACTTATACGGAGCTGCCGGCCATTACTGGAGAGGTGACCACTGCGGCATTCGATGTGGGTGGCATTTTGGTCATCCGGACAGTCGAGCGCATCGGCGCTTTAGGGCACTTGGTTGAGGCATTGCCGGACTTTGTGTGGCTGCGCCATGAGATTATGGGCGCGACGATGATCGTCAATGTGTACCTTGCCGGGCAGGTTTCTCGCGCTACCGTGGTGGGGAATGTGACCAGGGCCCTGGCTAGGGACTAAGATTGAATAGTTGAACTTTAGATCGATCTAAATTAAGGGAGCGCATCCGTAGTGTTTGACTCACTATCAGACCGCCTACAGTCAGCCCTGGCGGGCCTGCGCGGTAAGGGCAAACTGACCGAGGCTGATATCAATGCCACCGCCCGCGAGATCCGCCTCGCGCTGCTGGAAGCCGACGTGTCTTTGACCGTCGTCCGTGGCTTTATCAAGCGCATCAAGGAACGCGCCCGTGGCGCGGAAGTCTCTGAGGCGCTCAACCCGGCGCAGCAGGTAGTCAAGATCGTCAATGAGGAGCTCATTGAGATCCTGGGTGGCGAAACTCGCCGCCTGAACCTGGCTAAGAACCCGCCGACGGTGATCATGCTTGCCGGCCTGCAGGGTGCTGGTAAAACCACCCTGGCCGGTAAGTTGGCCAAGCACCTGGCTAAGCAGGGCCATACCCCGATGCTGGTGGCCTGTGACTTGCAGCGCCCAGGCGCGGTGCAGCAGCTACAAATCGTCGGCGAGCGCGCTGAGGTGCCGACCTTCGCACCGGATCCGGGAACCTCCCTGGACTCCAATGAGCATGAAATGGGTACCTCGCACGGTGACCCGGTGGACGTCGCCAAGCAGGGCATTGCTGAGGCTAAGCAGAAGCAGCACGATGTGGTCATCATCGATACCGCTGGCCGCTTGGGCATCGATGAGACTCTGATGACGCAGGCGCGCAATATCCGCGATGCCGTCAACCCGGACGAAGTCCTCTTTGTCATCGACTCCATGATCGGCCAGGATGCCGTGCAGACGGCCGAGGCCTTCCGCGATGGCGTGGACTTTACCGGCGTTGTTCTCACCAAGCTGGACGGTGACGCCCGCGGTGGTGCGGCCTTGTCTATCCGCGAGGTTACGGGCAAGCCCATCATGTACGCCTCTACCGGTGAGAAGCTCGATGATTTCGATGTCTTCCACCCAGAGCGCATGTCCAGCCGCATTCTGGGCATGGGTGATTTGCTCTCCCTTATCGAGCAGGCTGAAGCAACCCTGGACCACCAGAAAGCTGAGGAGGCAGCCTCTAAGCTCGGCTCTGGCGAGCTGACGCTCAATGACTTCCTTGAGCAGATGCTGATGATCCGCAAGATGGGCCCCATCGGCAACCTGCTGAAGATGATGCCTGGCGGCAAGCAGATGAATGAAATGGCCGCCATGGTGGATGAAAAGCAGCTGGACCGCATCCAGGCGATCATTCGCGGTATGACGCCGCAGGAGCGCGAGGATCCGAAGATTCTCAATGCTTCGCGCCGCAAGCGCATTGCTAATGGTTCTGGTGTGAGCGTTTCCGAGGTCAACCAGCTTATTGAGCGCTTCAACCAGGCTAAGAAGATGATGTCCAAGATGGCCGGCCAATTCGGCATGGGCGGCATGGGTGGTCGCTCCGCTACCAAGAAGAAGCCCAAGGGTCGCAAGGGCAAGAATGGCAAGCGCAAGAAGGGCAAGGGCGGCGGTGGCAACCGCGGCCCGAAGATGCCGGGCGGTATGCCGGGCATGGGCGGAATGCCAGGAATGCCCGGTGGCGGCGGCATGCCGTCCATGGAGGAGCTGCAAAAGCTCCAGCAGCAAATGGGCGGCGGCGGTGGCATGCCAGGTATGCCCGGCATGCCAAAGATGCCGAAGGGAATGGAAAATATCGATCTTGACAACCTGGACTTTGGCAAGGGTAAAAAGTAGCGTTCCCCAGCCTTAAAGCATAAAGAAGGAGGCTTCCGCGTTGCTGCGGGAGCCTCCTTTTTGTGCGGCTTGCCGACGCCGCCCTAAGCCCCAGCGCGCCTTCGCATGAGGCGCCTTCGCTCTCGGAGCTTGTGCGCGACCGAGCTATGGCCTAGACCGCATCGTCTCGTGCGGCGTTGGGGTAAGGGACTGGGTTGGCATGTTGCTTTCCGGCGTCGGTAGGTGCTGCGGGCGCTTGCTCCACGGCTCCTGCAGCCTGCTCCGGTGGAATATCAGGGGCTTCCTGCTGGACTTTTTCCCCGTTGAGGAAGGGCTTTAGGGCCTCGCGGATCATTGGCATTGCCGATTCCGCAAAAGCATTGGTGATGTGGTGCATGTCGCGGTAGACCATCGTATTGCCGATGATGACGGGGCAGTCACCATTGGCATCGCAGAACCACGGAGCGGTATCGATCGATAGCATATTCTGGTACTTCGACAGCACGACCGCACCGGGGTCATAAGGCTGGTAGACCTGCTCAAAGCGCATGCCGCAGCCGTAGGCATCTTCGGTAGCGACGTAGCACTCATCAAACTCGCGTGGACGGCCTTCTTCATCAAAGCCCCACGGGTTATCGCGGAAGCCCAAGAAGGGAATATCGCGTTCGGCCAATTCCTCCCAGAATGCTTGGTAGCCGGCGGGCACGGCATCGGGGCCGGTGCCAAATTCATTTTGCGGGCGAGTGGTATTCGAGATGACTAAGGCCGGGTTCGCCTCTTCGATGCGATCCATGACCAGCTTGCCCCACTCGGCACACTCTGGCGTCACGGTGACATCGTCGCCCAATTCAATCGGGCAGCCCTGGCGCAGCAGCGGTACCAGCTTAAAGCCCATTTCCTTGCCTAAGCGGTCCAGCGGGGCAGAATACTGCTCCGCGTGGGAACCGCCGACCAAATAGACTTCCTTCTCTGCGTTGGGGTCACCGAAAATGCAGGGGGTCTTGCCGTCCTTGCGGGTCTCGAAGAAGAAGTCAGCGGGCTGGCTATCTGGCACGAAGCACCAATTTGTCGCTACTGGTGGCTGGATTCCGCCGGCCAGAATCGGATCAGGCTTGACCTCCACGTTATCCGGCGGGGTGATGTCGTTGATGAACGTCGTTGCGCCGGGGTAGAGGGCAGGATCCAAAAGCTCCGCATCAGCATCATCAAGGGTGCGCATCCACAGTGGCTGGATAGCCAAGAGGCCGACAACAGCCGCAGCGACTACGACGCCGCCCACACCGCGGGCGGCACCGGCGGGTTTCTGCAAGGTCGAAAGGCCCTTACGTACCGGCAGATCCTCGGCCGTGGGGCGCTTGCGATGCTGGCGCAGGGGCTTTTCCAAAAAGCGGTGCGTGAGGTCCGCCAACACTAGCGAAATGACGATAATGATGACGCCCAACCACCACGACGGGGTTTCTTGACCCAGGTAGGAGGTGGACAAAATGAGCAATGGCCAGTGCCACAGGTAGAGCGGGTAGGCTACATCGCCCAGCCAGCGCGCCTGCTTGGAGGCCATGGCCTTGGAAATCTTGCCACCGCCGCCCAAGATAATGAGCACGGCGCCGCCTAGTGGCAAGAGGGAAAGCGGGCCAGGATACGCAGTGGTATCCGCGATGATGGCACCAGTAAAGATGAGCATCAGAAGGCCCAGGCCGGTAAAGAGGTCATAGAGGCGGGCTGGAATCTTCCAGGAGGAACCGTAGATGGCCAAGACCGCGCCCAAGGTCAACTCCCAAGCGCGTGACCAGGTGGAATAGTAGTTCTCCGGAGTTCCGTAGAGGCCGTGGCGCGAAGCATAGGCGAAGGAGGCGATGGTGACCACGATGAGGATCGGGCCAGCAATCTGGTTGACCGTGGGGAAGCTGCGCTTGCCCAAAGGCTGCTGCTTCGGCCGGAACTTCATGATGGCAGCCAAGATGAGCGCGAAGGCAATGCCCATGATGTAGAACTGACCCTGCACGGCCATGGACCACATGTGCTGCAGCGGTGAGGTATCAGCCGCGGCCGCCGTGTAGTCGGCGTTTTGTTCCGCTAGTTCCCAGTTCTGGTAGTACAGCATGGTGGCTGTAATCTGCTGGGTGAGCTCGGTGCGCATGAGCTGCGGGGTGAAAACGCGCACCAGAATGTAGGTCACGCCGATGACCAAAACCAAGCTTGGTACCAGGCGCCGCAAGGTTCGCCAGATAGGCCACCATGGGTTCAGGGAGGCGTTGGGCTTGTTTGCGTAGCGCAGCTGGGAGCCCAAGAAGAAGTAGCCGGATAGCAGCAGGAATACGTCGACGCCGCCGGATACGCGTCCGACGAATACGTGGTAGATAACTACTAGGCCGATGGCAATACCGCGCAGACCATCAAGGTCATAGCGGTACCGGAAATTTCGCGGTGATTCTTTAGTCATAAACTGTCTTTTCGTGCGCCTATGCCTGGATGGTGGGGCGGAAGGCGCGCCATACATATGAAACGAAATGTCTATATTCGGCCCTTAAGGGTACTCTGCTTCAGTATCGCAGGCATAACGAACCTGCGTGCGTGGCGTAGTAATTTTTGAAAATGCAGCTGCTCGCGCTAAAATATTCCAGGTTGTCTGCTCGTATTTCTGAGCTAGATAAACTGAAGAACGTAATATTCTGCGTAGCACCGTTTCCGTCTACGGTCGGCCGGTATGTCACGCGCAGATAAAATCCAAGGGTTGAACCGGCGCACAATCTCGTGCGCGTCTGTACTGCCCAGTGACTAGTAAAGGAGCCAACATGGCTGTCAAGATCAAGCTGCAGCGCCTGGGCAAGGTCCGCGCTGCTGAGTACCGCGTTGTTATTGCAGATGCCCGCACCCGTCGTAACGGCAAGGTCATCGAGAACATCGGTATCTACCACCCGAAGGAAGAGCCTTCCCTCATCCAGATCGATTCCGAGCGTGCACAGCACTGGCTGTCCGTTGGCGCACAGCCAACCGAGCCGGTTCTCGCGCTGCTGAAGATCACCGGTGACTGGCAGAAGCACAAGGGTCTGCCGGGCGCAGAGGGCACCCTGAAGGTTGCTGAGGAGAAGAAGTCCAAGCTGGAGATCTTCAACGAGGCACTGGCTGAGGCTAACAACGGCCCGACCATCGAGGCCATCACCGAAAAGAAGAAGAAGGCCAAGGAAGAGGCTGAGAAGAAGGCCGCTGAGGAAGCTGCTGCTGCAGAGGCTGCCGCTGCTGCCGCCGGCGAAGCTGACGCTGAGGCCGAGGAGAAGGCTGAGGAAGCTTCCGAGGAGTCCGCAGAGTAATCTGCCTCCCTTGCTAAGCGCATAGCGCTTCTAGCTTCGGGCCCCGCCGCTACGATCACTGGTCGTAGTAGCGGGGCCTTTGTAGTTTTTGGGTGCTAATGCCGGCACACGAAAACGACCGCACACGCTAGTCCGTGGCGGGGCTGCGTGCGCGGTCGCAATTGAAAGTGATGCGCTAGGAAACGTGCGGCATCTCTCTCGGGGATGGCTGGTTCGCCCTTAGTTCTGTGGCTTGTAGTTGGAGTAGCGGCTGTAGACGTTAGAGGGATCCTTAAAGTCCATGCCGCGCAGAGCGCCTGTAACAACCGGTGTGAAAAGCTCGAGGATCTGCTCGCGTGGAAGCCGGGACATAGGGCCGTTGATGGCAAGTACGGTAAAACCGTGAATGGCCGACCAGGCCAGCAGAGCATTCTGCATGAAATATGTAGCGTCAGTGGTATTGTCCAACGCTTCCGCGTGGCGGGACAACAGGGCGAAGAAATCGCGAATCTGCTGTAGGTGATCCATCTTCGGATCATCTTCCGTATTGGGATCTACACCAAGCATGAAACGCAGCGCCTTCCACTCCAGCATGCAGCGGAAGAAATTGGTCTCATCCAAGGCAAACTCGAGGTAAGCGTAACCAATCTGCATCAGGTGCTCTGGAAAATCTAGGCCCTCTGCAGTCTCGGTAGTCTCGTGTAAACGCCGGACCAACTCATCGGTGGCAAGCTCAGCGACCTTATCGTGCAGTTCTTCTTGGTCCTTGAAGTGGCGGTATGCGGAGGTAGGGGACACTCCCGCTTCGCGGGTTACCGCACGAACGGTAATTGCGTCGGGGCCGCTTCTTTTGCCTAGTTGAACAGCGATACGGAGCAGCTCATCGTGGAGGTTTCCATGATGGTAGGGCTTATTGTGCGTTTCCATAAAACTCATTTTATCAACAAAACCTATGTACGTATAAATTATTTAGTCAGCATGGTGAGCAGCAAAACTGCGGGGGTAGAAGGGTCGCCGCTCTCGCTTGTAGCCTCGACTTTATGTACCTCATATGCAGGAAGGTGCACGATAGAGCCGGGGGTGAGCGTGATGGTTTCACTGCCGTAGCTGAAGTCAAGCTCACCGCGCAGCGCCTGCACGGTGATCGGATGTGCGGCCTTGTGATCGGGCAGGGACTGTCCTGGTGCAAAGCTAAAGAGAATGAGGTTGGCACCATCGGCGCTCAGGACGCGCTGTACGCCCGGGCGCGGGCGGTGCGGATCGGTATCAGGCGCGATGTCCAGCAGGTTTAGTGCGGACATGACGGAATCCTCACCTGAATGAGAAGCCGCGCCAAACGTGTCCGGGGAGTTGGTCGGTAGATCGCTCATAAGCCCACTTTAACGGCAACAATACTCAAAATCTGGGTTTGCTTTCCAAAGCGCCAAAATTCATGACTGACAAGGGCAAAGAGGTCTGTGTTGTAGACTTTCCGCTATGGAATTGATGATTGGTCGCGTGATTAAATCGCACGGCGTGAAAGGTGAAGTCGTAGTCGAGGCCACTACTGATGAACCGGAAGTGCGCTTTGCTGTGGGGGAAGTGCTTCATGGCACGCAGGGCAAGAAGGAGCACACTCTAACTATCAAGGCGGTCCGCAGCCATAAGGGAAGGCTGCTCGTTACCTTCGAAGAGATCAAAGACCGTACCGTGGCGGATAGCCTCCGCGGTACCAAGTTCTTTGCCGCGCCGCTTGACAGTGATGATGATGGCTTTTACGACCATGAGCTGGAAGGGCTCCGCGTACTTCTGGAAGGCGAGGAGATCGGTGAGGTCACATCGGTCATCCACGGCGGAAGCCAGGATTTGTTGGAGGTAGAACTCGACAACAGCAAGGAGGCGCTCATTCCCTTCGTGCATGCCATTGTTCCTGAGGTGAACCTAGAGGCTGGAACGTGCACCATCGATCCGCCGGAAGGATTGCTTGACCTATGAGGCTTGACGTCATCACCATTTTTCCGGAGTACCTGGACCCGTTGCGGCATGCGCTTTTGGGGAAGGCCATTGAACAAGGTCGCCTTGAAGTAGGTGTGCACGATCTGCGGCAGTGGGCTACGGATGCGCATAAGTCTGTCGATGACTCGCCGTTCGGTGGTGGCCCCGGCATGGTTATGAAGCCAGAAGTTTGGGGGCCGGCGCTCGATAGCGTCGCCGCGCGGGAAAGTGCGCCCAATCTAGAGTCTGCGCTGCCACACCTGAACCGTCCGCGCCATGACGAATTAGAAGGGGTAGAGGCACAAGCCTATGCGGTTGATGCCACGGCCGATGAGGATAGCGACCTTCCACTGCTTATCGTGCCGACGCCGACGGGAAAACCGTTTAGCCAAGCAGATGCGCGGGCGTGGTCCAATGAGGAGCACATTGTTTTTGCCTGCGGGCGTTATGAGGGCATCGATCAGCGCGTGGTGGATGACGCCGCTCGGCGCTACCGTGTGCGCGAGGTTTCCATCGGCGATTATGTGTTGATCGGTGGGGAAGTGGCAACGTTGGTGATTGCAGAGGCCGTAGTGCGACTCATCCCCGGGGTGTTGGGAAATAAGCGCTCTCATGAGGAAGATTCTTTTTCTGATGGTCTATTGGAAGGCCCGAGCTATACCAAGCCGCGAGAGTGGCGTGGTCTAGCCGTGCCGGACGTGCTCACCTCGGGAAACCACGGTTTGGTTGACAAATGGCGGAGGGAACAGGCATTGCTGCGCACGTGGCAACGCCGTCCCGAACTTTTGGAGGCGGCTGAGCTCGATAAACAAGACAGGGCTTTCATCGCGCAGTTGGAACAAGAAGCTTACGCACAGGGTGAAGGCTAATGGAGGTAAGCGCCGATCTTTCCGTGCTCATAGAGCCCAAGAAGTGGGAGAAAAGCCTCGAAGCATTGCCAGAGGCGCTGCGGGCACGGGGCTTTGAGCCGCTAAGCATTTTCGCTCTCCAGGTAGCGGAGGAAAGCTCGGAAAGCAGCCCGCTAGCGCAGGAATATCGCTTCAGATTCGGCCAGTGGCCACAAGGAATTCCGGTGTGGCGGCTCATCGTTAACGGAGAGACCACACAGCCCCTGGCTGCAGTAGCTTCCTTAGTAGCAGACTGCTTGCCGCCGGCAGTCTCGTGGGTAGGCAGTGTGGAAATCGGTTTTACGGAGATGGGGCTTGGTGCCCCGGCGGTGTGGCGGGCGGATTCTGGGTTATAAGCGGAATCTGGACAATTATTTAGCGCTTTTTCATGCCTAAACTGCAGCGCATATGCCTTCTAAGGTTATAGTGAAGGGGACATTCCCTCTAGATTCCTATTCCCAAGGTGGTCCCTGAATTATGACGGCTCCCAATGGCAATAACTACGGTGGATATAACCAGCAGCCGCCTCAGTACAATCAGCAGTATTATTCCCAGCCGCAGCAAAGCGGTGGCGTAGGCGGCGCCACCATCGCCGCAATTATCGCAGCAATTGTGGCGGTCATCGCGGTGGCCGCCATGGTTATCATGTTCGTGACCAATAACAAGGATGATGCATCGACCAGCGCTGCTGCCGATAGTCAATTCAAACAAGCTGATGCCAATAGCGGCTCCGGCTCCAGCAAGCACTCCGGTTCCTCGTCCAAGGACGATGCGGACGATAAGGATGAAGACTCCAGCCCGGTCACGGTGACTAAGACCAAGGATGCTCCAGCTCCAGCGCCTGCACAGGCAGCGTCTTCTGGCAGCAGCAATGGGCACTCTTGGAGTGACTTCACTAGCTACTATCCAGCTACCAGCAAAACCTCCAGCGGTTTTGCCAGCAACGTCTATACCGCGTTTATGAATAACTGGGTCGCCGGCGGCGGCACCGGCGCTACCTTGAGCGTCTACTCGCCGGCCACCGGTGGTACCTACACCATGTACTGCTCCGGTAGCTCTTCGCGCGTTTCCTGCTCCGGCGGCGATAACGCCCGCGTGGTTATCTACTAAGAGCGCGCCGCAGCAACCTCCTTTCCCTTACTGGGAAAGGAGGTTTTGTGCGTCTAGGGGGCGTCGGCAAGCGAAGGTAGCAGAGGAGCCGTGCGGTAAATTGGGTGGGTCTAATCCCAAACCTCGAGAAAGAGTGAGGAGACCACGTGAATATTGCGGCCACTATCGCCGCCGAGCTCAACGTCAAGGAATCGCAGGTTTCTACCGCGTTGCAGCTGCTTGCGGAGGGTAATACCGTCCCGTTTATTGCCCGCTACCGCAAGGAGGCCACCGGCGGGCTGGATGATTCCCAGCTGCGCACCATTGAAGAGCGTGCGAATTATTTAAAGGAGCTACAGGAGCGCAAGGAGACCATCCTTGCGGCGATTGAAGAGCAGGGCAAGCTTAGCGACGCCCTCAAGGAGCAAATCTTTGCCTGCGACACCAAAGCGCGCCTAGAAGATTTGTATCTGCCGTATAAGAAGCGCCGCAAAACCAAGGCCGATATTGCGCGCGAAGCTGGCCTGGAGGAGCTGACCGATAAGCTCATTGCGGATCCCAACGCCGCTCCGGAAGAGTTGGCACAGGCCTTTATCACCGAGGGCTTTGAGGACACCAAGAAGGCCCTCGACGGTGCCCGCGCCATCTTGGTGGATCGCTTCGCGCTCGACGCGGATCTGGTGGGTGAAGTACGCGAGCGTATGTTCACTGAGGGCTCCATGGGCGCGCACGTTGTTGAGGGCAAGGAAGCTGAGGGCGCGAAGTTTAAGGATTACTTCGATTTCAACGAGCCTTTCCACAAGCTGCCTTCGCACCGCATTTTGGCGCTGCTGCGTGGCGAGAATGAGGGCGTGCTGCAGCTGCAGCTAGATGCCGGCGATGACGCCGACTACGAGGACGCAATCGCCTCCCGCTTCGAGCTGGATCGCTCCTCCAAGTGGCTTGCCGACGCCGTCCATTGGGGCTGGCGCACCAAGCTCTATATTTCCTCTAGCCTGGACGTTCGCATGCGGCTAAAAGAGATCGCGGAGGAAGGCGCGCTGAAGATCTTTGCCACCAATTTGCGCGACGTGCTGCTCGCGGCACCTGCTGGCCAGCGTGCCACCATCGGCTTGGATCCGGGTTACCGCAATGGTGTGAAGTGCGCGGTAGTGGACAAAACCGGCAAGGTGCTCGACACCGCCATTGTCTACCCGCATCAGCCGCAAAATCAGTGGAGTCAAGCAGTTCAGACGCTGTCGACCCTGTGCGCCAAGCATTCTGTAGACCTTATGGCCATCGGCAACGGCACCGCCTCCCGCGAGACCGAGAAGCTTGCTCAAGAAATTGCGGACCTAATTAAACAGGCCGGCGGCCAGCGACCCACGCCCGTCGTGGTTTCCGAGTCCGGCGCCTCGGTCTACTCCGCCTCGCCGCTTGCGGCAGAAGAATTCCCTGACATGGATGTCTCGCTGCGCGGTGCGGTTTCCATCGCTCGCCGCTTGCAGGATCCTTTGGCTGAGTTGGTCAAGATCGATCCGAAGGCCATTGGTGTGGGGCAGTACCAGCACGACGTTAACCAGACGGCGCTCGCCCGCACTCTTGATGGCGTGGTGGAAAGTGCGGTAAACGGCGTGGGTGTTGATCTCAATACCGCTTCCGTCCCGCTGCTTGAACGCGTAGCGGGTGTCAATTCCACCATCGCCGCCAATATCGTTTCCTACCGCAATGAACACGGTTCTTTCGCTTCCCGCAAGGAACTGAAGAAGGTACCGCGTCTTGGACCTAAGGCCTTTGAGCAGTCTGCAGGCTTCCTCCGTATCAACGGCGGTACCGATCCACTGGATTCCTCTGCCGTACACCCAGAGGCCTATCCTGTCGTCTCCCGCATCGCGGAGAAGACGGGCCTGGGTATTTCTGAACTTATTGGCAATACCCGCGTACTCAGCACGCTGGCGCCAGCAGACTTTGCAGACGAGACTTTCGGCATTCCTACGGTGACCGATATCATCGCCGAGCTGGATAAACCCGGCCGCGACCCGCGCCCTGAGTTCAAGACCGCCACCTTTAAAGAAGGCGTACATAAGGTCTCCGATCTCACCCCGGGCATGATTCTTGAGGGCACGGTGACCAACGTGGCGGCATTTGGCGCCTTCGTGGATGTCGGAGTCCATCAAGATGGCCTCGTCCACGTTTCTGCCATGAGCCACAAGTTTGTTTCCGATCCGCACGAGGTCGTGCGCTCTGGCCAGGTGGTCAAGGTGAAGGTCATGGAGGTTGATGTGGAGCGCCAGCGCATCGGTCTCTCCTTCCGTTTGGATGATGAACCGGGTCAGCCGGCTCCCAAACGCCGCGGTGATTCCCCACGCGGTTCCGCTAAGTCCGGCGGCGGAGGAGGCGGAAAGCGCTCCGGCCACAAATCCGGGCGCGGATCTCGGGGTGGCTCGCGCGGCCGCACGGGTGGACAAAATGGCGCCGGTGGTGGTGGAGCCATGGCCGATGCCCTGAAGAAGGCAGGTTTCTAGGTTCCTTACGCTGCGGTGAGGAACCTTGGGTGGGGCGAGGAAATTTGCAATATGAGGATTTGGTTCCGGCTGGCGTATGTGGAAAAATAGTGCACCGTTCTATGTAACGGGCACGAACCGGTTAGGCAGTACGCCGCTAGGGTCCTCTGTCCCAAACTGAAAAGGAATATTGGCATGTCCAACATTATTGACAAGGTCGATGCAGCACAGCTGCGCGACGATATCCCGTCCTTCCGCCCAGGCGATACCCTCGACGTTAACGTAAAGGTTATCGAGGGCAACAACGAGCGTGCACAGCTCTTCAAGGGCATCTGCATCCGTCGCCAGGGCTCCGGCATCCGCGAGACCTTCACCGTCCGTAAGGTCTCCTTCGGTATCGGCGTTGAGCGTACCTTCCCGGTTCACTCCCCGAACCTGGAGTCCATCAAGGTCTCCCGCCGTGGCCGCGTCCGTCGTGCGAAGCTCTACTACCTGCGCGATCTGCGCGGCAAGAAGGCTCGCATCAAGGAGCGTCGCTAGTACTAGCGCGCTGCGCGCCAGCTTCCCCTTGCACCCCACTGTGGGTGCAGGGGAATTTTTCTATGTCCAATTCCCTTCATCCTTATGCCGAGAGGGAAGGGGGGCAAGCGAAAAGTTGGCTGTGAATCCCCCTGCCGCGAGGGGGATAAGAGCGGAAGTCGGGCGTGGGGTTGCTAGGATCTAGCGCGTGAATAAAGACAGCATCTCGCAGGAACAGCCGTCAGAAGGCGAGGGGGCCCACCCGGTGCAGGGCGAGGCCACCCAGCAAGGCAAAGAGGCGACTAAGAAGAAGGAAATGCCGTGGCTGCTGGAAACTCTTCTGGTAGTGGCGACGGTTCTCGTGATCGTCGGACTATTCCAGAACTTTATCGGCCGGCAGTATGTGATCCCGTCGGGTTCGATGGAGCCGACTCTCCACGGCTGCGAGGGCTGCACGAATGACCGTATCTTTACGGAAAAGATCTCTTACTACGGTGACGGCGAGCCAGAGCCGGGCGATGTCGTGGTATTCAAGGGCACCGAGGACTGGAATTCTAGCTACGTCTCACCGCGTTCGTCTAATCCGATCATTCATGGCGTGCAGGATGCGTTGAGCTTCGTATCCTTGGCACCGCCAGACGAAAACACCCTGGTCAAGCGTGTGGTTGCTACCGGCGGACAGACGGTGTCCTGCCAGGAGGGCGATTCTGCCGTCATGGTAGATGGCAAACCCATCGAGCAAGACTATGTGCAAGACCCGCCTACGTACCCGGTAGATGAGTCGACCGGCTCGGAGGCCTGCGGTGGTCCGTACTTTGGTCCCGTCGAGGTACCGGAGGGCAATATCTGGGTGATGGGCGATAACCGTACTGCTTCGGCCGATTCTCGTTACCACATGACCGACAAGTTCCATGGCACGGTTCCAGTAGAAAACGTCCGCGGCAAGGTGAAATTCGTATTCTGGCCGTTTACCCGCATTGGTGGGGTCGATGACCCGGACATTCAGGAATAAGCCTTCCTCCCAACGCCTGCGCACCCGGGATTTTCTCATCCCCGTGGTGGCAGGCTTTGTCCTGCTGGTGCTCCTGCAGGCGCTGGTGGGGCGGATGTATGTCATTCCTTCTGCTTCGATGGAACCGACCCTGCACGGGTGTGCCGGCTGCAAAAATGATCGCATTGCCGTGCAAAAGGTCAGCTACTACTTCACGGATCCTAAGCCCGGGGAGGTGGTGGTTTTTGAAGGGCCCGAGTCGTGGAATAACGAGTTTGAGGTCAATCGCTCGTCCAATATTTTTGTGCGCGGCGCGCAGAACGCTTTGGCGGCCGTAGGGCTGCTTCCTAATGGGGAAAATATCCTGGTAAAGCGCGTCATTGCTACCGGAGGACAGACGGTGAGTTGTCAGGCTGGCGACCCTGCGGTCATGGTGAACGGAACGCCCATTGACCAATCCTTCGTCCTCGATCCGCCGGAGATTCCCGTTGACCCCAGCGTGGGCTCGCAAGAGTGCGGCGGCGAGTATTTTGGCCCAGTCACCGTCCCCGAGGGAAACCTTTGGGTGATGGGTGATAATCGCACCAACTCCCTCGATTCCCGTGCACACTTGGGCGACCACCTGCAGGGCACCGTGCCGGTAGACAACGTCCGCGGGCGCGTTGAGGCCGTCATTTTGCCGCTTTCGCGTTGGGGCGGGGTGGAGCACCCGGAAATTTCGCATGCGGCGGCTTAAACAGCGACGCACCTACGAGGTCGCATTGAGCAAGGCCGGTTTAGGCCCGGTGGCCGGCGTGGATGAGGCTGGGCGCGGCGCCTGCTGTGGACCAATTACCATCGCGGCTTGTGTGATGCCTGATCGGCCAATCAAGGAGTTGGCAGAGCTTACTGACTCCAAGAAGCTCACCCCCAAACAGCGCGAGAGGCTCTTTCCACTCATTAAGGACAAGGCTGTGGACTGGTCTGTAGTGCATATTGGTGCGGGGGACATCGATAAGCGCGGCATCCAACACGCCAATATTTCCGGCATGCGCAGGGCGGTTGCGCGCCTGGAAACACGTCCGGGCTATGTGCTTACCGACGCCCTCTTTATCCCCGGTCTTACCCAACCCCACCTGCCCATTATCGGCGGCGATGCGGCCGCGCGGTGCATTGCCGCGGCGAGTGTATTGGCAAAAGTCAGCCGGGACCACCTGATGCACGAGCTGGATGCGCGGTACCCCGGCTACGGGTTGGCCAGCCATAAGGGGTATGGGACCAAGGCGCATGAGGCCGCAATTGCGGCGCTAGGAGCGTGCCCGGAGCACCGGATGAGCTACGAGAATGTCCGTCGCGCTCATGCGGAGTTTGCCGCGCGTGCCTAGCTAAAATCTAGCCTTTCTCGCGCTAAGCTATAGCGAGCTAACCCACAACCTGGAGGTCCACCGTGAGTGCAGAGGAACTCGATAACTACGAGGCTGAGGTAGAGCTGTCCCTCTACCGCGAGTACCGGGACGTTGTCAGCCAGTTTTCCTATGTCGTTGAAACTGAGCGGCGCTTTTATCTGGCTAATGCGGTAGAGCTTATTCCCCATACCTCTGGGCCCGATGTCTACTACGAGGTGCGCATGTCTGATGCTTGGGTATGGGATATGTACCGCTCCGCGCGCTTTGTGCGCTACGTCCGCGTTATCACCTACAAGGACGTCAATATCGAGGAGCTGGATAAGCCGGAATTCATGATGCCGGAATAGTTTTGTCAAGCCGGCGCACACGGCGCCGCGCCCTAGCTGTGGATAACAGAGTTGCAGAGCCTAGTTATCCACAGCTAGGGCCTTTTTGTTACTGCGTCCCTTGTGTAAGCCTTACCAGCTGCGGTGTTCTGTGCTGGCCAATGAATTTCCCGAAGCACAAGGATAAACCGCAATGCACTTTAATTCAGAACACCGCTTGGCCACGAAGAAGCCTCGTCATAAACAAGTCTTAGGAAAAAGGGGAGAAGCCTTCGCAGCGCGCTATCTGCGCGAACGTGGGGCGGAAATCATCGCTGCCAACGTCTCCTATCGAGTGGGAGAAATCGACCTCATCGCCCGAGAGTCGGACGGAACCATCGTCTTCGTTGAAGTTAAGACTCGCGCCAATTCCAACTACGGGGTAGCTGAGGCCGTAACCCCGCAGAAGCTCGCGCGCCTGCGCAAAGCCGCGGCGCAGTGGCTCGACGGAAGGCCACTGTCTGAGGTGCGATTCGACGTTATTGCCTTGGTCGCGCGGGGGCAGGGGTTTGCGCTGGAGCACTTCAAGGGGGTCGAAGATGGCTCTAGGTAATTGTTTGACCATGTCCCTCAACGGAGTTCTAGCCCAGTTGGTTGACGTGGAAGCGAACGTCGGTCACGGACTGCCGGGAATTCACGTTGTAGGCCAGACGGATACCGCAATCTCCGAATCCCGGGACCGAATCAAGACCGCAGCCTTTAATTCCCATCTGCCCTGGCCGAAGACCAAAGTGGTGGTCTCCATGTCCCCGGCTTCGCTTCCCAAATCCGGGTCCCACTTTGACCTACCCATAGCGCTTGCGATCCTCGCGGCACAGTCGGAGGCCGACTTTCCGTCTTATGGCAGCACTCCCTCGCCCGCCCAACGTCTCCAGCGCACCTTGGTATTGGGCGAGCTTGGTCTCGACGGCTCCGTTCGGTCTGTAGCAGGCATCATCCCCGCTCTTCTCGCCGCACGGGAACAAGGAATAACAACTCTTATTGTTCCGCCTGGCAATGCCGCAGAGGCCACATTGGTGCCGGACATGGACGTACTCGTTGCGTCGTCTTTGAAGGAGGCCTTCAGCTGGGCTTGCGGTAATCGTGGGCTGCCGCAAGCTGGAAGCTTTTCGGGGTCGCTCAGCCCCGCGCCTGCGGCGGCGTCGCGACTCGACTTTAGCGATATCGCTGGTCAATCCAATGCGAAATGGGCTGCCGAGGTTGCGGCCGCCGGCGGCCACCACCTGATGATGATCGGGCCGCCTGGGTCTGGAAAGTCCATGATCGCCTCGCGCCTGCCCACTATCCTTCCTACGCTTACCCCAGATCAGCAGGTAGAAACCACTGCGATTCATTCGCTAACTGGAACCCCAGGTGAGGTCATCGAGCGCGCCCCGTTCATCGCCCCGCATGCATCGGTAACTCGGGCTGCACTCCTTGGTGGCGGTTCCGGTCATCCCCGCCCTGGTGCGGTGAGCTTGGCTCACAATGGTGTGCTCTTTCTCGACGAGGCCAGTGAAGTAGCCGCGCCGGTACTCGATGGATTGCGTGCACCGCTGGAGGAAGGACACGTGCGATTGGCGCGCTCGCGCCGCGAGGTTACCTATCCTGCTCGCTTCCAATTGGTCATGGCGGCAAACCCGTGCAGGTGTGCGGCCGAAGACCCGTCCAAGTGCAGGTGCAATCCGCACGAGCGCATGAACTATCTATCCAACCTCTCCGGTCCGCTGCGAGACCGCCTGGATATGGTGGTCACGCTAACGGGGCAGGCGGCAACT
Organism: Corynebacterium sp. MSK150; assembly: GCF_030229215.1. Taxonomy (NCBI): domain Bacteria; kingdom Bacillati; phylum Actinomycetota; class Actinomycetes; order Mycobacteriales; family Corynebacteriaceae; genus Corynebacterium; species Corynebacterium sp. MSK150. The sequence continues at coordinate 204,734 of NZ_JASPHM010000001.1, forward strand.
ATTAACGCGGAGGGCGAAGAGGAATCCGCAGTCATCGCCGAGCGCGTCGCCGCTGCCCGTGAACGTGCCGCCGCGCGCTGGTGGGCGGATGGCATCACCGCGCGCACCAATGGGGAAGTTCCCTCGTCCTATCTGCGCCGAAAGAGGCCAGCCGCCGAAGCCGCGATGGTCATGCTGTCCGCTTATTTGGCAGATGGCGAAATATCCCAGCGCGGAGTGGACCGCGTATTGAAGCTCTCCTGGACCCTGGCGGATCTAGCAGGAAAGGCGCAGCCGGACCTGGACGAAGTGGGACGCGCGCTCGATCTGCGCGGCTCAATTAACGTCGGGAGGCTCGCAGCATGAGCGAACTTGATCTCTCTACTCCTTATGCCACCTGGGTATACCTCAACCGAGTGGTGGAAGGTCCCTCTGCGGCGTTGCAGGCCCTGCTTACGCAGTATCCAGCTGAGGAAATCGCCCACGGAATCTATCACCGTGCTGACTGGATTGGTCCGCTTTTGGCGCGCACGGCCTCTCGCTATGACTGGTTGCGGCAAGCCGAAGACATGGCGGCAGCCGAAAGGGTCGGGGCTCGGCTCATTACGGCAGAAAGCCCAGAGTGGCCCACAGAGGAGTTTGACTCTGCATTCGGCTTCTATCAGCACAGCGGGGAGGCTCCAGCTACTTTTGATGACCAAGCATTGCCACCGCATAGCCTGTGGGTGCGCGGTGCGCCATTGCAGGCAGAGGTTGCTCAAGCTGTAGCCATCGTCGGAACTCGTGCTATTTCTCGCTATGGCTGGCAGGCCACCCAAAACGTCGTGTCCGGATTGGTTCAGCATGAATGGACTCCAATATCTGGCGGAGCTCTGGGCGTGGATACCGTCGCGCACGAAACAGCGTTGCACAACAACGGGCGCACGGTAGCTATAGCAGCGTGTGGCATCGATAGGGATTACCCAGCCCGCAATGCCAACTTATTTGCCAAGATTGCGGACAATGGTTGCATCATCTCTGAATTCGCGCCGGAAACCGCGCCGAAGCGCCACAGGTTCTTAACACGCAATCGCTTAGTGGCAGCATTGAGCCACGGCACCGTCGTCATGGAGGCGGCATTTCGATCGGGCGCATTGAACACCCTCAATTGGGCAGAAGCGCTTGGGCGCGTTGCGATGGCGGTGCCCGGGCCGATAACTACTAGCGGTTCGTTGGGCTGCCACCAGCGCATTCAAGAAGGCCGCGCACAGTTGGTTACCAGTGCTGATGAAATTCGCGCTCTAGTAAGTCGCGCCGGGGAAGTGGACCCAGGCGCACAGTACGAAATCAATTTTGCGGCAACCATGACCCAACGCCTCTCCCGCAATGAGTTGCGCGTGTTTGACGCGACGCCACCGCTAGGACAGGAGAAAGCAACGGCAGAAGACATTGCGCGCGAAGCGGGATTCCGTTTACCGCTGACAGTTCACTTACTACTGGCGCTGGAGAAGATGTGCGTTGTCGTCCGGCATGGCAATACCTGGGCGCGCCGGGAAACAGAATAAATGGCACCTGCGTAGGGCGAGTACACTGCTGTGGCATGAGTGAAGATGGAAAGTCCGCGAAGTCTCCGAAAGTTGAGGGGCAGATGGCTGAGGCCATTGAGGACTTCGCGGATTTCCAACTACATGTCAAAGGCCGCGCAGAAGCGACGGTGCGCGGGTATCGCTCCGACTTGCGCGACCTTGCACGCAGCGTGCCTACCTTCGCGGAGTTTGACCTCAACAGCTTGCGCCAATGGTTGGCAGAAGCTGTTGCGGAAGGAAAGTCGCGTTCCACCCTGGCACGGCGCACCGCGGCAGCGAAGGGTTTTTCTACTTGGGCAGTGCGCGAAGGGCACCTGAAGCGAGATGTTGCTGCCCGCCTGGTAACTCCTAAAGTGGGTCGTCATCTTCCCACGGTTCTCGCTCCGGAGCAGGCCGGCGAGCTTATGGGCAATGCGGTCTCTGCAGATGAAGTCCACTTCCTTCGCGATAGCGCCATCTTGGAGTTGCTCTATGCCTCCGGTATGCGCGTGGCGGAGTTGGTCCGGCTGGACCTAGGCGATATTGATTTTCAACGTGGTACCTTGCACGTCACCGGTAAGGGCAATAAGCAGCGCGTAGTGCCTTTCGGGCACGCAGCGGAAGACGCCTTAAAGCAGTGGATTGACAAAGGCCGTGGAGAAATCGCTGCGGCCGATAATGAAGCGGTTTTTGTTGGCAGCAGGGGAGGGCGCATCGATCAACGCCAGGTGCGCCGCATTGTAGAAAAGGCCGCCAAAGTCACTGGTACACAGGGGCTTACCCCGCACGGGGTGCGCCACTCTGCCGCGACCCACCTATTGGAAGGCGGGGCGGATTTGCGCGTAGTGCAAGAACTGCTGGGGCACTCCTCGCTTAATACCACGCAGATTTATACCCACGTGTCCGCGCAGCGCTTGCAGCGCGTATACGATCAAGCCCATCCCCGAGCCTAAAGCGGTTTGAGTCGAATCACCGGCATGTCCAGCAGGGTTAAAGGATCGATGTAGGAATCTTTTGCGATAAGTGCGCCCCAGTGCAGTCCGGGATAGCCATCGACGGGATTGCCTAAACGGCCAATAACTTGGCCCTCGCGGACTTCTTGGCCCTGCTTTACGGAGCCGTGTACGGGCTGATACGTCGTTCTCACTCCATCCGCGTGGGCTATGGAGACAACTGGTTTGCCAGCAACCGTGCCCACAAAGGCGACCTTGCCGTCTTCGGCGGCTACCACCGGCGAGCCCACCGATAGGGCCATGTCGACGCCGCGGTGGCCAGGGCTCCACTTTTGTTCGGGGGCATCGAATCCACGCAGTACCCGCGCTGGGCTAGGTTTGCCGGAGGCGGGGTCGACATAGGCTGTGGCCGGTGGGCAACACAGAATAAGAAGCGAAAGAAGGGTGAGGAAAGCGGCGGGGAGGAAGGTGGGGCGTCGGCAAGCGGGAAATGTGGAGGAGGAAAGAAACTGATTCATGGGCACAGTGTCCGCCGGAGGCAAGCGGTTGGGAAGTGCGTTCTCCTTTAGTTGTGGACAACTTGGGTTGCATGATGTGATTGAGTCGATTGTGACGATTGAGGCAAAGTGGCTGCGGCGAAGTTGTGGATAAGCTGACTTCGGTTTGGAAAAACCAGCGTAAGGGGATTATTCTTTGTGGCAGCAGTGTGTCCACCTCGTGGAGGCATTGACTACGCGCGGCGAAGTTGTCGCTTCCTGCTGGAAGGAAGAGACAGCCTGACGGTTGACGTGGTCCTTGGAAACAAGGTGTCAGCGGGGCCTTCGTTGCTAGGGTGCGGAATAAAACACCGCACAATTGGAAAACCGAAAGACAAGATAAAAGAAAGCGAGCGAATCATGGCAGTTGTAACCATGCGCGAGCTCCTCGACGCTGGTGTGCACTTTGGCCACCAGACCCGTCGCTGGAATCCGAAGATGCGTCGTTTCATCTTCACTGACCGTAACGGCATCTACATCATCGACCTGCAGCAGACGCTGACCTACATTGACGAGGCTTACGAGTTCGTCAAGGAAACCGTTGCACACGGCGGCACCATCCTGTTCGTTGGTACCAAGAAGCAGGCTCAGGAAGCAGTTGCTGAGGAAGCAACCCGCGTCGGTATGCCTTACGTCAACCACCGCTGGTTGGGCGGCATGCTCACCAACTTCCAGACCGTTTCCAAGCGTCTGAAGCGCATGAAGGAGCTTCAGGCAATGGATGAGCGTGAGGACGGCTACAAGGGCCGCACCAAGAAGGAAGTTCTCATGCTCAACCGTGAGCGCGCCAAGCTTGAGCGCGTTCTGGGTGGCATCTCCGATATGGCCAAGACCCCGTCCGCACTGTGGATTGTTGACACCAACAAGGAGCACATCGCGGTCAAGGAAGCTCACAAGCTGAACATCCCGGTTGTTGCCATCCTGGACACCAACTGCGACCCGGACGACGTTGATTTCCCGATCCCGGGCAACGACGACGCCATCCGCTCCACCAAGCTGCTCTCCGGCATCGTTGCCTCCGCTGTTGAGGAAGGCAAGAAGGCTCGTGAGGAGCGTCAGCTGGCTGCAGCTAAGGAAGCTGCCGGCGACTCCGCTGAGAAGGAAAAGCGTGACGCTGAGGCAGCTGCCGCAGCTTCCGACCCGGCCTCCGCGGAAAAGTCTGAGGAAGCATCCGCAGACAAGGCCGAGAAGTAGTCTTAACTTCTCGCTAGGAATCTTCCTTACCTGCGTTTAACTGAATACCCCACGCACTTTTGGTGTGGGGCAGCAAGGGAGTAATTCCTGCCCAAGGCTGTTTACCAACCCCCGCCACCGTGCTTTAACGGCGGCGGGGGTTGGTTTTATCTATGCTGGGGGCTGCTGAAACCAGCTCCACTTTCATGCATAGGTGGGAAAGGGGTGGTTTCTGCCACCCTAAAGCGGCGCGATTTCACCGCGTCGACTACGCTGTTTGAACGAACACTGTTTGATTTTCAAGGAGGATCGCCCCAACTATGGCGAACTACACTGCTGCAGACGTCAAGGCACTGCGCGAAGCTACCGGCTCCGGCATGCTCGATTGCAAGAAGGCTCTGGAAGAGTCCAACGGCGACTACGACAAGGCTGTTGAGTACCTGCGCATTAAGGGCGCTAAGAACGTCTCCAAGCGCGCTGACCGTGAGGCTACCGAGGGCCTCATCGCAGTTTCCGGCAACACCATGGTCGAGATCAACTGTGAGACCGACTTCGTTGCTAAGAACGAGGCTTTCAAGACCTTCGCAGCCAAGATTGCTGACGCTGCTGCTGAGGCCAAGGCAAACTCCGCTGACGAGCTCAACAACATTGAAATCGACGGCAAGAAGGTCTCCGAGGTCGTGGACGAGGAGTCTGCAAAGACCGGTGAGAAGCTGCAGGCACGCCGTGCAGTTACCGTAGAGGGCGACAACGTTGCCGTTTACCTGCACCAGCGTTCCGCTGACCTGCCGCCGGCAGTGGGCGTTCTGGTTTCCTACGAGGGCAGCGAGGAAGGCGCTCACGCTGCAGCCCTGCAGATTGCTGCAATGAACGCTGAGTACCTCACCCGCGAGGACGTTCCTGCAGAGATCGTCGAGAAGGAACGCGAGATCGCTGAGGCCACCACTCGTGAGGAGGGCAAGCCAGAGGCAGCCCTGCCGAAGATCGTGGAAGGCCGCCTGAACGGCTTCTTCAAGTCCATCGTTCTGCTGGAGCAGGCTTCCCTGTCTGATAACAAGAAGACCGTAAAGCAGGTTGCTGAAGAAGCTGGCACCACCATCACCGGCTTCGTTCGCTACGAGGTTGGCGCTTAAGCCTACCCCGCTTTAACACTTAGCCCACGAAGGATGACCCTTCGTGGGTTTTGTTGTGCGCTCACCGTGACGATTAGTGCGGCTTGACTGTCCCTAGGTGGGCCCGGCACGTAGCAATTGCCTAGTGGCCTGCACCGGCGGGCGGTGTGAGGAAGCGAAAGATATATGGGTAAGATAGGGCGGAGATTGAAACTGCCCCGCGTTAAGGAGACGAAGTAGGCGTGACTGCTGCAGATATTAAGCGAACCGGATACAAGCGAGTAATGCTGAAGCTGGGCGGTGAGATGTTCGGCGGCGGCAAGGTCGGCATCGACCCAGATGTGGTTGAAAACGTAGCCCGCCAAATCGCCGAGGTTTCCCGCCAGGGAATCGAGATTGCAGTGGTTATCGGTGGCGGAAACTTCTTCCGCGGCGCCGAGCTTTCCCAGCGCGGCATGGATCGTGCTCGCTCGGACTACATGGGCATGCTGGGCACGGTAATGAATTCCCTCGCATTGCAGGACTTCCTCAAGCAGCAAGGCGTGGACTGCCGCGTGCAGACCTCCATTAACATGGCGCAGATTGCCGAGCCTTACCTGCCGCTGCGCGCTGACCGCCACCTGGAAAAGGGTCGCGTGGTTATCTTTGGCGCCGGCATGGGCATGCCGTACTTCTCCACGGATACCACTGCCGCGCAGCGAGCCCTGGAAATTGGCGCTGAGGTTCTTTTCTTGGCCAAGGCGGTCGATGGCGTCTACTCCGATGACCCACGCACCAACCCGGATGCGGAACTGTACTCTGAAATCACTCCGCGTGAGGTCATTGAAAAGGGCCTCAAGGTTGCAGATGCCACGGCCTTTAGCCTGTGCATGGACAATGATATGCCAATTTTGGTCTTTAACCTGCTGGAGGAGGGCAATATCGCCCGCGCCGCAGGCGGCGAAGTTATCGGCACGCTGGTGCAGTCCTAATACTGTAAGGGCCGCGAACCTGCTACCTTTTTATACAGCCACCCCTATTCGTTTAAGGATGATTTAACCTCATGATCGATGAGATTCAGCTCGAAGCAGAAGAGCACATGACCGCTTCCGTCGAGCACACCCGCGAGCAGCTGGTGACCATTCGTACCGGCCGCGCGAACCCCACCATGTTCAACGGCTTGGTAGCCGAATACTACGGTGTACCTACTCCGATTACCCAGATGGCTACCATTTCCGTACCGGAGCCGCGCATGCTGCTCATCAAGCCTTATGAGCAGTCCATGATTCATGAGATTGAAAACTCCATCCGCAACTCGGATTTGGGCGTGAATCCCACCAACGATGGTCAGGTTCTGCGCGTGACCGTTCCGCAGCTCACGGAGGAGCGTCGTAAGGAAATGGTGAAGCTGGCCAAGAGCAAGGGCGAGGACGGCAAGATTGCTATCCGTAATATTCGCCGCAAGGCCATGGAGCAGTTGAAGAAGCTGCAGAAGGACGGCGACGCCGGCGAGGATGAGGTCATCGCTGCGGAAAAGGAAATGGAAAAGATTACTTCCGGCTACATCGAGCAGGTGGACAAGCTGGTAGAAAATAAGGAAAACGAGCTGATGGAGGTCTAAGACCTCCCGTCATTGCCGCCGTGCCCGTCCCCGGCCGGCGGCGCTTTTTCTGTTCCGCGGCCTACATCTCCGAAGTTAGGAGTAGGGGAGGTCGAGCAGTAGAAGTCAGCGAGGGGCGCGAAAGAAGTAGTGAAAGGAGCCGGTCACGGTGAGTGACGCCATTAACCGCCGATTGCCTCAGCCGAAGAATGGTGCAGGCCGCGATTTGCCGGCCGCTATCGGCGTTGGCGTAGGCCTTGGCGCACTTGTCGTGCTCGCCGTATGGGCTGGACCACTCGCGTGGTACGCGGTCGTGGCCCTTGCAGTTGGCGTTGCCATGTGGGAGGTGCTCAGCCGCCTGCGGGAGCATTCCTACTATATTCCGCGCACGCTGCTCATTATTTTGGGCCAAGCCATGGTGTGGGTCTCGTGGCCACTGGGCGCGCCCGGCCTTGTTGCGGTCTATGTCACCGCTGTGCTGGCGCTCATGTTTGGTCGCCTCTTCCATAATGGTCGCCATCGCCCGCCAATTAACTACCTGCGGGATATGTCCGTCGGCATTTTTGTGCTGACATGGATTCCGCTTTTTGCCACCTTCGCAGCAATGCTGTCGCTGGTATCGACCCCGTTTGCCAGTGGTGCCGCTTCCATCGTCGTCTTCATGTTGTGCGTGGTGGCCTCCGATACTGGTGGCTATATCGCTGGCGTGATGTTTGGCTCGCATCCCATGGCCCCTGCGGTGAGCCCCAAGAAATCGTGGGAGGGCTTTGCCGGGTCCATCCTTTTTGGCGTGGTCACCGGCGCGCTTACCGTGAAGTTCCTGCTCCATCACGATGCCTGGGTGGGCGGCCTAATGGGGCTTGGCCTTGTCATTTGTGCCACCTTGGGCGACTTAGTGGAATCACAGTTTAAGCGTGAGCTGGGAATCAAGGATATGTCGGCCTTGCTGCCAGGCCACGGTGGACTGATGGACCGCCTGGATGGCATGCTGCCTTCCGCCATGGTCACCTGGGTGGCCATTAGCTTCCTGGCAACGTTTACGCCATAGAAGCAGCGGGTACGCAAAAGTCGCCTCTTCCCAAGAGTCCTTCTTAAGAAGGCAGGAAAGGGGGAGAGGCGGCTTGTTGAGACTTATACCTGCTGAGCCTGTTTGCGCAGTTGGCGGCGCAACTCAAACATGCGCCAGCCACCCACCAGAGCCATGATGAGTGCTCCGCCAATGGCGAAGATGAGGAAAGCAATTCCGGCAGGGAACTCACCGGACCAGCCTAGGAAGTTCATGGGAACCTCGTGCTGGTTTTGCATGATGAAAACAATGAGGACAATCAGCAGCAGGAAATCTACGATGAGCGCGATCCAAGTGCTGGCTGCGAAAGATCCCTTCGCCTTGCCGGAAGGCTGGGTGGAGTGAGAAGTAGAGTCAGAGACCGTCGGCTCTAGGCTAGAATCGGTCTCCGGTGCAGAAGTGTTCAGCTCCGTCGAGGAGAGGTCTGCGTCGGAAGAAGAAAAGTCATCTGCGGGGTAATTCGGATTTGTCATGCATCCATTATTTCTTTAAACCTGTCGATTATGCCACTTGGCATGGCTTTCAATTGGAAAAACCCACGCAGACCGTGGAAAGATGGGCAACACTATGGCTCAACCAGTGAAACTTAACTTCTCCGCCCCGCGCCGCGGACTTCCCCCTAAGCACTTCGCGGACCTGACCGAAACCGAGCGAATTGACAAGCTCGCAGAAATTGGCCTGCCTAAATTCCGCGCAAAGCAGCTGGCTAAGCACTATTACGAGCACTATACCGACAATGTGGAGGATATGACCGATATCCCCGCCGGCAAGCGCGAAGCAGTCAAGGAAGCCTTCTTCCCTGAGCTCATGCAGCCTATCCGGACTACTTCCACGGATGATGGCGAGACCACCAAGTCTCTGTGGCGTTTGCATGACGGCACGCTGCTAGAGTCGGTTCTGATGCGCTACCCCGGACGCGCTACGTTGTGTATTTCTTCCCAGGCCGGCTGCGGTATGGCCTGCCCGTTTTGTGCTACCGGCCAGGGCGGTCTGGACCGTAACTTGTCTACGGGCGAGATCGTTGAGCAGTTCCGCCATGCTGCGGCCGCAATGGCGGCAGAAGGCGGTCGCCTGTCCAACGTGGTCTTCATGGGCATGGGTGAGCCACTGGCCAACTACAAGCGCGTGGTGCAGGCCGTACGTCAGATTACCGGCCAGGATGGTGCCGGCTTTGGTCTTTCTCAGCGCAACGTGACCGTGTCTACCGTGGGCTTGGCTCCGGCAATTCGTAAGCTGGCGGACGAGGATTTGGCCTGCACGCTCGCCGTTTCCTTGCACACTCCGGATGATGAGCTGCGCGATGGCCTCGTGCCGGTCAATAACCGTTGGTCCGTCGATGAGGTGCTCGATGCTGCGCGCTATTACGCGGATAAGTCTGCTCGCCGCGTGTCCATCGAGTATGCCCTGATTCGCGATAAGAATGACCAGGATTTCCGCGCGGATATGCTGGGCCGCAAGCTGCATCAGAAGCTGGGCTCCAAGGTTCACGTCAATGTCATTCCGCTGAACCCCACGCCGGGCTCGGAGTGGGATGCGGCCCCGCAGGACCGCCAGGACGAGTTCGTGCGCCGCGTACAGGCCCAAGGCGTTCCTTGCACGGTGCGCGATACCAAGGGCGATGAGATTGCGGCAGCGTGTGGTCAGCTCGCAGCGGATGAACGGGAAGATAAGTCCGCCTAACTGATAACATTGGCGGATATGATTATTCCGAATTATCCACCGCTTGCAGATGACCCCACCGCGCAGGCCTTTGCCGTGCGCGGTCTGAATAAATCTTTCGCTGGACGCCCCGCGGTGTCGAATTTGAGTCTTGACATTCCGCGGGGCTCTATTTATGGCATCGTCGGCCCTAATGGCGCTGGCAAGACCACCATGCTGACCATGGCGTGTGGTCTGATGCGCCCCGATAGCGGTGAGGCGTTCATCGCTGGGCACAATACGTGGCAGGAACCGATTGCGGCTAAGGCGGCGATGGGCCTGCTCATTGATGGTGCTCCCGTCTTTGACCGCTTGTCTGGCCCGGAGTACCTGTTTTATCTCGGCGCTTTGCGCAGCATGAACCAAGCCGAGGTGGAGCGCCGCAGCGCACAGCTGCTGGATGCCCTGCAGCTTGCCGACGCCGCCGATAAACCCATCGCGGACTATTCCGCCGGCATGACTAAGAAGATCCTTTTGGCAGGTGCGCTCCTGCATAACCCAGAGGTAGTGATCCTCGACGAGCCTTTGGAAGCGGTGGACCCAGTCTCCGGCCAGCTCATTCAGGAGCTCTTGCGCGCCTATGCCGCCCGCGGTGGCACCGTAATCCTGTCTTCACACGTTATGCAACTGGTGGAGGGCTTGTGTGATCATGTAGCCATTATCGCGGGAGGACAGGTGCTATCTGCTGGCCACGTCGAAGAGGTGCGCCAAGGCGGTAGCCTGACGGATGCCTTCATCCACTTTGCCGGTGGGAGTGATTTTGATGCGGGCTCTTTCGACTGGCTGCGTCGTGAAGGCGGCGAGCCGCAGCGCGGGGAAGGGGAGGCGTAGGCGCAATGACTTCGACGCTCCTCAAGCTGCACCGCACACTGTGGGCGCGCAATCTCAAGGCGAATGCCGCGGCGGTCATGATCCCTATCTGCCTCTTGCTCTATGGTCTCATCGGCCTTGCGTCGCTAGGAGCTCTTGCTGCGGCAGATATCTCCATCGGAACTGGAAAAATGCAAGCGCTGGCCGTGGCACCTGCTGTAGGCACGCTGGCCTTTATCGTTATTACCCTCATCATGCCCAGCGGGGAGAATCAGCTTTCTGCCCGTGAGCTTTCCGCGTTGCCGGTGCGGTTAAAAGACATCACACCGGCGCTTGCTATTGCCTCAGTGCTCAATCTGCGCGCTCCAGTATCAGTCTTGCTCTCCATCGCTTATGCGGTGGCGGGAAGTGTGATCTTGGCGGCCAATGGCAAGGCATTGTTCATCGTGCCCTTCTGCCTGGGCATGCTCTTTGCCCTAGTACTGACGCTGGTTTTAGTGGACCTCGCGGTCTATGTCGGGGTTACTGTCGCGGAGCTAAGCTCGACCACCCTCAAAGTTTTGGGTGCGCTGGCGGTGTTCTTGCTCATCTTTGGTTCGAATCGGCTTGCGTCCCTCGCGGGCTCGGACTTCCCATTGGGAACTGTGGGCGAGGGTCTGGCTTGGACGCCTGTAGGTGCACCTGTGGGCTGGGCGCTCGCGCTCGCCCAAGGCGAACCAGTAGTAGCCTTCTTGCAGTTTCTCATCGCCGCGGCGTCGCTGGGCGCAGCCATCTGGGCGTGGCACCGGTTGCTGCGCCTGCAATTCGAGCGCCGCGCACTCTTGTCTCCGAAGCACCAACGCCGCGAAAAGGCGAAAGGGATTAACCGCTTTTCCTTGGGCTCCTTTTCCTATCGCGGACCAGCTGCGATGGAATTTACGCGCTCGTTGCGCTACATCTTCCGTGACTCCCGCCTTATCGGAACCATCATCATGCAGCCGATTCTGGCAATCGTCTTTATCATTCAAGGCTTTACTACTGATTCCGTCATGCCGTCTATAGGAGTGCTATTTCTGGGACTCTTCGGCGGAATTGTAGCCACAAATGATTTTGGCTATGACGGTCCAAGCCTGTGGGTAAAGATGGCCGCACCAGTTCGTCCGCGCACGTTTCTCTACGCGCGGCACTGGGCGCACTTGGCGCCCACAGCCATAACTTTCGTCCTCTCGGCGGCGGTGCTTTTCGCGGTGAGCGCCGACAAAGCGCTCACCGGGTGCTTGATGGTGGTCGCACTGGGAATTTTCATTTCTTCTGCAGGATTGTCATTGCTGCTATCCACCTTTAATCCCTTTGCCACCGCGCGGCCCGGTGGCAGTATGTGGGCAGATAAATCCGGCTACTCGGCCAGTGCCTTCTTAAGCGCCATTTTGAATTTGTTTATTGGTTGGACGCCGATTATCCCTGGCGTCATTCCAATGGCCATCGGCTACGGCTCGAATATGGTACTGGTTGCGCTGGGGTTTATCCTCGTCATCGTGGTTCCAGTTGCGTGTTATATCGTTGCCCTCCGGGTAAGCGGAAAACGCGTGGACAACTCCCTGCCTGAGATTTACGCCAAGGTGGGGCACTGGGTGTCTTAATCCTCCGGCCCCCGCGACAGTGGCCGCATCGCTGCCCTCCCAGGGCGCGGTTGGGTCCGTGGGGCTGGGAGTGGGTCCTAAACGACAGAATGTGTTGGTGAGGAGGAGGGGCGTCGCCAAGCGGAGGCATAAAGAAACCACCGACCTTCGCGGGGAAGGGCGGCGGTAGCTAAAGCGTACTAAAAGCTTAGAGCGTGTGCTTGCCGGAGGAAACCGGGGTGGCGTTGTTGGTGCCTGGCTCAACGCGCAGGTGAGAAACGCGGGAAGGCTCAATGTTGAGCGCGCGCAGCTGGGAATCGGTCAGCTCGGCGTATACGCCGGTGTTGGTCTTCTGGTCGTAGACCCAGTCCGGCTCCTGGTGGCCCACCGGCTGGTTGCGGGCGGTCACGGTGCGGACCTGGTGCAACTTAGGCTGGAAAGCGTGGATGAGCAGGCCAACGGCGATCAAGATAGCCAAGGCAATGAGCCAGATGGTCTCAACGTGGCCCTTGTGGTTACCAAAGTTGTAGGCAAGCAGGAACAGGACAGAGATCCAACCGGCGATCTGTACGCCAGAGCGGCTGATGCGGGACCAACCGAATCCTGCGGATGGGACGTCCTCAGTAGAAACACCGTCAAATACCTGCGGTACCGGCTTGTGGGAAGACACTTGCTCTCCTTCGCTTCTGCGTGTGTCCGTCTGTGCGATGGGCATGCGGGCACACCAATGCCATTTGTCTGCTACACATTCTAAAACATCGCACCTGAGATGGCGATTAAACACCCCCGTCGCAGTGCGGCGTACCTGGCGCGCACGCCCAATGGTGGTGGGCGCTAGGGTGGAGGCGTGACTACTCAGCGAATACTCATTCTTGGTTCCACCGGTTCAATCGGCACGCAGGCTCTGGAAGTCATTGCGGATAATCCCGATAAATTCGACGTCGTGGGAATCGCTGCGGGTGGCTCCAACCCGCAGCTCATCATCGAACAAGCCCGTAGCCTCAACCTTTCGTTTGACCACGTTGCCGTGGCCAACGAGGCCGCCGCCGCCGAGGTGTCGGCCGCTTTAGGCGGTTCGGTCTTGAGTGGCGCCGACGCTGCAGAGCACCTAGTGCGCTCGGCCCCGGCCGATACGGTACTCAATGCCTTGGTGGGGTCTTTGGGGCTCAAGGCCACCTTGGCCACTCTGGAGATGGGCGAGTATTTAGCCTTGGCCAATAAGGAATCCCTCGTGGCGGGTGGCACGCTGGTTACGCAGAAGGCGCGCCCTGGCCAGATTATCCCTGTTGACTCGGAACATTCCGCCATGGCGCAGTGTCTGCGTGCCGGCGAGGAGGGGGAGCTGGATAAGCTTGTCCTTACCGCCTCTGGTGGCCCCTTCCGCGGTTGGTCGCGCGAAGAGATGTGGGACGTGACCCCTGAGCAGGCAGCGCAGCACCCTACCTGGTCCATGGGGCAGATGAATACCCTCAACTCTGCCACCCTCATTAATAAGGGCCTGGAGCTGATTGAAGCCACCCTGCTCTTTGACATCGCCCCGGAGCGCATCGACGTCACCGTGCACCCGCAGTCCATCATTCACTCCATGGCCACCTTCAAAGACGGCTGCACTATCGCTCAGGTCTCGCCGCCGTCAATGAAGCTGCCCATTTCGCTGGCGATGAATTGGCCGCACCGCGTACCAGGCGCCCAGCCGGCCTTGGACTTTGCGCAGGCGCATGACTGGCGTTTTGAGCCGCTTGACGATGCCGCCTTTCCCGCTGTCAACCTCGCCCGCCGGGCCGCGGCCGAGGGAACAGGGGTCATTTATAATGCCGCCAATGAGGAGGCAGCGGCCGCGTTCTTGTCCGGGCGCATCCATTTCCCGGAGATCGTGGACGTCGTGGGCACGATCCTTGATTCCGCATCCGAGTTTGCTGGTGTAGTCTCTAGCCTCGATGAAATCCTCGCGGTAGAAAGCGAGGCGCGCAGGCGCGCGAATGCGCTGATTGATTCGCTGGCTGACTAGAAAGCTTTCACACCATGGCAAACTTGCTGGGCATTGTGTTTTTCGCCCTTGGCATCGGGCTTACCGTAGCGCTGCACGAAGCAGGCCATATGCTCACCGCGCGCGCCTTTGGCATGCGCGTGCGCCGTTATTTTATTGGCTTTGGGCCGCGCCTATTTTCCTTCCGGAAGGGCCATACCGAATATGGGCTTGCGGCCTTCCCTGTGGGCGGGTTTTGCGATATCGCTGGCATGACGGCTCAGGATGAATTCCTCACCGAGGAAGAAGAACCCCATGCGATGTACAAAAAGCCGTGGTGGCAGCGCATAATCGTGATGGCCGGTGGCATCGGTGTCAACCTGATTTTGGGCTTTGTCATCCTCTACTTTGTGGCGATGACGGCCGGCCTGCCCAACCCGGATGCTGACGTGCGCCCCCGTGTGGGCGAGGTGACTTGCTCGGCCAGTCAGAAGCCGAACCAAGAGCTAGAGGCGTGCACGGGTAAAGGCCCCGCTGGAAAGGCCGGCGTGCAGGAGGGCGATATCATCGTGGCCCTCGATGGTCAGAAGCTGGATTCATTTACCCAGCTGCGCGATGAGGTAATGCAGCGCCCCGGTGAGACCATCACGCTGACGGTGGAGCGCGGTGGGGAAGAGAAGGACTTCCCGGTTCACCTCGATACGGTCAAGCGGTTGAACCAAGACGGCGAGCTGGTGGATGCTGGCTCAATCGGGCTGAGCAATCAGCTTATCGATGTCGTCGAAAAGCACGGCGCCGTCGACGCCCTACCGGCAACCTGGCGCTTTAGCACCTACTCGCTGGACGCAACGGTCGAGGGGCTGAAGCAATTCCCGGGCAAAATTCCGGGTGTGGTGGCCTCCATCTTCGGCCACGAACGCGAGGCCGATGGCCCGATGTCCGTCGTCGGCGCTTCTCGCGTGGGCGGCGAATTGGCGGAGCGTTCCCTGTGGTCGATGTTCTTTATGATGCTGGCCACGCTGAACTTCTTCCTCGCACTCTTTAACCTGATTCCGCTGCCGCCTTTCGACGGCGGACATATCGCCGTCATCATCTATGAAAAGCTGCGCGATGGCATCCGCAAACTGGCGGGCAAGCCAGCTCTGGGGCCGGCCGATTACACCAAGTTGATGCCGGTGACCTATGTCATGGCCGCGCTGCTGATGGGCGTCGGCGCCATCGTCATCGTCGCCGATGTGGTCAACCCCATACGGCTATTTGGCTAGCCGCCGCAGCCCCCGCTGCGCGCGCTTCAGGCATAAAGCAAGCAGTGCTAGAGTGGGGGCGTTAATCACCCACCGTATGTATTTACTGTGCTTCAACAAGGAGAATTCATGTCGACCCCCATCGGTCTAGGAATCCCAGACGGCCCACCACCAGTCCTGCACCCGCGCCGCAAGACTCGTCAGCTGCAGGTGGGCCCGGTCGGCGTCGGCTCTGACTCACCCATCTCGGTGCAGTCAATGACCAATACCAAGACGCACGACATTAACGGCACGCTGCAGCAGATCGCGCAGCTGACCGCTTCCGGCTGCGATATCGTGCGCGTGGCTTGCCCTAAGCCTGTTGATGCGGAGGCACTTCCGGCCATTGCCAAGAAGTCCCCGATCCCGGTGATTGCGGATATCCACTTCCAGCCAAAGTACATCTTCCAGGCCATCGACGCGGGCTGCGCCGCCATCCGCGTGAACCCGGGCAATATCCGCGAGTTTGACGGTCGCGTAAAGGAAGTTGCTAAGGCAGCCGGCGATGCCGGCATTCCCATTCGCATCGGCGTGAATGGTGGCTCCTTGGACAAGCGCCTGCTGGAAAAATACGGCAAGGCCACCCCGGAAGCACTCGTCGAGTCCGCTATCTGGGAGGCTGGCCTCTTTGAGGAGCACGGTTATGGCGATATCGCTATTTCCGTTAAGCACTCCGATCCGGTTTTGATGGTGGAGGCCTACCGCCAGCTGGCGGAAAAGACTGATTACCCGCTGCACCTCGGCGTGACCGAGGCTGGTCCGAAGTTCATGGGCACCATCAAGTCTTCGGTGGCTTTCGGCGCACTGCTGGCAGAGGGCATTGGCGATACCATTCGCGTGTCCCTGTCCGCTCCGCCGGTAGAGGAAATCAAGGTGGGCGACCAGATTCTGCAGTCGCTCAACCTGCGCCCCCGCAAACTGGAGATCGTCTCCTGCCCGTCCTGCGGCCGTGCCCAGGTGGACGTTTATAAGCTGGCGGAGGAAGTTACCGCCGGCTTGGACGGCATGGAGTTCCCGCTGCGCGTTGCCGTGATGGGTTGCGTTGTCAACGGTCCGGGTGAGGCCCGCGATGCCGACCTCGGCGTTGCTTCCGGCAATGGCAAGGGTCAGATCTTTGTTAAGGGCGAGGTCGTTCGCACCGTGCCGGAAGACAAGATCGTGGAGACCCTCATTGAAGAGGCCATGCGCATTGCCGATGAGCAGGGTATGGAAGCCGTAGAAGGCGCCAAGGCTGAGGTTCGCGTAACCCAGTAATTTGCCCACTTTGAGCAGACTGCCCCGCACTTCGGTGTGGGGCAGTCTTTTTTGACGCTTGCGCTGCTAGAGTGCCAAGACATGAAGAAGTTGGTCGCGCTGGTTGCAACTATCGCGCTCGCCTCCACCAGCGTGGTTGCCTGTACACCGAAGCCGGTCTCTGCGGAACCGGTCGCAGAAGAATTCCTCCAGGGGATGGAGTCCCGCAATAATGACGGTTTAGCCGCGCTTACCGACGCCCCCTCCGACGCCACCTCCGCCCTCGATGCCACCTACTCCGGCCTGCAGGCCGAGGGGCTCGACATTGAGCTTGAAGGCGTGGACCAAGATGAGAACCTCGCCACGGCCAACTACAAGGTCACCTGGGACCTGCCCAAGGAACGTACCTTGAGCTATGACACGCAGATGACGCTGACCAAGACTGAGGATGAGTGGACGGTGCGGTGGAAGCCGAGCTTAATCCACCCCGACCTGGGAGCAAATCAGCACCTGGAACTGCGCGCACTGGAAGCAGAGCGCGCCAGCGTGGTTTCTTCCAATGGGGTGGAATTGATGAGCCCGGGGCTGAACTACCGGCTGGTGGTAGATACCAGCTCGCTGGATGATGTGCATCCCACCGCTTCCAAGATCAGCGGCGCACTAGCTGCCGCTCACCGCCAGGATGACTCCATTGCGGAGATGGATGCCAAGGATCTGGCCAAAGAGTTGGAGGATGCAGACGGCTCCTTTTCCGTCACCATGTTTACGGAGGATCAAGCCAAGGCTGTGCGCCCCAAGGTGGAAGGCATGGACGGCGTGCGCCTCAATGAAGAACCGGCTCTGGTCACCCGCGACCGTGGCCTGGCACCCGATCTGATGTCGCGCGTGCGTTCCGCGGTTCAGGATGAGGTTGATGGCCAAACCGGCTGGTCCATTTCTGTGGTCAATGAGAATGGCGCAGCACTCTCTGATGTGGAAAAGCACGACCCTGATGCGGCGCCGTCGATCAAGGTAGGTCTGGACTACGACGTGCAGCGGGCCGCGCAGGAGGCGGTCAATGAGCGTGCTGATTCCCAAGCCATGCTCGTAGCCATCCGTCCCTCCAACGGCGATATCTTGGCCGTCGCCCAAACCGAGAAGGCCGATGAAGACGGCGACGTAGCCCTCCAAGGCCAGTACCCGCCGGGCTCGGTGTTCAAGATTCTCACCGCGGCGGCCGGCGTAGAAAAGCAGGGGCTTAATACCGATACCATCGTTCCGTGCCCGGGCACCATGGATATCTTTGGCCGCGTGGTGACCAACTACAATGCCTTCGCCCTAGGTAGCGTTCCGCTCAGCCAAGCCTTTGCACAATCGTGCAACACTACCTTCGCGGATATCTCCACCAAGCTTAAGCCTGGTGAGTTGAAGGATATGGGCAAAAAGTTTGGCTTCGGCGTGGAATACGAAATCCCAGGCCTTACTACCATTACCGGTTCCATTCCGGAGGGCAAAGAACCACTCGAGCGCACTGAAGCTGGCTATGGACAGGGTTACGACTTGGCTAGCCCTTTCGGCATGGCGCTTGTCTCCGCAACGGTTGCCAATGGCAAGACGCCTACGCCCACGCTTATCGAAGGCCACGAAACCAAAGCCTCCGATAAGCCGCAGCAGATTTCGAAGCCTGTGCTAGATAACGTCCGCGCCATGATGCGCCAAGTGGTTACTAGCGGTACCGCACGCAGCATGGCGGCGGGCGGCACGATTTACGGCAAGACCGGTGAGGCCGAGATTAACGAGGGCTCGCACGCCTGGTTTACCGGTTACCGGGAAGAAGACGATATCGCCTTTGCCACCCTCGTGGTTTTGGGCGGCGGCTCCGATGTCTCGGTCAATATCACTAGCAACTTCTTGCAGAAGGTCGATGACTACCGGTCCGGACCGCACGAGGGTGCGGCTCCGCCGGCCGAAGGGTAGAAACCCCGCCTGCCCTCGTGACCCCGGCTGCTGCATTATGGGCGCAGAGGACTACCATGGGAAACCATGAGTAATCGAGGAAAGCTAAAGCCAGGCAAGCCCACTCCGATCCTCACCGTGCCGGAGAGCATCGAGCGCCCCGAGTACGTGTGGAAAGACGAGGTGCAGGAGGCCGTAGGCGAGCCCTACGTCCAGTCCCCAGAGGTCATTGAGAAGATGCGTGAGGCCTGCAAGATCGCAGCCAACGCCCTCAAGGAGGCCGGCAAGGCCGTGCAGCCGGGCGTAACCACTGATTATGTGGACCGCGTGGCACATGAGTACATGTGCGACCACGGCGCTTACCCGTCCACGCTGGGCTACCGCGGCTTCCCCAAGTCCAGCTGCGTCTCCCTCAATGAGATTGTCTGCCACGGCATCCCGGATACCACCGTGATTGAGGATGGCGACATCGTCAATATCGATATCACCGCTTATAAGAATGGCGTCCACGGCGATAATAACGCCACCTTCCTTGCCGGTAATGTTTCCGAGGAACACCGCCTGCTGGTAGAGCGCACCAAGGAGGCCACCATGCGCGGTATCAAGGCCGCAAAGCCCGGCCGTGAGATTAACGTCATTGGCCGCGTTATTGAGTCTTATGCCAAGCGCTTCGGCTACAACGTCGTGCGCGATTTCACCGGCCACGGCGTCGGCCCAACCTTCCACAACGGTCTTGTGGTCCTACACCATGACTCGACCGTGTACCGCGACATCCTTGAGCCTGGCATGACCCTAACTGTTGAGCCGATGATTAACCTCGGCTCCTTGGATTACGAGATCTGGGATGATGACTGGACCGTCCAAAACACCGACGGCAAGTTCACTGCCCAGTTTGAGCACACCCTCGTCATCACCGAAGACGGCAATGAAATCCTTACCATTCCAGATGAGGACTAGTACTTAGTCTCAGAACAAACTGAAGGTCGCCTCCATTTCCAGAGAAGGGGAGTGGGGGCGGCCTTTGTTTTGCCGACGTCCCACGGAGCCGTTGGCAATATTGGAGTGACTTCGCATAGCAAAAGGGGCCTCGTTCTTAGTAGAACGAGGCCCCGAGCAAGCCCTAGCTATCTAGAGCCAATCTGCGGCTAATGATTAGCGGCGGAAGATTGGGTCCAGGATGTGCTGCGGGAGGATGCCGTTGTAAACAGCGTAGTTGTAAGCACCGATCAGGGCGCCGATTGCGGAGGTGATGCCCAGAGCAACGGTGCCGTCGCGCCAGATCTCGCCCCAGCGAGGGTTGTTCTCGCCCTTCTCCTTGCCCAAGAGATCGTGGCCGGTTACCTTCCGATCCTTGTCAGCGTTAGCACCGATCTTGGAGGACAGGGTCGGGTACTCGCCGTCGTCAGCCTTGGTGTCCTTGATGACGGAGGAGAGGTTCTCGGCCAGGGAAGCACGCTCGTTGGTGGTGTCCTCAGCGGAAGCGACAGCGACGCCGCTGAAAGCGACGGTAGCGGCGGTAGCAGCAGCAACGGCTGCAGTGCGGAAGTTACGCATTGTGAAAATTACCTTTCGGAAGTTTTGATGAAGCCGTATGGCTGTTGCTTAGAAGGAAGGGCCGTGGTTGATGAAGTTGTAGACTGGGCCGATGACGCCGCCCAGAACAGCACCGATGCCGCCCAGGATGGTAAGGGAGTACAGAACCTTAGCCCATACCGGCTGCTCGGAGAAGTCCTTGGAAGAACCGAAGATCTTGGTGCCGTCAGCTTCCTTCTCGCCCTCGAGCTTCAGATTCTGGTCTACCTTGCTAGGGAAGCTCTGGCCCTTGGAGGGGGAGCCCTCGTTGGTGGCAGGAGCGGTCTGAGCGGCGTCGGAAGAGCCCTCAGCTGCTACGGCAACGGTGGTGCCGCCGAAGGCAACGGCGAGAGCGGTTGCGCCAGCGATTGCTGCATTGCGGATACGCATATCAAAATTCCTTAAAAGTCGTACTTGCAAGGCTTCCGCACTGGGAAACCAAAGTGTTATTGAATACACAGGTGGTATTCATAAACACGCGGTAGCCGTGTTCGTATCGGCTCGAGCCGGTGTCCCAAGTGAATTTAGTAAAACTCCCGTCCTTTTGCACGTCAAAGACTGGAATTTCAGCGATTAACTTAATTTGGGCCCCTTTATGGTGGTGAATTTCCTGAAATTGTGAATGGGGCTTCCTTGGCGTGAAGTGGGAAAACGTCCTAAAACCTGGAAAGAAACTGGAAGAATGTGAGAAAGCTCACGTAACAATTTACTTTTACCACTCCAGTCCCAAAAGGGCATTTTCTACCACTTCTGGCAGTGCAGGGTGGATCCAATATTGGTTGCGAGTGAACTCCCGCATGTCCAACTTGTAGGCCATCGCGGTAATCAATTGCTGGATCAAGGTAGAGGCCTGCGGGCCCATCAGGTGCGCGCCGAGAAGCTGCCCAGTGGAGCGGTCTGCTACCAGCTTGCAGATTCCGGTGTGATCTTCCATAGCCCAGCCGTAGGCAACGTCGCCAAAGTTCTGTACCTTGACGGTGACGTCGAAGCCCTTCTGTTGCGCCTGCTTCTCAGTTAGGCCCACTGTGGCGATTTGTGGGTGGGTAAAGATGGCGGCGGGGACATTGTCGTGGGGCAGTGGGCGGAGATCTTCTGGGTGGAGCAGGTTATGCTGCACTGCGCGTGTCTCCGCATTGGCTACGTGCTTGAGCATATATGGAGAAGAGACATCGCCGAGCGCCCAAACACCCTCGGCGGTGGTGCGGCCGAACTCGTCGGTGCTCACGCGGGCGTCGGCAAGCAGTTCAATGCCCGCCTTGTCCAGATCCATCTGATCGCCGTTTGGGGTGCGCCCAGTAGCAACCAGAATCGCTTCTGCTTCCACGGACTCACCATTGTCGAGCTCCAACCGCACGCCCGTGTCAGTTTCCTCGAGCTTGGTGCCATTGGCTATGCGCACGTCGAAGCGATCGCGAGCAATCTGGTTGAAGCGGCTAGATAGGTCATCATCCAGGTGGCGTAGCAAGGTCTCGGAGCGATTGACCACGGTGACCTTGGTGCCGAGGCCGTCAAAGACATGAGCAAACTCCATGGCGATATAGCCACCGCCTACCACGATGAGGCTTTCTGGCTGGTGGTCCATGCGCATGATGTCTTCATTGGTGTAGTACTTCACGCCCGAGTTGGCATAGACCTCCGGAATGACCGGACGGGAGCCGGCGGCAATGACGATCTGGTCGCCGCTGATGACATGCTCGCCGGTCTGAATGGTCTTCGGGCCGACGAAACGGGCGTGCTCATCAAACACGGTAATGTTCGGGGTTTCTTCGCCGCGACGGTACTGTTCGCCGCCCTGGGCAATCTGGTCGATGCGGTTGGTAAAGACCCGGTCCACGATGGAATCCCAATCCACGCTAGTGACTTGAGCATCCAGGCCGAGCCGGCCGGCCTCGCGCGCCGCTAGGGCAATATCGGCGGCGTAGACATACATCTTGGTGGGAATGCAGCCTACGTTGAGGCAGGTCCCGCCAAAGGTGCCCTTTTCAATGATGGCGATTTTCTGGTCATCAAAATCCGGGCTAGGGATGGAGTTTCCGGAGCCAGTGCCGATGATGATGAGGTCGAAATGTTCCTCGGCAGCGGGCGTGTGGGACTGGTGTGAAGTAGTCAAGTTTATTCCTTATATATAGGGGCTTAATTACTGAGTAGATTGTGGGGTTTCTAGGACGGTGGGAAGCCACTTGTCACAGGCGTCAAAAGCTTCTTGGAGCGGGTCCGGAAGCGATAGGAACACATCGTGCCTAGCCCCCTTGATGGGATGCAAGGTGTAGTGGGCACTAAGTTCCTTTGCCCAGCGCCGCGTTTGCGCAACGTCGATGATGACATCTGCGTGGTTCACGCTGTCGGAGTAAGGCTGACCCAATTGGGTGCGGGTGGACTGCAGCGTCAAGATGGGTACGCCGGCATCAACGCGGCCGCTGTGAATAGCATCAAAGCCGTGGAATACCGCGGCTATCCAGCCGACATATTTCTTATGGCCCGCCAGTGGCTTAAAGCGGAGGTCAAAATTCCATTCGCCGTAGAAATCCTTATGCACGGACTCGCCGTAAGCAGTGAGGTTGCCACCAGGCAGGGGAGTCATGGGGGCGATGCGGCCCAATGTGTAGAGCAGCGGCTTGAGGGGAGTGAGGACCTGGCCGGGCACGCCCATCATGTCCAGCCATGGACTATTAAGGATGAGGCCCGCCAAGCGTTGGTGGCGTTCTTGGTCGGTTCGGCGCAGATGATCCATCCACAGCGGGGCGATCAAGCCACCGGTGGAGTGGGCGATGAAGATGACTTCATCATTGGGGATCGCATCAAGAGCGGCGGTGAGGTCTGTAAAGTACAGCGCCAGGTCCGAAGCATAGTGCCACGACTGGCCCGAGCGGCGCGAGCGGCCGCACTTGCGCAGATCGATGGCATAAAAGTCATAACCTTTGGCGGCAAAGTGCTCGGCTACGTGGGTGTGGAAGAAATAATCGGTCATGCCGTGTAGCCACACCAGTGCCGGGCGTGACGGGGTGGCTGACTCACGTGCAGTATCGCCCGCGTGCTCCGGCGCGTAGTGCACCAGGGTGGTGACCACGTCGCCCTCGCCATCGGGGTCTGTACCCAAGTCAATGGTGGCAGCTTCATAGTCGGGGCCAAGTTTGTCTGGGCCCCATACCGGGGAGTGTGTAACCATGCCTCGATTCTAGGTGCAACGAAGAATTTATGGTGCTGCCGGTGGGGTGTAAATAGTGGGGGCGGAAATTCCCACATTTTCGCCACTGGTCTGGGGGAGAAATCCCAAATTGGATGAGAAAAGCGTAGAGTAAGGCCTTAATGCGTGACGCACTGCCAGGTTGTCATAGTGCAGCGATGGTGGCGCGGGGCGCTATGCGCTAAAAATCAAGGCGTAGACCGCGCCGATGGATATCTATTTTCAATTCGAAGAGGTAATAACACAGTGTCCTCCGCTAAGAAGACAGCACAGGTTGTAGACGAGGTCGATGTAGCACTTATCGGTGCTGGCATCATGAGCGCCACCCTGGGTGCTATGCTCCGCGAGTTGGAGCCCAGCTGGACCCAAATGGTCTTTGAGCGCCTCGATGGCCCCGCATTGGAGTCCTCCTCCCCGTGGAATAACGCCGGTACCGGCCACTCCGCACTGTGCGAGCTGAACTACACCCCGGAGAAGAATGGCCGCATTGATATCTCCAAGGCTCTGGGCATCAACGAGAAATTCCAGAAGTCTCGCCAGTTCTGGTCCCATCAGCTCAACAACGGTATTCTCACCGACCCGAGTGAATTCATTAACCCGGTTCCGCACGTGTCCTTCGCACAGGGCGAAATCCAGGTGGATTACCTCAAGCGCCGCTATGATGTGCTGAGCGAGAAGCACATGTTCCCGGGTATGCAGTTCTCCGCAGACGATTCCGACTTTGCTGAGAAGTTACCGCTGATGGCGAAGGGCCGTGACTTCTCCAATAAGGTGGCCATTTCTTGGACCGACGCTGGTACCGACGTCAACTTTGGCGCGCTGACCAAGCAGTTCCTGACCGCGGCTAAGGCCTCCGGCACCGAGATCCGCTACGGCCATGAGGTCATCGACATCAAGCGTGATGGCTCCGCGTGGAAGGTGTACTCCAAGAACAAGCACACCGGCGACATCACCGTAGTTAAGGCAAAGTTCGTCTTCGTGGGTGCCGGCGGTTACGCCCTGGACCTGCTGCGCAAGGCAAAGGTGAAGGAAGTTGCCGGTTACGCAGGCTTCCCGGTATCTGGTCTGTGGCTGCGCTCCAAGAACCCGGAGCTTATCGAGCAGCACCAGGCAAAGGTCTACGGCAAGGCTGCTGTGGGCGCGCCGCCAATGTCCGTGCCGCACCTGGATACCCGCGTTATCGACGGCGAGAAGGGCCTGCTTTTCGGTCCTTACGGTGGCTGGAGCCCGAAGTTCCTGAAGAAGGGCACCTACCTGGACCTGTTTAAGTCCATCCGCCCAGACAACATCACCTCTTACCTCGGCGTTGCCGTGCAGGAGTTCGGCCTAACCAAGTACCTGGTGGATGAGGTGCGCAAGAGCTTCTCGGACCGCGTGGAAGCCCTGCGCGAGTACGTACCGGAAGCAAAGGAAAGCGACTGGGAGACCGTTATCGCTGGCCAGCGCGTCCAGGTGATTAAGCCTGCTGGTGCGCCGCAGTTCGGCTCCCTCGAGTTCGGCACCACCTTGGTGAACAACCAGGAGGGCAATATCGCCGGCCTGCTCGGCGCTTCCCCGGGTGCATCCATTGCCCCGGCCGTCATGCTGGAGCTGCTGGAGCGTTGCTTTGGCGAGCACATGATTGATTGGGCAGACAAGATCCGCGAGATGGTTCCGTCTTATGGCATCAAGCTGCGCAACGATGAGAAGCTGTACGACGAGATGTGGGAGTACACCCAGAAGACCCTGAAGCTGGACCGCTAAGAGCTAGCTTTCGGCCTCATAAACCCTCGCACCGCCTTTGTGACGGTGCGAGGGTTTCGTGCGTCCTAGGCAGGTAATGGCAGCCCTAGGTGCCGCAGTAGGTGAGGTAGCCCTCGAGACCATTAGGATCCGGCGATTCGAACGCTGGGTTGGGCTCCCACGGGTGGGTGACCGCGTGGAGGAGCTCCTGATACGGGCCCAGCTCCCCGCGTTCGGCAGCATCCAGTGCGGATTCTACGGCGAGGTTGCGCGGGATCACCCGCGGCATGGCGTTATCGACGCGGGAAGGATCGGGCGAAGAGGCAAGGTAGCCTTCCAAGAAGTCTCCCTTGGCAAAGAGCTCGCGGGCGTGGGTGGGGTGGCCCGCGGCGGCGTCGGCAAGAGCGCGGTGAGCTAGCGTGATATCTGGGCCATTGAGCTGCATGGCAGCCGCATAAGAAGAAGCGACCTCTCGAGAGGTATCCAAAGCCTGTGCTAAATCTGCCCTGTGCTGGTGCTCAAAGCGGTCGGTAAAGCCTTTGATGGATTCTTGGGCAAAGTCCATGGCCTTATTCATGTCCATATCAAAAAGCGGCAGGAGGGATTCCGCCAAGCGGGCCAGGTTCCATCCCAGAATGGAGGGCTGATTGCCAAAGGCATAGCGGCCCTGCCTATCGATGCTGGAAAAGACCGTTGATGGCGAATAGGCCTCCATAAAGGCGCAGGGGCCATAGTCAATGGTCTCGCCAGAGATGGTGGTGTTATCCGTATTCATCACGCCGTGAATAAAGCCCAAGCGCATCCAGTGGGACACGGTGCGGATCTGCGCATCCATCACCTGGGTGAAAAACTCCTGGTAGTCCGCTCCAGGGTAGTGGCGCGCAATGGCATAGTCGGCCAACTGTCGGGTGTAATCCGTCTGCGCGGCAAGATGGAAAGTGCCGACGCGGATATGGCTGGCAGCCACGCGTACCACAATGCCGGCCGGTTGCACGTGCCCGCGCTGAATGGGCCGGCCGGTGGAGATAACCGCCAGCGCCCGGGTGGTGGGAACACCCAAGGCATGCATAGCTTCAGAGACTAGGTACTCGCGCAGCATGGAAGATAGCGTTCCGCGGCCATCGGACCCGAGGCGGGAAAAGGGAGTAAGCCCAGTTCCCTTGGCATGGAGATCCCATAGCCGCCCGTCTTTTTCCACCTCGCCCAAGAGCATGGCCCGGCCGTCTCCCATCTGCGGGTTAAACGCACCGAACTGGAAGCCGGAATAGGCCATAGCGTGGCCGCCTGCTCGGCCGGTAAGGAAATCTATGCCTTCGGAGGAGCGCAGCCAGTCCGGGTCGAGGCCCAACTCTGTGGCGAGATCCTCGTTCAGGATGACCATCTCTGGGTTCGGCTGCTCCTCGCCCTCGGTAGGGCGGACTAGGTGGGGAAGCTTCTGGGCAAAATCGTGGTGTAGCTGCATCTAAACCTCCAGTGTTCCGCGCACGCGAATCTGGGCGCGACCGCCCACCCAAATATCCGTGCCGTCATCGTTGATAAATACTTTGCCCGCCCGGCCAATTTGGCTGCCTTGTGCTGCGGTATAACGCGCCGGCACGAGGTTGCGCGAGCGCATAAACTGCGCGGCGCCGCCGTTGAAAGAACCGGTGACTGGGTCTTCGAATTGGGTGGTAAAGGCCCGCACCTCATAGGCCGGCTCGCTCTCTGCGGCGTTGGGATTAAGACCCACAACGCCGACCTTGGGGCGCTCGGCCTGAGGCTTCACCGCGCGCACCGCCGCGGCATCGCGCAATTGCAGCAGGCGCCAGCCCGGGCCATTGTCCACCCAGCCATGGTCCACAATATCCGCGCTATCTAGCCCCAGCCCAGCGCAGGTCTCCTTCAGCTCCGCCGGGCTCAGCGGTTCTTCGCGGCGCAGCGGCGGGGTAGCAAAGGAAAAGACTTCGCCCTCTTGGCGGACGGTTACCAAGCCCACGCCGCATTCTTGGACGATGCGTCCCTCTTCCCGTGGCTGATTGCCTAGTGCCCGCCACGCGGCAGCGCTGCCCAAGGTGGGGTGGCCGGCAAAATCAAACTCTTCGTACGGGGTGAAAATGCGCACGCGGTAGTCCGCGCGGGCGTCGCTAGGCTCGAGCAAGAAGGTGGTTTCAGAAAAGTTGGTCCAGTTCGCGATCGCCTGCATCTGCTCGGTACTTAGGCCATCGGCGCCCGCAACCACCGCCAAGGCATTACCGTTAAAGGCACCCGTGGCAAAAACATCAACCTCAAAGAACTCGTGCTGCATGCTCGCCAGTCTAGTCAGCCCCAGGGATGAGGACTATGGCCTAGAGCCTGCGCTAGCCTAGAAGGCCATGAAGAAGCTATGGCCCGATGCACTTCGCTCGTGGGTAGGCCCACCGTGGAGAATTATCATTCCGCTGTTTTTCTGGGGTTCTTCGGTGCCGGCGGCAGAAGGTGTTATTGATAGAACCTCGCTTTTCCAGGAGCTGGTTCTCGTAGTTTATGCAGTCGGTATTCCACTAGCACTCTGGCTACACCCCAAGCTCAGGGAATACGCAATCGGGTTCACTGCTATCACGCTAACGGTGTGCATCTTTACCCCGCTTGCTGCAATGGGCAACGCTCACTTTTTCCCTTTGGCTTACTGCGTATTTCTGATAGGCGCACATTCACCCAAACGACTACAGCGAATCTGGATAGGGTGGATTGCCTTAGGCTCCTTGGCGGCCACCGCAGCGGACCTATACGGCCGGAGGATCATCAGCGGCATCGATTTTGGCCTCGAAGACACCACTGTTGGCCCGCTTCCTGCCTTCGCCTCCGTCGTCATCATCGCGTGGCCCGTTATGGGCTTTTTCTTCTTGCTAGGCACCAATGACCGCAAAAAGCGCGAAGACCAGCAACTGCTGAAAGAGCGCGCGGAAATGGCCGGCGCGGTAGAGCGCAACCGCATTGCCCGCGAGATGCATGACATCGTGGCGCATAACTTGGCGGGCGTTATCGCTCTTGCTGACGGCGCCCGGTTCGCCGCTGCCAAAAATCCCGCAGCGGCCACAGAAGCCTTAGAAACCATCGCTTCTACCTCCCGCGATTCCCTCAAGCAGATGCGCGGATTGCTCTCTGTGCTGCGAGATGGCGATTCCCGCGCCGATACCAAGGCGCCTGGCGCGAGCGATATTGCCGGCCTTATCTCGGAAGCCCGCCGCAGCGGCTTCGATATCACCGTGCACGGGCTGGAGGACCTACCGACCGAAAGCGACGAGCTCTATCAGTTCACCGTCTACCGCGTGGTGCAAGAAATTTTGACCAATATGCTCAAGCATTCCCGCGATAAAAGGGGAGTGCTGCGCTTTCGCTCTACTGGAAGCGGCCTAGTATTGAGCGCCGATAACCCGGCCGCACGCACGCCGGACAATCACGAGCCCGGTTACGGGCTCATCGGGATGAGCGAGCGCGTTAGGGCCTATGGCGGCAGCGTTGCTACCCGTACTGAGGATGGACACTTCTTTATTACCGTGGAGGTACCCAATGACTAACCCTGAGCAGCCAACAGGTGCGCCTGCCGGCCCCATCCGTATAGGCCTGGTTGATGACCAGCCCCTCGTGCGCGCCGGGTTCGCCATGCTCCTTGGCTCCCAAGAGGATTTGGAGGTTGCTTGGCAGGCATCCGATGGCGATGAAGTCCTCGACCTCGCCCGCGCGCAGCCTGCCGATATTGTGCTCATGGATGTCCAGATGGCCCGCGTCAATGGCATCGCCGCCACCGAAAGGCTGCTGCCAGAGTTTCCGGAGACCCAGGTCATTATGCTTACCACCTTCGATGACCAGAACTTTGTCCATGGCGCGATTTCCGCCGGGGCTTCCGGATTCCTGCTCAAAGACGTCGAACCGGAGGAACTCCTCGCCGCCATTCGCACCGTACATTCCGGCGAGGCCGTCCTTTCACCGCGCATTACCGCACAGGTGCTGCAGCAATTGCGCAGCGAGCAGTCCGCGTCACAGCCTGATTCACATGCCACCCCCGTTGCGGCAGCAGCTACCGCCCCTCCGACAGAAGATCTCACGCCACGCGAGCTGGACGTCCTCAAGCTGATGGCACTGGGGTATTCGAATACCGAAATCGCGGAATGCGAGTTTGTCTCCATGGCCACGGTCAAGACCCACGTACGCCATATCTTGACGAAAACCGGCTCGCGCGACCGCGTGCATGCTGTGCTCTACGCCCTTACTCATGGCGTGGTCTCGGTGGAGGAGCTGCTGTCTCATCCCTAGGTATGACCTGCCAAATCACTCCCAAGGATGGTTACTTCGTGCCGGTCAGGCGGCACGATGGAAACCATGCTCAAAGTTTCACACCTTTCCAAGAATTTCCGTTCCTTTAAAGCAGTAGATGACCTCTCCTTTGAGGTTCCAGACGGTCAAGTCACCGGCTTCCTCGGACCGAATGGTTCTGGCAAATCCACCACCATGCGCATGTGCGTGGGGTTGGAGAATCCGACTTCCGGCACCGTAACCTTTGATGGCACGCCCTTCCGCGGGTTGTCCAATCCCGCTACCACGGTGGGCACCTTGTTGGACGCCAATTGGTTCCACCCGGGCCGCAGCGCCCGTGCTCACCTGGGCTACATGGCCGCGTTGCAGGGCGTGTCCATGAACCACGTGGATGACACCCTGGACCGCGTCGGCCTTACCCAGGTAGCCACTAAGCGCGTGGGCGGCTATTCGCTAGGCATGAAGCAGCGCCTGGGCCTTGCTTGTGCGCTCATCGGCGAGCCGAAGCACTTGCTTCTTGACGAACCCGTCAACGGCCTCGACCCCGAAGGCGTGCACTGGATGCGTGCCCGTATCCGTGAATTCGCTGAGGCCGGTTGCTCCGTGCTGGTTTCCTCCCACCTACTTTCGGAAATGCAGCTCACCGCCGACCGCCTCGTAGTCATCGGCAAAGGCAAGCTGCTGGGCGAGGGCACCATGGATGAATTCGTCAACGGAACTGGTGGCGCAAGCCTCGAAGTCATCGTTGACCAGCCCGATGAACTCCTGCGCCTATTGCACGGCACCGATGCGGAAACCTCCTTTGACGGTGAGGTCCTGCGCGTGCGCGGCCTCGAAGGCTCCGACATCGGCCGCATCTGCCTGGATAACCGCATTCTTATCTCCAGCTTGGAACGCAAACAGCCCTCCCTGGAAGAGGCCTACCTCGGCGCGACCGCCGACCACGTGGCCTACCGCTCCGCCTAAACGCACAACCCAACCTTTAAGGACAGATTTCTATGAATACTGTGGTTTCAGAATCCCGCAAACTCTTTTCCCTGCGCTCTACCTGGGTCTACCTCGCCATCGTGGCACTCGGAATGGCCGCTGGCGGTGTGCTTACGGCCTGGGGCTATGACTTCAACGGCACCGCGGACGGCAAGTTTCAATCCAGTGATGTCTTATCAGCTAGTGAACTCGCCATGGTGGTGATGATCTTTGCATCCGCGATGATGGTCGGCAATGACCTAGGAAAGGGAACCGTTGCATGGTCTTATCTTTCCTCCAACCGCCGCGTTGGCATAGTGCTCAGCCAATTTGTAGTCATCCTGGTATCACTCTTGTTCGCGGCCACGCTGGGCATAGCTGTGGGAACCTTGCTGATTGCGGCACTTGGCGGTGATATTAACTTCGCGAGCTTTTATCAGTGGCCGGACTGCAACCGAGTGGTGTTTGCTTACCTGGAATGGGCCGGCTTTAGCCTGCTGGCTATGGGGTTGGCTTATCTCTTGCGTAGCGGCACATTTGCCGCGATGATCCTCGTGGTGGAATTCTTTGTCCTAGAAACTGCGCTTATGGCATTTGATACCTCCTGGGCAGAAGCGTTGTTGAGCTGCCTGCCCTTCGCCAATATGCAGACCTTGGTCTTGGGTAGCGATTTAGGTCCCTTGGACCATTCCCGTGGTGTGTCTGCATTGATTCTGGGCGTAACGCTGGCAGTCTGCGTCGGTGGTGCGTGCGCAGTGTCCCGCCGTCGGTCCGTCGCCAAATAACTCCCAGAACTAGCTACGCTGGTGGGCATGAGTGATGCACTTTTTGCCCGCATAGAACCCATCCAGACCATGCGGGATGGCACAGTCAAGCAGGTCAACCCGTTCTCCGGGACCGAGGTATGGACCGTGCCGGGCCGCGGCAACCGCCCGCTGTCCACGCCAGTGGCTAACCCACAGCCACTGCACGAAGAAGACTTCACCCACCGCTGCGCCTTTTGCTCAGGGCGCATGACTGATACCCCGCCGGAAAAGGCCCGCATCCTGCCATCCGGCGGGATTGTGCGTGGATTGCCCTTGAGCGAATACGGCCACACCGTGCCGGCCTTTCGCCGCATCCCCAATCTGTTTGAAATCGTCTCCTTTGACTATTGGCACGCCAACTACGGTTTCGACATGGATGCTGAGACCCGCCAGCGCATGGACAACTACCTTGCCGATCCTGCCGGCCGGGAACATGTGCTCAGTATCGTGCGCACGAAGCGGAAGGCAGCGCATCTGCCCGAGGCAAGCGAAGAGGAACTTTTAGAACAGGCGGCGGGCTTTTTCGCAGGAGGCCACGACGTCATCGTGGCCGGACGCCATTTTGAACGCGGTGCGCAAGATGATTCGCATGTGGTATCTTCCGGCAGCCTCAGCGCTGAAGAGCACCTGCTTTTTATGCAGCTGACTATCGATGCCATGCGGGACCTCTACGAGCGCAACCGTTACGCCCCCTATGTGGTGGCCTTCCAAAACTGGCTGCAGCCAGCCGGCGCTTCCTTTGAGCACCTGCACAAGCAACTCGTTGCCATCGATGATCGTGGCATGGCCTCTCACCGAGAGGTACAGATGCTGCGCAGCAATATGAACATGTACAACGAGTGGGCGGTGGACTATGCCGCAAGCCGCAACCTCATCATTGCGGAAAATGACCACGCCGTCCTCTTCGCTGGCTTTGGGCACCGCTATCCCACTTTGGAGGTCTACTCCAAGTCCGCGACCTGTGAGCCGTGGCGGCAGTCAGAAGAGGAAATCCGCGCTATGAGCGACCTTGTTCACGCCGCCCACGCCGCAGTAGGCCGCGAGGTGCCCTGCAATGAGGAGTGGCACCACAAGCCAGCTGACGTCGACGTCGCTCAGCCATGGCGCATTCTCATCAAGCTGCGCATTTCTACCCTTGCCGGATTCGAAGGCGGAACCAAGATTTACCTCAACACCATCTCGCCCTGGGATCTGCGCGATAGGGTAGTAAGCCAGCTTTATCCCTTGCGCGAGTCCGGGCATATTGCCCGCTCTGTCCGCGTGGCTACCGAATGTTCGGTACAGCGCAATAGCCTGCTGTATAACCCACAGCTGCGCTAGCCAAGCTGTGCTGAGTAGTTTGCGGCGGGCTTAGCGCTTGACGACGAGCGTGAGCTCACTCGACCCCGGCCCCGGCTCCTCAACGGTCATACCCGCGGCGCGCGCGATGGCGGCAACGTCGGCGGCGCTGTAGGCGTCAGCAGGCGAGAGCGCTAACTCGCGGGCTAACAGGCCCTTGTAGTGCTTATTGAAGTGGCTGACCACCTTGCGCGATCCATCGTCCTGCACGCTTTCCACCCGTACCGTTACCGCATCCTTTACCCGGCCGAGCTGCTGGTAAGTGCCCGAGCGCAGATCGACAATTAGCTCATCTACCTCCTCGAGCGCCTGCGTAATCTGCTTGCCCCAGCGCGACTTCATGGTCCGTCCACCCAGCTTCGTGCCACCCGAGAGCCGGTAATGCGGAATGGGGTCGCTGGCGCGGAGGACGCCAAAGAGGGCGTCGCCAATAGCAAGGCGATCCCACGTGGGCAGGGACGGGGCACCCAAGGCATCAAAAAGCACGCCGGTATAACGCAACACGGCCGGCATGGTGGGGGTGGTAAAAAGCCCCTGATTGGATTCGGCCTCACCACGCAGCTTTTCCGAAAGCTTGAGTACCTCCATGGCCTCGTCTACCGGAAGAGACTGCAGCTCAGCGGCAATTTCTTGCCGGGTGGCATGCAATTGCGGGAAGGACAGCTGGCTGAAGTCAAGGGGCTGTCCCGTACCGCCGTGAGCCTTAGTTTCTGAAGGAGGGAGGATAATGAGCATATATACAGGGTAGCGGGGTATATTTTTGTGCATGATTACCCGCCTTTCTGAACTATTTCTCCGAACCCTTCGTGAGGACCCCGCCGATGCCGAGGTCCCTAGCCACAAGCTGCTCGTACGCGCCGGCTATGTACGCCGCGTCGCGCCGGGCGTATATACCTGGCTGCCGTTGGGTCTGCGCACCCTGCGCAAGATTGAAGATGTAGTCCGTCAGGAAATGGACGCCATCGGCGGCCAGGAGATGCTCTTTCCTGCTTTGCTGCCGCGCGAGCCTTATGAAAAGACCAACCGCTGGGTTGAATACGGCGATAACCTCTTCCGCCTCAAGGACCGCAAGAACGCAGATATGCTGCTTGGTCCTACCCACGAGGAAATGTTTGCCAGCGCGGTCAAGGATATGTACTCCTCCTATAAGGATTTCCCGGTCACGCTGTATCAGATTCAGACCAAGTACCGCGATGAGGAGCGCCCCCGCGCTGGTGTGCTGCGTGGCCGCGAATTCACGATGAAGGATTCCTACTCCTTCGACATGACCGATGAGGGCTTGGACGAGTCCTACGGCCGCCACCGCAAGGCGTATCAAAATATCTTCAACCGCCTCGAGATCGATTACGCCATCTGTAAGGCCACCTCTGGTGCCATGGGCGGCTCCGCCTCCGAGGAGTTCCTCGCCGTCTCTGAGGTGGGCGAGGATACCTTCGTGCGCTCCACCAAGGGCGACTACGCTGCCAATGTCGAGGCCGTGGTGACCCCAGCACCGGCGGAGAAGGATATTGAGGGCCAGCCAGAGGCACAGGAGTATGACACCCCGGGAGCAGAGACCATTGAGAAGCTGGTCGAATGGGCCCAGGGTGCAGGCATTACTGTCGACGGCCGCGAGGTTACCGCTGCAGATACCCTCAAGTGCATGATGATCAAGCTCTTCCACCCAGCAGTGGAGAGCGAAGAGCGCGAGTCCGAGTTGGCGGCCGTTCTCATTCCTGGCGATCGCGAGCTGGATGAAAAGCGCCTTGAGGCCGCACTCGAGCCGGTGGAGTTTGAGTTGGCAGGGGACAAAGACTTTGCAGACAATGACTTCCTAGTCAAGGGCTATGTTGGCCCGCGCGCTTTGAACGCCAATGGCATCAAGATCCTGGTCGATCCGCGTGTGGTCAAGGGCACGGCATGGATTACCGGCGCCGATGCGAGCGAGCGCCACGTGGTGGGCTGCGTGGCCGGCCGCGATTTCACCGTGGATGAGTTCATTGAGGCCGCAGAGGTTAAAGAAGGCGACCTGGCTCCTGATAACCAAGGCACCTTGACCTTGGAGCGCGGCATTGAGCTCGGCCATATCTTCCAGCTGGGCCGCAAATACACCGAGGCCTTTGACGTGCAAATCTTGGATGAAAACGGCAAGCGTGCCGTTCCTACCATGGGGTCCTATGGCATTGGCATTACCCGCATGCTGGCTGTTCTGGCCGAGCAACGCCACGATGAAAAGGGCCTCAACTGGCCGGTTGCCGTCGCCCCTTACCAGGTTCACGTAGCCGTGGCCAATAAGGACGCCGCCGCCATGGAGGCCGGCGACAAGCTGGTAGAGGAGCTATCTGCCAAGGGGCTCGAGGTGCTCTTCGATGACCGCCCAAAGGTCTCCCCAGGCGTGAAGTTCAAGGATGCAGAGCTCCTTGGCATTCCCTTCGTTGCCATCTTGGGCCGTGCCTTCAAGGACGGCAAGATTGAGCTGCGCATCCGCGGTGGGGAGACCCTCGAGGTTCCAGCCGAGGACATCGTGGACAAGATCCTCGAGCTCGTGCATGGCTAAATAAGACCCGACTCTGCGCGGCGGGGTACCGTGGAAGGCATGAACTTTCACAAGAATGGGCTTTCCACGGTGCTTTCAGCAATGGGCGTACTGCACTTTGTGAAGGCGAAGACTTTCGAATCCATTGTTCCGCCGCAACTGCCAGGCCCTGCGCGCTTTTATAACTTTGCTTCGGGCCTGTGGGAGATTGCCACCGGTGCTTTGCTTCGCCGCCGCGCCACCCGCGGCTTCGGCGGTGCTTCCGCACTCGCACTCTTTGCTGCTGTGTGGCCGGCCAATATGTACCATGCCTGGATTGAACGCAAAGCAGGGTGGCCAAAGAAGCTCTACCACATCATCCGCCAGCCGCTGCAGGTGCTGTTGATGATGTATGCCTGGAACATCGCCAAGCATGAGGCCTAAAGCCGCCTTGGCTGCATGCTAGCCAGCTAGGTCAAGCACAAAACCGGCCTCCTCCCCATTCCGCGAAACCCTGCGGAGTAAGGGGAGGAGGCCGGCTTCGTATTAACTGCCGAGGCTAGAAACTAGCCGGCGACGGGGCCGCCGCAGTTAGGCCAAGCGCCAGCACCCTGGGTGGCTAGGACGCTTTCGGCCACGGCAATCTGCTGCTCGCGGGTCGCCTGGTCAGCCGTCGGGGCGTACTGGGTGCCGCCATTGGCGGCCCAAGTCTGCGGGTTGAACTGCAGGCCGCCCTGGTAACCGTTTCCGGTATTGATGTGCCAATCACCGCCGGACTCGCAGGCGGCTACCTGATCCCAGGCGCTAGCCGGTGCGGCGGTAGCAGCAGGCGCGGCCAAGCCAGAAAGGCCGAGTGCTGCGGCGGATGCGGTCAACATGGTCTTCTTAAAACGCATTGAGAGGAAACTCCTTCTCTTTGTGTCTTTTAGCTTGCGGAATCTCCTGCAAGCTCATGGTGACCCAACCTACGCACGCTTGCGGAGCGAAAGCAATGCATTATGCCGTAAAGGTCGCTGCAATTTCGCTGACTGGTGTTCAGGGGATTTACAGGCGGTCAGCCTGTCTTATCGCATTCCGTGGGACTCCGCCGCGATGCCAATGAGCCAAGTAACCCATTCCTGATCCGGGGATTCTTCTTGCGCTGCACCCGTGGCGGCAGCGGACCACTTGCGGCCGTCGTGTGCGGCAAGGCCATCGATAAAGGCCAGGGCGGAAGCAGAATCGTGGGGCAGTTCTTGCTCTCCGGAGGTATAAGCCGGCTCCGGCTGCGGAGTGTTGCCGTAGCGGGCAAGTGCGCCCTGGAGGGCGTCGATGCGGCGATGATGAACAGCGAGGCGATGATCCACCTTGTCCTCGTGCTCGGGGCCAACGTAGGCGCGGGCGAAATCTAGACCGTATACCTGCTCATACTCCCAGCTCAGGAGATCAGCAGCGCTTTTTTGCTCTGGTTGGGAAAGCTCGGGAATATCGGGGGCATCGCCAGGCAGCCAAGCATTGAGCGCGATGGCCTGCTCGGTAACTAGGGTGCGTGATTCAACGGTGACCTCATCGGCGGCCTCGGTGGTAGCGGAAGCGGCATTTTCCATAATTTCGCCAGAGTCTGCGGCGTGATTGGCCTCGGTAGGGCGCTCTACCTCGCAGGAGCGTGGGGGATTGCCAGCATCATCCGTGCCGCATAGCCGCGTAATTTCGGCATAAAGGGCATCCGCCTGGGAGCTGCGCAGCCCTGCGGCATGGTCATCGACGCCGCTGAGGGACAAGGCGTCGGTGGCGGCGGCGTCGGCAAGCGCCAGAAGCCTGCTCTCTGGCCGCGGGCCAAAATAGTCGACGACGGAATCAACCGCTTGGCACCCAGCCAAGGCGGGCAGGGTGGCGGTTGTGGCTACGAGGGTTAAAGCTATGCGTCGGCGGTTCACGCAAAAGACTGTACCCCGTAGCACGTAGGCTAGTGGGCATGGCTTTCCCAGATGCACAACAATTGACCGATCTCTTGCAACCCAAATTGGCTGAGCGGGGATTGGACGTAGAAGACATTAAAACCACCAAGGCGGGAAAGAAATCCCAGGTCATTATCCGTATTGATGGCGATAAGCGCCCTAGCTCCGATGTGTTGGAGGAAGTTTCCAACGAAATTTCTGCCTTCTTTGATGACAAGGAAGCGCAAGGAGAGCTGAACTTCGGCGCCGGCTATACCTTGGAGGTCTCCACCCCCGGCGTGGACTTGCCGCTCACCGCCCCGCGCCACTGGCGCCGCAATCGGGGGCGCAAGGTCTCCTTCGACCTTGGCGATGGTAAGACTCAATCGGCACGCATTGGCGCACTTAACGACGCCGCCGATGCCGTAATCCTCATCACGGCAAGTAAAAAGGACGTGCAGGCGCGCGCCGAACGATTGGAAAATATTGCCCGGGCAGTGGTAGAAATTGAGTTTGCACAGCCGTCCGAACAGGAGCTAGAGGCAGTGCGCAAGACGTTTGAAGAAGCCGAGAACTAACCGGCAACCGAGAGGAATGACAAGTGAATATTGATCTACAGGCACTTCGTACCATCGAATCCGAGCGCAACGTCCCCGTAAAGGACTTGCTGGAAGCGATTGCGGGTGCCTTGTTGTATTCCTACCTGGATTACCGCGAGTCTAATGCTGGCGGCAAGGTAGAAGGCGCCAAGTCCCGCGTCGATATCGACGCCACCACCGGTGCGGTCAGCGTCATTGTCTCGGAACGTGACCCAGAAACTGGGGAAGTAACCACCGAGTATGATGACACCCCGGACAACTTTGGACGTGTGGGCGCGCAGGCCGTGCGCGAGGCCATCCTGCGCAAGTTGCGCGAGGCCGAGGCAGAGCGCACCTACGATTCCTACTCGGAGCTTACCGGCCGCGTTGTCAGCGGCATCGTTCAGCGCGATGCGCGCGCTAATGCCCGCGGAATCGTCGTGGTCCAGCTGGGCTCTGAGCTGGAGTCCCAAGACGGCATCTTGCTGCCTGCTGAGCAGATTCCGGGAGAAAAGCTCGAGCACGGTGACCGCATCAAGGCCTATGTCGTAGGCGTTAATCGCAACGGCGCCCAAGTACAGATCAATCTCTCCCGCACCCACCCGGAACTGGTGCGTGGCCTTTTTGAGCTCGAAGTTCCAGAAGTTGCCGATGGCACCGTAGAAATGATTGCCATCGCCCGCGAGGCAGGCCACCGTTCCAAGGTGGCCGTTGTGGGCCATGCCAAGGGCCTGAACGCTAAGGGAGCCTGCATCGGCCCGCGCGGTCAGCGCGTCAATAACATCATGCGCCAGCTCGGCGGTGAAAAGATTGACATCATTGACTTCAGCGAGGATCCGACGGTCTATGTAGGCAACGCACTGGCCCCCTCGAAGGTGGTCAAGGTCACCGTTGTAGACAACGAGGCGCAAATCGCGCGCGTGGTGGTGCCGGACTACCAGCTGTCCCTGGCTATTGGTAAAGAGGGGCAGAATGCCCGTCTAGCTGCCCGTTTGACCGGTTGGAAGATCGATATTCACTCGGACGCTGACGCTAATTAAGGATCTGCGCTTTTGTAGCGTAGGCTAGTAAACGGCCCAGTTGCAGATTGGGGCATATTGGCGACGCGAAAAGTAAGGAGTTGAATGTCTGAGAGGCAAAGACTCCGGACTTGTATCGCCACTCGCCGCCGCCTGCCAGATACGGACTTGTTACGGGTGGTCATCGACCGCGATGATCCGCACGGCCGCCGTCTGGTAGCAGATCCACACCGCCGGCTTCCCGGCCGCGGGGCGTGGATTAGCCCCACACTTTCTGCACTCGAGCTGGCGGAGCGCAAACGCGCCTTCAAGCGCGCGCTTCGCACGTCCGCACCCGTGGACACAGGTCAGGTACGGCAGTACTTGGAAGCGTATAGCGGACAGGTACCTAGCGCGGAAAACGCCGCGTTAGATTCGTACGAACCAGAGTTACAAAGGAAGACCGAACACTGATGAGCGCACAACGATGAAGCATCAGCGATGAAAGTCCTATACACCTAACTAGGGGTCAGGCCAGTTTCCGCGGCCTTGACTCCTAGTCGATACCAAGAGGAGACAAGTGCCCGGAAAGCTACGTGTTCACGAGCTCGCAAAGCAGCTCGGAGTAACCAGCAAGGAACTGCTCGCCACCCTGAAGGAACAGGGTGAGTTTGTAAAGACTGCTTCTTCCACCATCGAACCGCCGGTGGTTAAGAAGATGCGAGCTCATTATGAAGCACAGTCCGGCGGCGATGACGCCGCCGAGAAGAAGCAAGACAATAAGCCTGCCAAGGGTGCCGCTAAGAGCACCGCAAAGGCGAGTGCCCCTAAGCCGGGTGCGAAGTCTGCTGCCCCCAAGCCGGGCGCAGAGGCGCCAAAGCCAGGCGCGAAGGCTGCTGCACCGAAGCCTGGCCAGGGCGCACCGAAGCCGGGACAGGGTGCTGCTAAGCCCGGTGCAAAGCCAGCTGCCCCGAAGCCGGGCGCACAGGCCCCGAAGCCGGGTGCAAAGTCTGCCGCACCGAAGCCCGGCCAGGGCGCACCGAAGCCAGGCCAGGCTGGCGGCAAGAAGTCGGGCGAGCGTCCGACCCCAGGCAATTCCATGCCTCGTCCAATGCCGAAGCCAGGCGGTTCCCGTCGCGTAGCTAATAACCCGTTCTCCACGGGTGGCGGCGACAACCGTCCGGGCCCTCGCCCAGGTGGCTCCAAGGGTCAGCGTGGCGGCAATAAGCCAGGCGATAACCGCGGTAAGCGCGGTGGCCAGAACGAGGGCGGAAATAACCGCCAGGGTGGCAATAACCAGGGTGGCGGCGGTCGCCGTCCATCCCCGGCCATGATGCCGTCCCACCCGAACCCTGCGTCGATGCCGTCTAAGGCACCGAGCGGTGGTGGACGTGGCGGCCGCGGTCGCGGCGGTCACGGCGGACCGGGTCACGGTGGCCTAGGTGGCGGCCGTCCAGGCGGTTTCCGCGGCGGTGGACGCGGCGGACGTCGCGGCGGCACCGCGGGTGCATTCGGCCGTCCAGGTGGCGCTCCACGTAAGGGCAAGAAGTCCAAGCGTCAGAAGCGCCATGAGTACGAGGAGCAGCAGAAGCATGTAGTAGGCGGCGTGCGCTTGCCAGACGGCAAGGGCCAAACCGTCCGCCTGCGTCGTGGTGCATCCCTGTCTGACTTCGCCGAGAAGATCGGTGCGGATCCAGCATCGTTGGTGCAGGCACTGTTCAATCTCGGTGAAATGGTGACGGCAACCGCTTCCGTATCGGAAGATACGCTGCAGCTGCTCGGCTCCGAGATCAACTACAACGTCGAGGTTGTCTCCCCTGAGGACGAGGACCGCGAGCTGCTCGAGTCCTTCGACTTGAAGTTCGGCGAGGACGAAGGCGGCGAGGAAGCACTGGAGAATCGTCCTCCAGTCGTCTCCGTTATGGGTCACGTTGACCACGGTAAGACCCGCCTGTTGGACGCCATTCGTAAGACCAACGAGGGCGCCCGCGAGGAAGGCGGCATCACCCAGGGCATTGGTGCCTACCAGACCACGGTGGACGTGGACGGCGAGCGCACCATCACCTTCCTGGATACCCCGGGTCACGAGGCCTTTACCGCCATGCGTGCCCGCGGTGCTAAGTCAACCGACTTGGCCATCCTCGTGGTTGCCGCCGATGACGGCGTTATGCCCCAGACCGTGGAGGCCATCAACCACGCCAAGGCTGCCGATATTCCGGTCGTCGTGGCCGTGAACAAGGTGGATAAGCCGGAAGCTCAGCCGGATAAGATCCGTGGCCAGCTCACCGAGTACGGCCTGGTTCCGGAAGAGTACGGCGGCGACACCATGTTCGTGGATATCTCCGCGAAGCAGGGCAAGAACATTGACCAGCTGCTTGAGTCGGTCATCCTCACCGCGGATGCGGCCTTGGAGCTGACCGCTAATCCAGACATGGACGCACAGGGCGTGGCCATTGAGGCTCACCTGGACCGCGGACGCGGTCCGGTGGCAACGGTCATCGTTCAGCGCGGTACCTTGCACGTGGGTGACTCCATCGTCGTTGGCGATGCGCACGGCCGTGTCCGCCGCATGCTCGATGAGTTCGGCGAAGACGTCGAAGAGGCGGGCCCATCCCGTCCGGTGCAGGTCCAGGGTCTGTCCGGTGTGCCGGGTGCAGGCGATAATCTGCTCGTGGTGGAAGATGATCGCGTTGCCCGCCAGATTGCTAACCAGCGTGATGCTCGCAAGCGTTCTGCCCTGCAGGCAAAGCAGCGCAAGCGCGTCTCCCTGGAGGATCTGGACAAGGTATTGCAGGAGACTTCGACCCTCAACCTCATCCTCAAGGGCGACAATGCCGGTTCCGTCGAGGCACTGGAAGATGCCCTGCTGGATATCAAGACCGAGGACGAAGTCGAGCTCAACATCATCGACCGTGGTGTGGGCGCTGTGACCGAGACCAACGTCTCTCTCGCAGCGGCTTCCGACGCCGTCATCATTGCCTTCAACACCCGTGCGGAAGGCAAGGCGACGGAGATGGCCACCCAAGAGGGCGTGGATATTCGTTACTACACGATCATCTACAAGGCCATCGAAGAGGTCGAGGCTGCGCTCAAGGGCATGCTCAAGCCGATTTACGAGGAGCGCGACACCGGTGCGGCCGAAATCCGCGCCCTGTTCAAGTCCTCCGCGGTGGGTACCATCGCCGGCTGCATGGTTACCGAGGGCAAGGTTGTCCGCAACGGCAAGGTTCGCCTGCTGCGCGATAACAACGTCATCACTGCCGACGCCAAGATTGAGTCCCTGCGTCACGAAAAGGACGACGCAACCGAGATCAAGGCCGGCTACGAGTGCGGTATGGTGCTCTCTTACCCGGATATCCAGGTAGGCGACATCATCCAGGCCTACGAAGAGGTCGAGGTTCCGCGCGACTAAACGTCGCCGTCTCAAGGCCCGCTTCCGCTCCCGCCGTCCCCACTGAATGTGCTGCTAGCACTCAGTAGGGAAGGCCCGAGGAGATGGGAAGCGGGCCTTGCGCTATTCCTGCGTCTGTGAGTTGAGGGCGCCGTGGGTGCCGCTGCCTACTGGCGCTGCCGCGACGGGTTTTCATTGTCCGGGATTCGGCACTAAACTGGTGGTTTCTTGTACCGGTTGGCGGTAATTTTAGAGATAGATTCTTATTGAGCTGGGAGGTTTACATGGTCGATCACGCACGCGCAG
Source organism: Corynebacterium sp. MSK150 (assembly GCF_030229215.1). Taxonomy (NCBI): domain Bacteria; kingdom Bacillati; phylum Actinomycetota; class Actinomycetes; order Mycobacteriales; family Corynebacteriaceae; genus Corynebacterium; species Corynebacterium sp. MSK150. The sequence goes on from NZ_JASPHM010000001.1 coordinate 246,742, forward strand.
CGCGCATGGCCAAGCGCATTCAGGAAATCGTGGCGAGCGCCATCGAACGCCAGATTAAGGATCGCCGCCTCGAGCTGGTGACCATTACGGATACTCGAGTCACGGGCGACCTACACGATGCCACCGTTTTTTATACCGTGCGCGGAAAGGACATTGATTCAGAGCCGGACTTCGCCCAAGCAGAAGAAGCCCTCAAGCGCGCTAAAGGTCAGCTGCGCAAGATTGTGGGCGATCAACTCTCGGTGCGGTTTACCCCGACGCTAACCTTCGAGGTCGATACCGTTCCGGAGGCCTCTGCTCATATGGAAGAGCTTCTGGCCCGTGCTCGCGCCCGCGATGAAGAACTAGCAAAGCTGAAGGAAAACGCTCAGCCGGCAGGGGATGCGAACCCGTATAAGACCTCCGATGAAGACGAGGCTTAAGTGACTAAGAAGCAATACCAGCCGGCAGTTGCCGCTTTGCATGATGCTCATAGCATCTGCATTGTGACGCACCTGCGGCCGGATGCCGATGCCATCGGCTCTGCTGCGGCGTTGCTGCTCGCGCTGCGCCAACGGGGCAAAGACGTCTGTGCCGTTGTGGGCCAGGAGCGGGAGATTTCCCGTAATCTTTACACCATTCCTGCCGCCGACGACGTCACCACTAGTCGTGAGCTGCCGGAAGGCTATGACCTCTACGTCACCGTTGATTGTGGTTCTTTAGACCGGACGGGCTTTTTTGCGGACCGGATTGAGCAGCTAGCCCAGCAGGGCCGAGTTCTGTGCATTGACCATCATTCTTCTAATCCGGGGTTTGGTGCCATCAATGTGGTGGACACTGAATGTGAATCCACCACCGTGGTGTTGCTGAGCATCCTGGATTCACTGGAGATTCAGATTGACCGTCATATTGCGCACTGCTTATATGCCGGTTTGATGACCGATACTGGCAGCTTCCGCTGGGGCAGGCCGGCTATGCACGATATTGCCACCCGCCTCATGCACTACGATCTGGATACCAAGCAGATCGCAGCTGACCTTTTAGATTCCACCACGCCGGACGATCTTCAGATGATCGGTAGGGTATTGGCCGGTTTGCGCCTCGAAGATGCAGGGGAGCACACCCTAGGCATTCTCGTCGCGCGGCTGGAAGATATCCAGGGACACTCTGATTCGGCCGTTGAATCTTTGGTGGAGTTCGTTCGCGCGCTTGAAGGAACCACCGTCGGCGTGGTGTTTAAGGAACAAGCTCCGGAGGTGTGGGCGGTTTCCTTGCGTTCTTCTCGCATTGATTGTTCTTCGGTAGCGCTTACCTTCGGGGGCGGCGGACATGTACCGGCCGCGGGCTATACCGCCCATGGGGCTCCGGAAAAGATTATTAAGGAATTGGTGGCCGCTATCCAATGAGAAATAGGCAGACGGATGGAATGAACGCTCAGGATCGCTCCACCGCTGGCAGGGTAACCGCACGCGAGGTCTTTGGCCTCGCGTTTCCCGCGCTTGGCGTACTTGCGGCCATGCCGCTCTACCTCTTGCTGGATACCGCGGTAGTCGGACGCCTTGGCGCCCAAGAGCTCGCCTCGCTGGCTGCAGCCACCACAATTCACTCCGTGGTGACGACGCAGTTGACTTTCTTGTCCTACGGCACGACCGCTCGCTCTGCTCGTCTCTTTGGCTCCAGCAAGCGCGAAGCGGCGGTTGCTGAAGGCGTGCAAGCCACCTATGTGGCTCTAGGAGTAGGCGGGCTGCTCGCGGTAATCATGTGGATTTTCGGCGGCGTATTTGCCCGTGCTCTAACCGGTGATCCCACCACGGCCGCCGGTACGGCCTTGTGGCTGCGCATCGCAGCTCTGGCTATTCCCGTTACTTTGGTGGAGATGGCCGGAAACGGCTGGATGCGCGGTGTCCAAGATACGAAGAAGCCGCTGTACTTCACTTTGTCTGGCATGATTCCCGGCGCTATTGCGGTGCCCATCTTCGTCCATTTCTGGGGGCTGGCAGGCTCGGCAATTGCCACGGTTTTGGGCATGAGCATTATTGCTGCGCTATTTGTCCGCGAATTGCATAAGGAACATACCGGCTCCTGGCAATTTCAGTGGCATGTGGTACGCGAACAACTCATCTTAGGCCGCGATCTTATTTTGCGTTCGGCTAGCTTCCAGGTGGCCTTTCTTACTGCCACGGCTGTGGTTTCCCGCGTTGGTACCGCTTCTTTGGCCGGTCACCAGATCATGATGCAGCTGTGGAACTTCATGTCCCTTATCTTGGATTCGTTGGCCATTGCCGCGCAATCATTGACTGGTGCTGCACTAGGTGCTGGCTCTGCGCGGCACGCACGCAGTGTGGGCAGCAAGGTGGCGTTGTACTCTACGATTTTCTCTGGCCTCTTGGCTGCCGTATTTGCTGCTGGTGCAGGGATTATTCCGCGCATTTTTACCTCCGCTCCGGAAGTGCTCGATGCCATCTCTGAGCCGTGGTGGATCCTGGTGGCCATGGTTATCGGCGGTGGCGTGGTCTTCGCCTTCGATGGTGTCTTGCTGGGGGCCGGCGATGCTGCCTTCCTGCGTACGCTGACCATTTCTTCGGTCCTGGTGGGATTTTTGCCGGGTGTAATCTTGGCGCACTTCATGGGCACAGGCTTAACCGGCGTGTGGTGTGGTCTCGCGGCCTTCATTGCTTTCCGCATGGTGGGTGTGGTCTACCGGTTCCGATCGATGAAATGGGCCGTAGTACAGGAGCGCTAGCTGCGCTAAAGTGGGCGTGTTGATACTCTCGCGCGGTGTGCGGCTCCGTGCAGCGCGCAGATTCTAGGAAGGCAGGTGAGAAACCTATGCCAACAGTGTGGGCGGTTTCTGACCTGCATGGAGCGGTCAGTGCCAATAGCGAGCGCATTGATCAGCTTACTCCGCCCGATCCCGCGGATTGGCTCATCGTGGCCGGGGACGTTGCAGAGCGTACCGAACTCATTATTCGTATTTTGCGCCAGCTTAATGATCGCTATGCCAGGGTCATCTGGGTGCCGGGCAACCATGAGCTATTCTCCCGTTCCCAGGACCGGTATCAAGGCCGAGAAAAGTATGCGCACTTAGTGGAAAGGTGCAGGGAGATTGGAGTTATTACTCCAGAAGACCCGTATCCGGTATTTCACGGAACTACCATTGTTCCGCTATTTACTTTGTATGATTACAGTTTCCGTCCGCATGGCCTTAGCGTGGACGAAGCCATTGACGCGGCGCGCGCGAAACAACTCATGATGACCGATGAGTTCGCCATCGCCCCCTTCGTAGACGTGCGGGCGTGGTGTTGGGACAGGTTGGCCTATTCCATCAAGCGCCTTTCCCGTGTACATGGTCCTACCGTGTTGGTTAACCATTGGCCCTTGGTCCAAGAACCAACCATGCTATTGCGCTTTCCGGAAATTGCCTTGTGGTGCGGAACTAGGCATACGCGGTCGTGGCCGCGGCGCTATAACGCGGAGTCCGTCATCTATGGGCACCTGCATATGCCGTCTCGCATGAATGTGGACGGCGTTGACCACATCGAAACGTCATTGGGGTATCCGCGTGAATGGCAGGGGCGCGAGAGCGCCCAGGCGTGGCCCTATCCGGTACTGCGTTCCTTTGTAGAGGAGGGGACACGATGATGTATCCAGAGCTATTTCCAGAAAGTGCGCGCTATTGCTACGTGCGCACGGACTCGAGCTATGCGGATTTGGCTAATTTTGAAGACCTCGCGGCCGAAGAAAAGTCTCTGGTTTCCCAGGCAGTTGATGTGCGCAAGGCCGAGTTCGGAGATGCTCGGTGGTGTGCGCACCGAGCCTTGCAGGAATTGGGGGCCAGCCCGGCGACGCCGATTTTGCGCGGCGAGCGCGGCATGCCGCTGTGGCCCAAGGGCTTTGTAGGTTCGATGACGCATACCGAGGGCATGCGGGCTGCGGTCGTTGCCCCTACCTCAGCCTTAAAGTCCGTAGGCTTGGATGCAGAACCCGCCGAACCGTTGCCGGATCATGTCCTTACCATGATCGCCCGAGCAGGGGAGATGCCGCAGCTTTTGCGGCTTCGTAAGGCGGGGATTACCTGCCCGGACCGATTGCTTTTTTGTGCCAAGGAGGCCACGTATAAGTCGTGGTTTCCCATGACCTTTCGCTGGCTGGACTTTGACCAAGCAGAAATCGACCTGCGCGAAGATGGCACGCTTATTTCCTATATTTTGGCTAGGCCCACACCGGTGCCTTTTATCACCGGGCGCTGGGTAATTCGAGACGGCTACGTTATCGTCTCCACCTCGGTTCCAGCCTTAGTTTTTAGTCGCTAAAGGGTGGAGGGCCGTGCCACAAATACGGTGGCCAGGCGCTTGCCTTTTTCTTTAATGAGCGCCACGGCTTGGCCATTAGGGGCCACAGCAGCGTGGACGCCCTTGAGCCCGCGGGGCTCTAGCCATTTGCCCATGGCGAGGGCGGCTGCCTCCTCCTCTGTGACGGAAAGGACGGGGAAGCAGCGAGCCAAGGCCTCATCCAAGCTGAGGGAAAGGCGAGGGGATTCGGCAAGGGCGTCGAGCGAGAGGGCGTCGGCAAGTGCAAAAGGGCCCACCTCAGTGCGACGCAAGGCGGTCAGGTGCCCGCCCACCTGCAGGGCCTCGCCCAGATCGCGGGCCAGGGAGCGGATATAGGTGCCGGAAGAACAGTCCACCGTGACGTCCAGATCGATGTAGTCGCCCTCGCGGCGCTCGGCCAGGACGTCAAATCTATCTACCGTTACTGGGCGGGCGGGAATGTCTACCTCCTGGCCCTCGCGTACTAGCTCATGGGCGCGGCGGCCGTTAATTTTAATAGCGGATACGGCCGCGGGCTTTTGCATGATGTCGCCGGTGAGCTTGGCAATCTCTGCCTCGATTGCGGTGCGGTCAATTGCCGCAGCGCTAGCGCCCCAGCAGCGCTCCCCCTCGGCGTCATCGGTTGTGGTGGCGGCGCCGAGGCGAATGGTGGCGTCATAGGACTTAGTGGAGGCAACCATGTGGGCCAAGAACTTGGTGCCACGCTCCATGCCTAGGACAAGCACGCCGGTGGCCATGGGGTCGAGGGTGCCGGCGTGGCCTACTTTCTTGGTGCGAAAGTACCTGCGTAGGCGGCCGACAACATCGTGGGAGGTCATGCCGGCGGGTTTGTCTACGATGACGAGTCCGGAGTTTGCGAGCGCATCAGTCATAGCCTCTAAGTCTATGCTCTACGATGGTCTGCGTGGATATTTGGTACGGAATCGATGACATCCCCGCGGAAGTGGGCCCAACGTCAGTAACCATCGGTGTCTTTGACGGCCTGCACCGCGGCCATCAGCAGCTCATCTCCGCCTGCGTGGAGCATGCGCGCGCTCATGGTGAGCGTCCTGTCATGGTGACCTTTGACCCGCACCCGGTGTCGGTATTCCTCCCGGAACGTGCGCCCTTGGCGGTGCTGAGCTTTGAACGCCGACTGGAATTGGCCGAAGAGATGGGCATTGCAGCCGTGCTTGTTATTGACTTCACCCGCGACCTTGCTGGGGTGGAGCCACGGCCCTACGTAGAGGATTTATTGGTAGGAAAGCTCGCAGCCCAGCACATCGTGGTAGGAGAGAACTTCACCTTTGGTGCCGGCGCGACCGGAACCGCCCAGGCTATGCAGGACTTTGGTGCCGAGTTCAGCTTTAGCGTGGAAATCGTTCCACTGCTGGATGATGAGGGCGTGCGCATTTGTTCCACCCACATCCGTGAGTGCCTTGCGCAGGGGGACATCGAATCCGCCAATTGGGCGCTTGGTCGCCATTTCACCGTGACCGGGCCTGTAGTGCGCGGTGCAGGACGTGGTGGCAAGGAGCTCGGATTCCCAACAGCCAATCAGTATTTCCCGGATACGGTCGCCATCCCGGCCGATGGTGTGTACGCGGGCTGGTTCATCGTCCACTCTGACTCCTCTATCGACGGGGATATGCGCCCTGGCGTGGCCTATGCGGCCGCGATTTCCGTAGGCACCAACCCCACCTTTGGCGACGAGGAGCGCTCTATCGAGTCCTTCGTGCTCGACCGTGACGCTGACCTGTATGGCTACGAGGCTACGGTGCACTTTGTAGGCCACCTCCGCGATATGGTGAAGTTCAATTCCGTAGACGAGCTGCTAGAAGCGATGGCCAATGACGTAACCAAGGCCCGCCAGGTGCTAGCCGCCGATGCTAAGGCGCAGGGCTGGACCGCGAAGGACTACTTCTTGCGGGAGAAATAAATGAAGACGATTCTCGATCTTGATACCGGCATTGATGATGCCCTAGCGCTGGCGTATGCCATCGCCCATCCGGACCTGGACTTAATCGGCGTGACCTGCACGTACGGCAACGTGACCGTGCCCTTAGCCGTGCGCAATACACTGGCCCTTCTAGAACTACTGGGCCAAGACGATATTCCGGTCTTTGCCGGACCTAGCCCGGATGGTTTTCGGCCAAGCGAGATTTCTTCTTTAATCCACGGCCACAACGGCGTGGGGGAGGTCCTGCTTCCGCCGGCAACCACCCAGGCGCAGTCCCAACCAGCGGCTGAGTTCCTCATCGAGGCCGTGCACGAGCACAGCGATGATCTAGTAATCATTCCGACCGGCCCGTCCACCACGATTGCTGCCGCCATGCAGCAGGACCCTTCCTTTGCCACGGCCGCACACTTGGTGATGATGGGCGGGGCTCTCACCGTTCCGGGCAACGTCACGCAGTGGTCTGAAGCCAATTTCTCCCAGGATCCGGAAGCTACCGATTACCTGTTCCGCCACACAAGTGATACCACCATGGTGGGCTTGGACGTCACCTTGCGCACGCTTTTGACCACGGCGGAGTCTGCGCGTTGGCGCGCTACCGGAACCCGCGCCGGCCGCATTTTTGCGGATATGGTGGACTATTACATTCGTGCTTACGCCACCACATCGCCGCACTTGGGCGGGTGCGGCCTGCACGATCCATTGGCCGTTGCGGTGGCGGCAGATGCCTCGCTTGTCGACGTCCTTTCGATAAACCTCAAGACTGACACCACCGGCCCTACCCGTGGGCGGACAATCGCGGATGAAAAGCGATTGGATGCGCCACCCACCGCCCGGGTAGCTGTGGGTGTGGATAGTGAGCGTTTTGTGCGAGAGTTTGTCGAACGCCTTGAGACGCTCTTCAGCGAGCTTTAAAAGCACAGCCTAGAAGCCATGTGGTTTTGATTTTCTCTGCCTGAGCGCTGTAAGGTGTTTGTTTGGCTTAGCGACTGCGGTTCACAGCAGTTGCGGCACGCACAAGTACTGCGCCAGCGCAGGCTTATGCGTCACGATAATGTGGACTGAAATAAAGGAGAAATACTCATGGCATTGACCACTGAGAAGAAGGCCGAAATCCTCAAGGAGTACGGCCTGCACGAAACCGATACCGGTTCCCCTGAGGCACAGGTTGCCCTGCTGACCTCCCGCATCAATACTTTGACCGAGCACCTGAAGTTCCACAAGCACGATCACCACTCCCGTCGTGGTCTGCTGCTGATGGTTGGTCGCCGTCGTGGCCTGCTGAAGTACCTGGCTGAGAACAATGTCGATCGCTACCGTGATCTGATCTCTCGTCTGGGTCTGCGCCGTTAATTTCGGCCCAGCTTCGGCCACCTCGCCCCGCCCTTTGGCGGGGCTTTTGTGGTTTTTCTGTTAGAATTTGACACCGTTGTCATAGACAAAAATCGACCAGGCGGCATCGACGATCGCCTAAACCACTCAAGGAGACATTTTTTAATGAGCGTTCAGAACTCCGTCGAGTTCAATATTGACGAGGACTTTGGCATTACCGAGGCCATTGCCACGCTAGACAATGGTGACTTTGGCACCCGCACCCTGCGCTTTGAAACCGGCCAGTTGGCCCGCCAGGCAGACGGCTCCGTGACCACCTACTTGGACGATGACACCATGTTGCTGGCCACGACCACTGCGTCCAACCAGCCGCGCGAGGGATTTGACTTCTTCCCGCTGACTGTGGACGTAGAAGAGCGTATGTACGCCGCCGGCAAGATTCCGGGTTCCTTCTTCCGCCGTGAGGGCCGCCCTTCTTCTGAGGCCATCCTGGCATGCCGCCTCATCGACCGCCCGCTGCGTCCAACCTTTGTCAAGGGCCTGCGCAACGAGGTCCAGGTCGTCGTTACCGTGATGTCCCAGGATCCGGAAGAGTACTACGACGTCGTTGCCATCAACGGCGCTTCCGCCGCCACCCAGCTGTCCGGCTTGCCCGTTTCCGGTGCAGTCGGCGGTGTCCGCATGGCACTGATCGCTGATGATAAGCACCCCGAGGGCCAGTGGGTGGCCTTCCCGAATCACGAGCAGCACGAGCGCGCTCTCTTTGAGATGGTCGTTGCCGGCCGCATTGTCAAAAAGGGCCGTAAGGACGACGTAGCCATCATGATGGTCGAGGCCGGTGCCGGCACCAACGTTGCTGAGCGCATTGCCGACGGCGCCCCTGCACCGCAGGAAGCAGCCGTCGCGGAAGGCTTGGAGGCAGCAAAGCCATTCATTAAGACCTTGTGCGAGGCCCAGAACGGTCTGGCCGAGCGTGCCGCCAAGGAAACCCAGGAGTTCCCGCTCTTCCCGGCATACGGCGATGATGTCTTCGTGGCAGTGGAAAAGGCTGCTGCAAAGAAGCTAGAGAAGCTGCTGACCATTCCGGGTAAGCAGGAACGCGACGATGCTACCAATGAATACATGGAGCAGGTCGAAGAAGAGCTCTTGGACCAGTTCGAAGACTTGGAAGAGACCGACGCGTCTAAGCAGATCCGCGGCGCTTATAACGCTTTGATGAAGCAGATCGTGCGCCAGAAGATCCTTTCCGAGGGCTTCCGTATCGATGGCCGCGGCGTTACCGATATCCGCGACCTCTCCGTTGAGGTGGACCTGGTTCCGCGTGCTCACGGTTCCTCCCTGTTCGAGCGCGGTGAGACCCAGATTCTGGGTGTTACCACCCTGGACATGCTCAAGATGGAGCAGCAGATTGATTCCCTGACCCCGGTGGAATCCAAGCGTTACATGCACCACTACAACTTCCCGCCATTCTCCACTGGCGAGACTGGCCGCGTGGGCTCCCCGAAGCGCCGCGAGATCGGCCACGGTGCTTTGGCCGAGCGCGCTCTGCTTCCGGTCATCCCATCCCGTGAGGACTTCCCCTACGCCATCCGCCAGGTCTCTGAGGCCTTGGGATCCAATGGCTCCACCTCTATGGGCTCTGTGTGTGCCTCCACCTTGTCCCTCTACAATGCCGGTGTCCCGCTGAAGGCTCCGGTAGCTGGCATCGCTATGGGCCTGGTCTCTGGCGAGGTAAATGGCAAGGAAAAGTTCGTCGCCCTGACGGATATCCTCGGCGCCGAGGATGCCTTTGGCGATATGGACTTCAAGGTCGCCGGTACCTCTGAGTACATCACCGCCCTGCAGCTGGACACCAAGTTGGATGGCATCCCGTCTAAGGTCCTGGCCCAGGCCCTGGAGCAGGCTCGCGATGCCCGCTCTACCATCCTGGAAACCATGGCTGAGGTCATCGATACCCCAGATGAGATGTCTGGCCTTGCACCGAAGATCACCTCCGTGAAGATCCCGGTTAATAAGATCGGCGAGCTTATCGGGCCAAAGGGCAAGACCATCAACCAGATTACCGAGGAAACCGGTGCCGATGTCTCCATCGAGGATGACGGAACCGTCTACGTTTCCGCCGCTACCGGTGAGGCTGCGGATGCTGCCATCGATAAGGTGAACTCCATTGCAAACCCACAGCTGCCGAAGGTAGGAGAGCGCTTCCTGGGCACCGTGGTAAAGACCGTGCCGTTCGGCGCATTCGTTTCCTTGACCCCGGGTCGCGATGGCTTGATCCACATTTCCAACTTGGGTGGCGACGAGCGCATCGAGAAGGTAGAAGACGTCATCAACGTTGGCGATAAGGTTCAGGTAGAAATCGCGGATATCGATAACCGCGGCAAGATTTCCCTGGTTCCGGTTGAGGACTAATCCCTAAGCCCAAAGAAGGCTCTGCCTTCCAGTTCACTCGCTGGAAAGCAGAGCCTTCTTTGTAAGGTGTGCACCATTTAGAGGCGCCGCTATACGTTAGTTCTGGAAGTCAATGACCACGCGGGACGGGTCCTTTAGATACGTCACGGAGTAGGCAGTCTTCTTCTCTAGACCGATAATGAGCTGTGTTTGCGCCTCAAAGGTGGTGGTGTAGTTGACTGCACTGACCACCCCGGCACCAGGGGTAGTGCCCGGCTGCATGTACTTTTCTTTTAGCTCTGGGGTAGAAGGCCACGGCGTTCCTTCAATGCCTAAGTTGAGGAAAGCATTTCCTTGAACCTCGACTGGCTTTCCGGATGCTTGTTGGGTAGGGCTATCGGTATAGGACGTAAACCAGCCCGGTTCACCTTCGCCCTCCAGATCGATGACGACTCGGGTGAACCCATCGTGCGCCCCCACTCGCACACCCGTGGGGATGAGGTTTCCGAGATTCTCTGGCATATGCTGTTGGTCCTCGAGAGAGGCCGTGCCCATACCGGCGAACGCCATTGGGGCAGAGTCTTGGGGGATTTTTTGCTTTTCCGCATCCGGCCGAGTTCAGAGGGTCGTTGCAACACTTTCCCTTAGGAGGGTGTTGTTGTGTCTGAGATTATTGGCCCGTTTCATT